>JAHFGX010000002.1:0-60209 GCA_023247215.1 Candidatus Omnitrophota bacterium
CGCTGCGGAAGCGGACGGCTATCGGCTGACGCGGGTACTCTTGACTCATTCGCATTTCGACCATGTGATGGGCTTGGGAGAATTGCTCAAGGCGGTGGATGTGCCGGTCCACATCCATGAAACCGAAGCCTCAGCGCTCCCCGTGGCTCCCTCGTCGCTGCAGGTGGTCAGGCACGGCGACCCCATCCAGGTCGGACAGGTCCCAATCACCGTGATTCATACGCCGGGGCACACCCCCGGCTCTCAGTGCCTGCTGGTGAATGGTCGTCTCCTGTCCGGAGACACGTTGTTCATCGGGGGGTGTGGCCGCTGCGATCTGCCCGGCGGCGATCCGCGGGCGCTGTATCACAGCTTGACGCATACGCTCAAGCACTTGGATGACCAGACGGCTCTCTATCCCGGGCACAATTATGCGCCCTCCCCGCACTCCACCTTGGGGCAGGAGAAGCACGGCAACCCATTCCTTCAGCCGGAGAACTTGGAGCAATTCCTTCGCCTCGTCGGAGCCGCCCTGTCATGAGTGCAGCAGCATTGAAGGAATGGGCCAGCGTCGTCCACGCGTTCGGAACAGGGGAGCAGCTCGTCCTGATCCGCAAGGGGGGCTTGGTTGAGGCATCACGCGGATTTGAAGTGCTCGCCGACCGCTTCGTGTTCTATCCCACCTTCGAGCATCAAACGGTCAATTTCCTCCGGCCGGACTACGCCGGCTATCTGGACCTGGAGCTGCGCAGCCGTCCGTCGGAGGGCCAGGTGCGGATTGAGTGGGGCGGGCTCGTGACCGCCTCCGCCTCCACCACAGATGCGTCGGTCCTGAAGCGGCTGACCTCCTTCCACATTTATAACGACGCATTTTTGGAGCAGCGGCTGCACTGGCAGCCGGATCAGCCGCTGGTCGTAGCGATCGTGCGCGCGTTCCGGCTGCCTGCGCCGCAGGTCCTGCCGGTGTCGCCTCGCTATGGCGGATGCAAGTCGTGGGTGGATCTTGATGGCTCCATGCCGTTGGATGGAGCAGTCCCCGTGCTTGACGACGCGGCCTTCGCCCAGCGTCTTCAGCCTATTCGGGCGGTCCTCGGCCTGACCGAGATTTGACACCCCTCAACTGCCTTTGCTAGACTGGCGTTGACTCATTCCCCACCATGCCCCGTCGAGGATTGCTCATCGTCTATACCGGAAACGGCAAAGGCAAAACCACGGCGGCGCTTGGGGCCGTCTTCCGCGCGCTCGGGCACGGGTGGCGGGTGGCCGTCTTGCAGTTTTTCAAGGGGGACTGGCCGGTCGTGTTCGGGGAACTGGAGATGGGCAAGCGGCTGGCGCCCCAGTTGGAAGTGCTGCAGCTCGGCAAAGGGTTCGTCCAGCACATGGGCGACAAGAAACCATTGGCCGAACATGTGGACGCGGCCCGGGATGCCCTGCGCATCGCGCGGGAAAAAATCACCTCCGGGGCCTACGACCTGATCCTGCTGGATGAGATTATCTACGCCATTGATTACGCCGGGGTGCAGCTCATCAGCGTTGAGGACGTGCTGGAGCTCATTCACGTGAAGCCGCCGCCACTCCACTTGATCATGACCGGGCGCAATGCGCCGCAAGCGATCGTGGACCAAGCCGACTTGGTGACCGAGATGCGGGAGATCAAGCACCCCTGGCAGCAGCGCATTCCCGCCCAACTGGGGATTGATTACTGATGGATCTCCGTTCTCACAGCCGCGTGATGCTCGACGGACCCGATCGCGCGCCGTCCCGCGCCATGCTCAAGGCGCTGGGCCTCACCGACGAGGATTTACGCCGTCCGCTCATCGGCATTGCCAATACCTGGATCGAGGTGATGCCGTGCAATATCCATCTGCGCCGGCTGGCGGAGCGGGTGAAGGCGGGGGTCCGGGCGGCCGGTGGCACGCCGATTGAGTTCAACACGATTGCCGTGTCCGACGGTATCGCCATGGGCACCGAGGGGATGAAGGCCTCGCTCATCAGTCGCGAAGTGATCGCCGACTCCATTGAGCTGGTGGTCCGTGGTCATGCGTTTGACGGGGTGGTGGCTCTCTCCGGCTGCGACAAGACCATCCCCGGCACCGTGATGGCGCTGCTCCGCCTGGATCTCCCCTCGCTGATGCTCTACGGCGGCTCCATCGCTCCTGGGAAATTTGACGGCCGGGACGTCACGATCCAGGACGTCTTTGAGGCCGTCGGGGCCTGCGCTGCCGGCCGGATGAGCGAAGCCGATCTGCATCGCCTCGAAGACCGCGCTTGCCCCGGCCCTGGAGCATGCGGTGGGCAATTCACCGCCAACACGATGGCCATGGCCATGGAAATGCTGGGCATCTGCCCCATGGGCAGCGGCAGCGTGCCGGCCATGGACTCCACCAAGGAGGAGGTGGCGTTTGAGGCGGGCAAACTCGTCATGGATGTGCTGCGCCGAAACCTGCGGCCTCGGCAGATCGTGACGCGTCAGGCACTGGAGAACGCCATCGCGGCGGTCGCAGCGACCGGCGGCTCGACGAACAGTGTGTTACATCTGCTGGCGCTGGCCCGCGAAGCGGGCGTCGCCTTGGCCATTGACGACTTTGATCGCATCAGCGGTCGTACGCCGCTGCTGGCGGATCTCAAGCCGTGGGGCCGGTTCGTGGCCACCGATTTATACCGTGCGGGTGGAGTAGCCGTTATCGCCAAGCGGTTGCTGGAAGCCAAGCGCCTGCATGCGTTCGCCAAAACGGTAACCGGCCGCACGATCGGGGAAGAAGCCAAGGCGGCCAGAGAAACTCCCGGCCAGCTGGTTGTCAGTTCGCTGGCCACGCCCCTCCGCCCCAACGGCGGGCTGGTGGTCCTGCACGGCAACCTGGCTCCCGAAGGCTGTGTGGTCAAGATTACCGGTCATGAATCTCGCCGGCACGAGGGTCCAGCGCAGGTGTTTGATTCCGAGGAGGCGGCATTTGCCGCGGTCCAGCGGCGGCGGATCAAGGCCGGCGACGTGGTGGTCGTGCGCTACGAAGGCCCCAAAGGCGGTCCTGGCATGCGGGAAATGCTGGCGGTGACCGCCGCCATCGTCGGGCAGGGGCTGGGCGAATCGGTCGCCCTCTTGACCGATGGCCGTTTCTCCGGAGCGACCCGGGGCCTCATGGCCGGCCATGTGGCGCCGGAAGCGGCGGCAGGCGGGCCGATTGCGCTGTTGAAGAACGGCGATCGAGTCATCTTTGACATTGAGAAGCGCCGATTGGACGTGCGCTGCGCCGCAACGGAACTGCGGCGTCGCCAGGCCGCATGGAAGCCGCCAACGCCACGCTATCGCTCAGGGGTGATGGCGAAATATGCCGCTTCAGTGTCGTCGGCTTCTGAAGGGGCGATCACAACGGCTGTATTTTCAATCGGATCTGGTGCACGGACACGTTTACGGGGACGTGGCGGAACTGGTATACGCGCTAGGTTGAGGGCCTAGTGCCGCAAGGCATGGAGGTTCAAATCCTCTCGTCCCCACGTTTTAATTGTGCATAACGATTTCGGTCTTGACAGCACAAGGTTGGACTGTTAGGATTGACACTCCTCTTTGAAAAGAAGAGGAGCGCTGACAAGTTTGCGTTTGACAAGGTAGCGACGACAAGCAGCTTTGTTGTGAAGGGCATCCCTGCGCCTTCAACAAAAGGCGCAGGTATTTTTTTCCCAATTTTGGTTGTGGTTGCTCTTTGATAATTCGAGAGAGACTGTGCTCCAGTTGTTCCTGAGAGTGGAGAGCTCCTCAACACACTCAGGCAGGGATGTGGTGCTTGACCCGTAAGGGAACGGTGCTGCGTTTGCTGCCTGAACAATAGTTGACGGAGAGTTTGATCCTGGCTCAGAGCGAACGCTGGCGGCGTGGATAAGGCATGCAAGTCGTGCGATCCCCGCAAGGGGATAGCGGCAAACGGGTGCGTAACGCGTGGGGAACTTGCCCTGAAGACTGGGATACCATCGCGAAAGCGGTGTTAATACCAGATGTGTTCATCTGGTCGCATGATCGGATGAACAAAGGTGGCCTCGACCGAAAGGTTGCTATCGCTTTAGGAGGGCCCCGCGTCCCATCAGCTAGTTGGTAGGGTCACGGCCTACCAAGGCTCCGACGGGTAGCTGGCCTAAGAGGGTGGTCAGCCACACTGGGACTGAGACACTGCCCAGACTCCTACGGGAGGCTGCAGTCGAGAATCTTTGGCAATGGGCGAAAGCCTGACCATGCGACGCCGCGTGCGGGATGACGGCTTTCGGGTCGTAAACCGCTGTCACGAGGGATGAAGCCCCATCGGGTGAACAACCCGGAGGGGCGGACGGTACCTCGAGAGGAAGCCACGGCTAACTCCGTGCCAGCAGCCGCGGTAATACGGAGGTGGCGAGCGTTGCTCGGATTCATTGGGTGTAAAGGGCAAGTAGGCGGCTTTGTAAGTCGGGTGTGAAAGCCCACGGCTCAACCGTGGAATGGCGCCCGAAACTGCAAGGCTTGAGGGCAGAAGAGGCGAATGGAATTCCCGGTGTAAGGGTGAAATCTGTAGAGATCGGGAGGAACACCAGTTGCGAAGGCGATTCGCTGGTCTGCTTCTGACGCTGAGAGGCGAAAGCTAGGGGAGCGAACAGGATTAGATACCCTGGTAGTCCTAGCCGTAAACGATGGTCACTAGGTGTTGGCTCACATCTGTGGGTCAGTGCCGTAGGTAACCCGTTAAGTGACCCACCTGGGGAGTACGGCCGCAAGGTTGAAACTCAAAGGAATTGACGGGGGCCAGCACAAGCGGTGGAACATGTGGTTTAATTCGATGCTACGCGAAGAACCTTACCCAGGCTTGACATGCTTGAAGTAGGAACCTGAAAAGGGGACGACTCGTAACCAGTCGAGAGCTTGCACAGGTGCTGCATGGCTGTCGTCAGCTCGTGCCGTGAGGTGTTGGCTTAAGTGCCACAACGAGCGCAACCATCGTCCTTAGTTGCCACCGGGTCCGAAAGGATGCCGAGCACTCTAGGGAGACTGCCAGCGACGAGTTGGAGGAAGGTGGTGATGACGTCAAGTCCGTACGGCCTTTATGTCTGGGGCGACACACGTGTTACAATGGGATCGACAACGCGCTGCGACTTCGCGAGAAGAAGCTAATCGCTTAAACGATCCCTCAGTTCGGATCGCAGGCTGCAACTCGCCTGCGTGAAGCCGGAATCGCTAGTAACGGCGGATCAGCCACGCCGCCGTGAATACGTTCCCTGGCCTTGTACACACCGCCCGTCAAGCGATGGGAGCCGAAGGCACCCGAAGTCGGTGACTCAACCCGCAAGGGAGGGAGCCGTCGAAGGTGAATTTGGTGACTGGCGCTAAGTCGTAACAAGGTAGCCCCACGGGAACGCGGGGCTGGATCACCTCCTTTCTAAGGAGCGGTGCTCACATTCCTGGGAATAACCAGGGGCGCAGTCCTCTCGAATTATTCTTTTTGACAAGCTCGGCGCGGCCTCGCTACAATGCACGAGCCACGGCCGTTCGGGCCGATAGCTCAGTTAGCAGAGCACCGTGCTGATAACGCGGGGGTCAGTGGTGCAATTCCACTTCGGCCCACCATCTTGTCAACCCGTTCTTTTTCAAGGTTCACGTGGGATCACATGACCACGCGGCCAGCTGTGGCGGCGCGCACCGTCGGGGGCAGTAGCTCAGCTGGGAGAGCGCCTGATTTGCATTCAGGAGGTCAGGGGTTCGATCCCCCTCTGCTCCACGTTTTGTGAACCTCAACAGATTTGTCCTCCCTCCGGTCTTCCCGGAGCTGAGGGCTGCTGCTCTTTGACAACTACATTGGTCTCGTCGAGTTTCTTCGTGGTTAAGCTACGAAGGGCTTACGGAGGATGCCTTGGTTTCGACTGGCGATGAAGGACGTGGCAAGCTGCGATAAGCCTCGGGGAGCCGCAAGCAGGCTGTGATCCGAGGATGTCCGAATGGGGCAACCCTCCTGCCGTTATGGGCAGGAACGCGCCGCTGAATACATAGGCGGCGCGAGCAATACGCGGAGAAGTGAAACATCTCAGTATCCGCAGGAAAAGAAATCAAATACGAGATTGCCTTAGTAGCGGCGAGCGAACGGGCAACAGCCTAAACCCCAATGGTGTGATAGCCTACATGCGTTGCTGTTGGGGTGTTGCGGGGTCTTCTCGGAGCTGTGTGTAGACAGCTCGTTTTGTTCTTGGCGATAATCGAACGGTCTGGAACGGCCGACCATAGACGGTGACAGTCCGGTAGGTGAAATCGTCTCAGGACAAAATGGAGAGGATACCCAAGTACCACCGGACACGTGGAACCTGGTGGGAATCTGGGAGGCCCACCTTCCAAGGCTACAATACACGTCGAAACCCTATAGTGTACTAGTACCGTGAGGGAAAGGTGAAAAGAACGGCGGAAGCCGAGTGAAATAGAACCTGAAACCGTAAGCCTACAAAGCAGTTCGAGCCTGCCGCAAGGTGGGTGAGAGCGTGCCTTTTGCATAATGATCCGGCGAGTTACTCGGTCAAGCAAGTCTAACCCCGCCAAACCGGGGGGAGGCGTAGCGAAAGCGAGTCCGAAATGGGCGTCTGAGCTTGCTCGAGTAGACCCGAAGCCAGGTGATCTAACCATGGCCAGGGTGAACCCCGCCTAACAGCGGGGGGAAGCCCGAACTCATCAGTGTTGAAAAACTGTGGGATGAGCTGTGGTTGGGGGCGAAAGACCAATCAAACTTGGTGATAGCTGGTTCTCCCCGAAATAACTCTAGGGTTAGCCTCGTGGGTTCGTCGGTGGGGGTAGAGCACTGGATGGGCTAGGGTCCACACCAGGATACTGAACCCAACCAAACTCCGAATACCATCGACCCATACCACGGGAGTCAGCCTGTGGGGGATAAACTTCACAGACGCGAGGGAAACAACCCAGATCACCAGCTAAGGTCCCAAAGCGCATGCTAAGTGGGAAAGGATGTAGAACCGCAGTGACAGCCGGGATGTTGGCTTAGAGGCAGCCATCATTTAAAGAGTGCGTAACAGCTCACCGGTCGAGCGATTCTGCGCCGACAATGATCGGGGCTCAAGCATGCCACCGAAGCTGTGAATGGTTCCGCCGCAAGGCGGTATCGTGGTAGGGGAGCGTTCCGCAGTAGGATGAAGGTCCATTGAGAAATGGGCTGGACGAGGCGGAAGTGAGAATGTCGGAATGAGTAGCGATAAGCTCCGCGAGAAACGGAGCCGCCGAAAGCCTAAGGTTTCCTGGGGAAGGTTAATCCGCCCAGGGTGAGTCGGTCCTTAGCCGAGGCCGAAAGGCGTAGGTGATGGACAAGCCGTTAACATTCGGCTACCACCGGTGGGACGTTTGACGAGTGTTGGTGACGCAGGAAGCTAGACCATCCGAGTAGTGGATATCTCGGTCTAAGCCTGTAGTCCCGCAAGGGATGAGGGGTGATGGGGAGCTGAGGCTACGGCCGAAGCAAACTGGTTCACGCTAAGCTGCCAAGAAAAGCCAGCACTTGGAGTTCCATCGGTGACCGTACCGCAATCCGACACAGGTAGGCAGGTCGAACAGACCAAGGCGTTCGAGTGACCCCCCGTTAAGGAACTCGGCAAAATGGCCCCGTAACTTCGGGACAAGGGGTGTCCTGCCCGGTGAAGTCCCTCGTGGATGGAGCTGGGTGGGATCACAGTAAAGAGGCCCAAGCGACTGTTTAGTAAAAACACAGGTCTGTGCGAAGCCATCAAGGCACTGTATACAGACTGACACCTGCCCAATGCTGGAAGGTTAAGGCAAGGCGTCAAACCCGCAAGGGTTGAAGCGCTGACCCGAAGCCCCAGTGAATGGCGGCCGTAACTATAACGGTCCTAAGGTAGCGAAATTCCTTGTCGGGTAAGTTCCGACGCGCACGAATGGTGTAACGACTTGGGCGCTGTCTCAACGGGGGACTCGGCGAAATTGTGGTCGCAGTGAAGACTCTGCGTGCCCGCCAGTAGACGAAAAGACCCCAGAACCTTTACTGTACCCTGATATTGAATATGTGACCAAGCTGTGTAGGATAGGTGGGAGGCGTTGAAGCCCAGCCGCTAGGTTGGGCAGAGCCGACGGTGAAATACCACCCTGCTTATTCGCGTGTTCTAACGTCCAAGGCCTGAAACGGCCGGACGGACAGTGTCAGGCGGGCAGTTTGACTGGGGCGGTTCCCTCCCAAATGATAACGGAGGGGTCCAAAGGTGCCCTCAGCGCGGTCGGCAATCGCGCGTCGAGTATAAAGGCAGAAGGGCGCTTGACTGCGAGACTTGCTAGTCGAGCAGGGACGAAAGTCGGGCTTAATGATCCGGCGGTGGAAGGTGGTATCGCCGTCGCTCAACGGATAATAGGTACTCTGGGGATAACAGGCTTATCGGATCCGAGAGTTCATATCGACGATCCGGTTTGGCACCTCGATGTCGGCTCATCGCATCCTGGGGCTGGAGAAGGTCCCAAGGGTCCGGCTGTTCGCCGGTTAAAGCGGTACGCGAGCTGGGTTTAGAACGTCGTGAGACAGTTCGGTCTCTATCTCTGGTGGGCGTAGGAAACTTGAGGAGAGTTCCGCACAGTACGAGAGGACCTGCGGGAACGGACCGCCGGTGTTCCAGTTGCGCCGCCAGGCGCATCGCTGGTTAGCCGTGTCCGGAGAGGATAAGCGCTGAAAGCATCTAAGCGCCAAGCCTCCTTCAAGATGAGGTTTCCCGGGTCGCAAGACCCCTCAAGGCCCCTCGTAGACTACGAGGTTGATAGGCCGCAGGTGGAAGGGCTGCAAGGCCTTAAGCTCAGCGGTACTAATCGGCCGTGAGGCTTAACCACGGTTTTTATTTACTCGACGAGACAACCAATGTAGTTGGTCAGTTTGGCTGCGAAGCGGGTGACACCGCTTCGCAGCCAACCGTTTTCTGGAGTGCCTATACCGAGGGGGTCACACCCGATCCCATTCCGAATTCGGTCGTTAAGCCCCTCAGGGCCGATGGTACTTATCCCGCAAGGGATTGGGAGAGTAGGACGGCGCTCCGGTTTTTCTTTCGCGGGTCCTGGCAAGGCATTCGCTTGATGCTTAACAGATTTTTCTTCGAAAAATCTGAATTCGCATCTGCACGAATGACTTGCCACCCGCTCATGAGAGTATAAAAATGGCGGTCCGAAAGGGCCGCCGTTTTTAAGTGAGATTGCGGCAGCCGCGGGCGGGAGCGCGCGGCTGTTTTGTTGGGGAGGGAAGGAGTACAATAGAGAAGCGCGTTTAACCGGCACGCAGAGCTTGGTGGCACATCACTCTTGTCAGGAGGGCCGCAATGAACCAGAAAATCTTTAACACGCTTGCTGGAATGGTATTCTTGGCGGTCGCCATTCTCCATCTATGCAGATTCTTTTTTCGGTGGGACGCGATCATTGGCGGGTGGGTCGTGCCGATGGGGGTCAGCGTTCTTGCGCTTGTGCTGTCTGGGTATTTGGCCTATTCTGCCTTCAAGCTGAGAAGGTAAGGAGACAGAGATGGCGTATGATGCGAGTCTGGATCAGGAGTTGTTTGCGAAGGCGTGGGAGAATGACGCCGGGCGACTAATCGTGGGGATCTATTCGTACAAGGGAGGCCCCAAGAAGGTCCAGATCCGGCGGGAGCCCAAGGAAGAGGCGGGCCGGCCGTCGTTTGCCAAGCTGGGCCGCTTGACGAAAGAGGAGCTCCAGGGCATTCTGCCGCTCTTGCAGGAAGCCTTGGGCCAGCTCGGATAACAGCACAAGAGTTTTGAGGGTTGATAAGCCGCGGGCGGAAGCTCGCGGCTTTTTTGTTGAGGGGCAAAGGAGTACAATGGGGAAACGCGTGCAACCAGACACGGGAGGCAGGGCGATGAAGATTCTGAGAAATGTGGCGATCGGCCTCGTCGTGGTGGTGGGGCTGCTGCTCCTGAGCAAGAACGCCATTGCCACCATGGCGATGACCGGCGGGGTGAAGGCGATCACCGGGTTGGACCTGAAGATCCGGCGTCTTGATGTCAGCCTCTTGCGGACGAAACTGGACGTGCAAGGGCTGCAGGTGATGAACCCGGCGGGCTTCATGGATCCGGTCATGGTGGACATCCCGGAGCTGTTCGTGGATTTCGATCTGCCGGCCGTGCTGCGCGGCCGCCCTCACTTGGAAGAGCTGCGGCTGCATCTGAACGAGCTAGTTGTGGTGAAAAATGCGCAGGGCCAGGTCAACCTCCAGTCCCTCAAAGCCGTCCGGGCCAGCCAAGAGCGCTCGGCCAAACCGTCACCTCAACTGCCAGCGGCTCCCCTCCTGATTGATACGCTGGAGCTGTACATCGGCAAGGTGATTTACAAGGACTACTCCGCCCCCACCCCGCAGGTCCGGGAGTTCAACGTGAATATCCAGGAGCAGTTCCACCACGTGACCAACCCGCAGGTACTGGCGGGATTGATCATCACGCGCGCGCTGGCCCAGACGACCATTGCGAACCTCGCGAACCTGGATGTGAGCGCGCTGCAATCCGATGTGACCGGGTTTCTCACAGGCTCGATTGACCAGGCTGTCGGCATGGGCGGGAAGGCGCTTGGGACGGCCGAGGATGCCGTGAAGGGCACCGCCGGCGCGCTGAAAAAGATGTTGGGGCAGTGACCGGAGGCGGCATTCGCTCGAGATGGTGACGGTGGTGCTGGACGGCTATAACGTGATCCATGCGGTGCCGGAGCTGGCACGGCAGTTGGACCGCAGCTTGCAGGCGGCGCGGGAGGCGTTGGTGAGCCTGTGCCAGGCCTACCAGGCCCGGCGCGGCGATGTGGAGCGGGTGTGCGTGGTGTTCGACGGGAATCAGGGCGAGATGTTGTGGAGCCAGATGATGCCGAAGGGCGGGGTCACGGTGCTGTTCACGACGCGGCAGGAAGAGGCCGACGACCGGATCTTGCGCCTCATCCGGTCGGAGAGAGGCCGGCGCCGGTTTCTTGTCGTGTCGAATGACACGTACGTCTTCAACAACGTCCGCGCCCACGGCGTGTCCGTCATGCCGGTGAGCGAGTTCTATGCAACGCTGCACCCGGCGCGCGCTCCGCAGCCGGAGCGTCCTGCGCTGACTGATAAAGCCGCGCTCTCGGCCCGCGAAGCGCGCCGGATTACGGAAGACTATCGCGCCTACCTGGAGGGGAAGTAATTTCGATGGCCGCCGGCGCGAGGGTCTTGGCGTTTGCGGGCAGCACGAGGACGGAGTCGTTCAATAAGAAGCTGGTGAAGATCGCCGTGGCGGGCGCGAAGGCGGCCGGCGCTGAGGTGACGCTGATTGATCTGCGGGATTTTCCGATGCCGCTCTACGACGGTGATCTCGAAGCGTCTGAGGGCATCCCGACGCAGGCGAAGCGGTTTAAGGAGCTGATGCGGTCACATGATGGATTGTTGCTGTCGTGTCCCGAATACAACAGCTCCATGACCGGCGTGTTCAAGAACGCGATTGACTGGGCCTCCCGGCAGGAACCAGGCGAGGCGCCTCTGGCCTGTTTCACCGGGAAGGTGGCTACGCTCATGAGCGCCTCCCCGGGGGCGCTCGGAGGACTGCGGGGGCTGGTGCACGTCCGTGCGATGCTGGGGAATATCAACGTGCTGGTCCTGCCGGATCAGGTCGCGGTGCCCAGAGCCCACGAGGCGTTCCAGCCGGACGGCGCGCTGAAGGACCCCAAGCAGCAGGCCGCCATTGAGCAGTTGGGCCGGTCGCTGGCGGCGATGCTGGCGAAACTCCACAGCCAGGCGTCCGGATGAGGCGGGCGCATCGGCACCATCATTCCCTGTGGCGGCGGGGCGTCTATTCCGTGGCGCTGCTGACGGTCTTGTTGGCCATCGGGACTATCGGCATGCACGCCTTTGAAGGGATGGGCTATCTCGAGGCCTTTTACTTTATGAGCATGGTGGCGACGGCGCAGGGGCCGGTTGTCGTGCCTCACGCGCCAGGCGGGAAGCTCTTCACGGTCTTCATGGCGTTCGTTTCCGTGGGCGCGGTCACCGCCGCCCTCGGTTATCTCTTCGGGCCGTTTTTCACGCGCATCTGGCGGATCAGCGTGCATAAGCTGGAAGCGGAAGAGAAGCTGTTGGCGGCCAAGTTCAAGGAGCGGCGCTAAGCAGCGGTTTACCGGCGATGAGGAAGTAAAGGAAGAAGCCACAGAGAGGGGTGCATGCGGAAGATCAAGCAGGGAATGGCGACGCTGGGATTGGCGTGCGTGCTCGGCGGCTGCGCGGCCGGGGCGTGGTATGGCAACCCCGCTCAGCCGAACATGGCGACGATTCACATCGGCATGACCAAGGATGAAGCCAGGAGCCTCTTGGGTCCGCCGTCGAACACGCTGGCACAGCAGCTTCCCGGTGTGCTGGTGGAAACGTGGAAATACACGGGCCGGACGCTGATCTTTCACAACGGCGTGTTGCAGTCGGTCGTGACCTATTGAGTGAAGGCGCAAAAAGGAGGAGCCATGGGACGTCGTGGACGAGAGATCCTGGATACGCCGGTCGAGCCGATTCTGAAGGCGCTGCGGGCTGCGTACGCAGATGAGTGGCTGGCGCACTACTACTACCTGCACGCCGCGCAGGTGGCGACTGGGATCAACGCGCCGCAGGTGGCGGGCATGCTGACCACGCGTGCCGGGGAGGAGCTGACGCATGCCACCCGGCTGGGCGAGCGGATCCTGGAGCTGGGCGGGACGCTGCCGGCGGATTGGGCGGACGTCCCGAAGCTGTCCAACAGCAAGCGCATCGAGTTTCCGCGGAAGACGTCGGACATGATCGGCCTCCTGAAGGCGGTGCTGAAGGCGGAGCGCAGCGCGATCAATGCGTACCAGGAGCTCTCCCGCATGACTCGCCATCGGGATACGGTCACGCATGAGCTGGCCGAAGATCTTTTGGCGGATGAAGTGAGGGACGAGGAGCACACGGAGAACCTGATCGGCGATTAACCGCCAGCGATCGTCGGAAGCAAGCGCGTCGCCGGCCTTTGGGTCGGCGGCATTTTGTTAATTGATGGGTTTTGCGGCGGGGCAGCAGCCGTGGACGAGCCGTTCGAGTTGGGACAGATTGATGGGTTTGGGAATATAGAAATCCACGCCGAGCTGGAGCGCGCCTTTGATGACCTCGTCATGATCGGCCGCGCTGAGCATGATCACCTTGGGAGGAGGATGCAGTTGTTTCAGCGCCTTCAGGGTCTCAATGCCGTTCATGCCTGGCATGAGGAGATCGAGCAGGACGATATCCGGAGGGAAGACATTCGTCAGCGCGAGGGCTTCATCTCCTCGCCGGGCGGACCGGACCTCGTAGCCGCGGGAAGAAAAATGCTTCGACAGCACGTGGCCGATGCGTTCCTCATCGTCCACCACCAGCATGCGAGGCGGGCGCTCAATCGGGGGGGCCATGGGGTGTATTATACCGAGTGGCGGGACTGCTGCGCAAATATTGGGCGGGATGGCTTGACGCTGGTTTGCCTCCTCAGGCATACTCCTTCATAGAAGCGCTCAACGGACCATACTGGATGTCATCGGAGCGCATGGCAGGGAGGGGAAGATGAAGCGCCTTCTGGAATGGCTGGTGGAAATGGTGCTCGCGGCGATGATCGGGTTGTGCGGGGCTGCGTTGGCCGCGTGGGCGGAGAGCCGGCCGATCCAAGAGCTGCCGAAAGATGTGGTGCACTGGTCTACGGTGTGGACGGAGATCCCCAAGCAGATGGTCGAGGTGAATCGCGACCTGGGTCCCTTGGCGGCGTTGACGTGGGGCCCGGCGAAGGGCACCGTGGCCATGGTGCGGACCACGGGCGAAGCGCTTTGGAACACCATGAAAACCGAGGGTAGCGCGCCGCCCCGTTCCTCAGATGTGCGCGCCAAGGGCATCAACGGCCCAATTGTCCGCTACGAGTTTTAAGTGAGCTGCCGCCAATGGAGTGATTGGCGGTTTTTTCTACCCTTGAAAGTAGACAGATGTCTACTATATAATACACTTCGTCATGGAACCTGCCCGCGTGTGGAATCCGCCAAACCCCTATCTCACTGAGCATCGGGAGCTGCTGGGCGAGCCGCCGGCCGCCGAGCTGGAAATCTACGAGGACCATTCCCAATCCATCCTGTCGCAGAATGACAGTCCGGACGTCGGTTTTCGATGGAGCGTCAACCCGTATCGAGGCTGCTTTCATGCCTGCGCCTACTGCTACGCTCGACCCACCCATGAATATTTCGGGCTCGGAGCGGGGACGGACTTCGAGCGCAAGATCATCGTGAAACCCCGCGCGCCCGAATTACTGAAGGAAGCGTTTCGGCGGCCCTCGTGGAAGGGAGACGTCGTGGTCTTCTCCGGCGTGACGGATTGCTATCAGCCGATCGAGGCCGTGTATCAACTGACCAGGAAATGTTTAGAAGTCTGCCGGGATTTTCGCAACCCGGTGGGGATCATCACGAAATCGCTGCTGATCCGCCGGGATGCCGGCCTGCTGGCGGAGTTGGCGCGGGAAGCGTCGGCGCGGGTCAGCCTGAGCATTGCGTTTCGGGACGAGGAGGTCGTGCGGGCGATCGAGCCGGGGACGCCAACCATTCGGAAGCGGTTTGAAACCATGCGCATCCTGGCGGATGCCGGCGTGCCGGTCGCCATCGGCGTGGCCCCGATTATCCCGGGGCTGAATGACCAAGATATTCCCTGGCTGCTGAATGAGGCCAAGCGGTGCGGAGCGATGGGGGCGTTTCACACGCTGGTGCGCCTCCCTGGGAGCGTCAAGGCGGTGTTTTTCCACCGGCTGGAGAAGGCGCTGCCGCTGCGGGCGAGAAAGATTGAGCACCGGATCCGGGGGGTCCGCGGCGGGAAGTTGTCGGACCCGCGTTTCGGCTCGCGGCATCGTGGCGAGGGCGTCTACTGGGACGCGATTGAGCAGACGTGGGCGTTGTGGATGCGCCGGCTGGGCTGGGATCAGGAGGATGAGGAGATGCCGCGGCCCTCCACTTTTCTCCGCCCTCCACGGCCGACCGCACAGCTGGAAATTGCCTGGTGACGGCTTGGCCGGCGTCGGGAACTTTGTTATACTACCGACGACATGGCCGGGCATTCCAAATGGTCGGGCATCAAGCACAAAAAAGCAATTGTGGATGCCCAACGAAGCAAGGCGTTCACCAAAGTGGTCCGCGAGATCACCGTGGCCGCCAAGCTCGGCGGCGGGTTGCCTGAGGGCAACTCCCGGCTGCGCATGGCCATGAGCAAAGCCCGCGAAGTCAACCTTCCCAAGGATAAGATCGAGCAAGCCATCAAAAAAGGCACCGGCGAGCTGCCCGGCGTTTCCTACGAGGAGACGGGGTTGGAAGGCTACGGCCCCGGCGGGGTGGCGGTCCTGGTGCAAGCGCTGACCGACAATAAGAACCGCACCGCGGCGGAGCTGCGCAGCCTCTTCACCAGGCATGGCGGCAATGTGGCGGGCGCCGGAAGCGTGTCCTGGATCTTCCAGAAGAAGGGTTCCATCCTCGTGTCCGTGAAGGCGGCGGAAGAAGACCGGTTGATGACGATCGCGCTCGACGCTGGAGCGGAAGATTTCTCGAAGGATAGCGACAGCTACACGATCCTGACCGATCCGCAGCACTTGGAATCCGTCAAGCAGGCGTTGAGCGCGCAGCACATCGCCTGGGAGTCGGCGGACCTGACCTTGGTGGCGTCCTCGACGGTGCGGGTGGATCATCCGGGACACGCCAACCAGTTGCTGGCCCTGCTGGATGATTTGGAAGACCACGACGACGTCCAGCACGTCTACGCGAATTTCGATATTCCCGACGCCATCTTGGCCGCGCATGCGGCGTCGGCGTCATGAGGATCCTCGGGGTTGATCCCGGGTTGAACGCCACCGGCTACGGCGTCATTGATGCCGATGCCGGCACGTTGCGCGTGGTGACGGCCGGGGTGGTCCGGCCGCCGGCCCGGCACGCCTTGGGGCAGCGGTTGCGGATGTTGTACGACGTGCTAGCCGGCGTGATCGCAGCAGAGCAGCCGGCGTTGACGATCTTGGAAGCGATCTACACGCACCACGAGTACCTGACCACTGCCACGCTGATGGGGCACGCCCGCGGAGTCGTGTGTTTGGCCAGCGCCCAGCACGGGCTGCCGATCGTCGAATATTTCCCCACGCATGTGAAGAAGGCTGTCACCGGACACGGGGGGGCCTCGAAGGACCAGGTGGCGCGCATGGTCGGTACGTGGCTCCAGACGGACACGTCCACGCTGGCGGCCGATACGACTGATGCGCTCGCATTGGCCGTGGCCCATGCGCAGCTGAACCGAGACGCGCTGCCGGAGGCCGGTGGGCGGCGCGCGCCTCGACGGCGGACCGCGCGAAAGCTCCAGGAGATTACCGTCGGATGATTTGCCGGTTGCGCGGCGTGGTGCGGGAGCACGCCGAGGCCCATGTGGTGATGGAGGTGCAGGGCGTCTCCTACCACGTGCTCATCCCGCCGTCCATCCTGCAGCAGCTCGCCGAGAAGCTTGGGGCGTCCGGCGACCTGGAGTTGGTGACCTATCACTACCAGCAGTTGGAGCCCGGGAAGGCCTTCTCGGTGCTGATCGGCTTCGCCAATGAGATTGAACGGGAGTTTTTCGAGCGGTTCATCACCGTCTCCGGCGTGGGCCCGAAAGCGGCGTTGCGCGCCTTCACCCGGCCGATCCCGGTGATTGCCCGCGCCATTGACGAAGGGAACTTGGCGTTGTTGAAGTCGCTGCCCGGCATCGGCGAGCAGCGCGCCAAAGAGATCGTTGCCAAGCTGCAGGGCAAAGTGGGGAAGTTCGCGCTGATGCACGCCAAGGCGGAGATGCCGGCGCCGGCCGCGTCGAAGGACGCGCCGGAGGCGGTGATCGAAGCGGAAGCCCTCTCCATCCTCGTGCAGCTCGAATACACCAAGCCCGAAGCCAAGCAGATGATTCAAGACGCCCTCGCGCGCAATCCCCGCCTGCAGACCGCCGAGGAGCTGCTGAACGAAGTATACCGGCAGCGTTTGGCTGAGCCATCCAGGTCCGCCGCGGCCTCCTCCAAACCGTTGCGGGCCCGCCTGCAGGAGCAGCCCACATGACCTCCCGGCCTCGCGCGGTTGAGCCGGCGGCATTCCGCCCGCCGGTGCAGGAAACCGAAGAAGACCAGATTCTCAACATGAGCCTGCGCCCCAAGCGGTTCGAAGAGTTCGTGGGGCAGGCCTCGGTGGTGGAGAACCTGCGCGTGGCGGTCCAGGCGGCGACGCGACGCCAGGAAGCGCTGGAGCACCTGTTGCTGGCCGGCCCGCCGGGGCTGGGGAAAACCAGCTTAGCCCACATCGTGGCGCAGGAGATGGGAGCGAAAATCACCGCGACCAGCGGGCCGGCGATCGAGCGGGCCGGCGACCTGATCGGCGTGCTGACCAACCTGGGGCCGGGCGACGTCCTGTTCATTGACGAAATCCACCGCCTCTCCAAGGTCGTCGAAGAATTTCTGTATCCGGCGATGGAGGACTTCAAGATTGACTTCATCGTGGACAAGGGGCCGTACGCGAAGACCATCAAGTTTCACTTGAAGCGCTTTACGCTCATCGGGGCCACCACGCGCGCAGGGCTGCTGTCCAATCCGCTGCGCAGCCGGTTCGGCATGGTGTATCATCTGGATTTTTATCAGCCGCAGGAGCTGGAAGAGGTCGTGCGGCGTTCGGCGGCGATCCTCGGGATCAATGTGGAGGCGGCGGCGTGCGCCGAGATCGCGCGGCGATCCCGCGGCACGCCGCGGGTCGCGAACCGCTTGCTGCGGCGCGTGCGGGACTATGCCCAGGTGAAAGCGTCGGCGCGCATCACGGCGGAGGTGGCCGAGTCGGCGTTGGCGGCGCAGGGGGTGGACGGGTTCGGATTGGACCCGATTGACCGCAAGGTGCTGCGCACGATCGTGGAGTTCTACAGCGGCGGGCCGGTCGGCATTGAAGCGCTGGCGGCGTCGCTGAATGAAGAGCCGGATACCATCGTGGACGTGGTGGAGCCATTCTTGCTGTCCGCGGGATTGGTCAAGCGCACAGCCCGGGGCCGCAAGGCCACGCGATTGGCCTACGAACACCTCTCCAAGTTAAAGCGGGAGCCGCTGCCGCTGGCGTCCTCAGCGAGTGCGGCGGCGTGACGCAGGCGGAGGCGGCGAGTGGATGGGATTGGGCGGGCGCTCATCGGGTTGGGAGCGCTGCTGGTCGTCGCTGGCGCGATCGTACTGGCTGCGCCGAAAGCGCCGTGGTTGGGGCGCCTGCCGGGAGATCTCCTGATCCAGCGTCCGGGATTCACCGTGTTCATCCCGCTGGGCAGTTGCCTGGTGGTCAGCGTGCTGCTGAGCATCGTCCTGTGGGTCCTCAGCCGGTTTCGATCATGAACACCTGGCGGCGCGCGGCGCTGGGTCTCCTGGTGGCCGGCGGGATCGGAGCGCCGTCCGCCGGCGCCGCCATGCAGATAGCGGCGGATTCGCCCGGCCTGATGCGCATCGCCATCGCGCAGGGCGAGCCGCAAGTGGAGCTGACCGTGACGGGACAGTTCCGGTTGACCGATGCGGCAACCGATGAGGTGCTGCGCTACCGCCCGCGGATGCCCCAGATCACCTTCCGGGCCGTCCCTGAGGGGATCCTGATGGGCACGCAGTTGATGCCGGTGCTCGAACTCATGATCGAACCGATTGAGGATGCGACGGTTCGGCTGCGCGGGCAGCGGTTTCGGGGAGCCGTCTCCGTGGTGCGGCAGCCGAATCAGACCCTGCTGATCGTCAACCACGTGGATTTGGAAGACTACCTCCGGGGGGTCCTGGCCAAAGAAGCACCGGATTACTGGCCGAGCGAAGCGCTCAAGGCCATGGCGATCGCGTCGCGAACCTACGCGCTCTTTCAGCGGTTATCGAAGAACGACGCCGCGTATGACGTGACGGCCGATGTCATGTCGCAGCTCTACGGCGGCAAGAGCGCCGAGCGCTGGCGGACGAGCCGGGCGGTGCGGGACACGCGCGGGCTGGTGTTGACCTACCACGGAGCGATTTTCCCGGCATTTTTCCACTCCACATGCGGCGGCATGACGGAACGGGGCAGCGTCATGGGCAACGCGTATGACATTGAGCCCCTGCGGGGCGGGGTGGCCTGTTCCTTTTGCGATGAGTCGCCATTTTATCGCTGGCAGCGTCGCCTGACCAAGGGGGACATCGTCTGGGCGATGAAGCAGCAACAGCGCCCTTCGGTGTGGCCGCTGGACCGCGTCGAGGCGACGAAGTTCACGCCGAGCGGCCGGGTGGCGGAGCTCGCGATCGTGGGCGGGGGCCAGCAAGTGGCGCTGACCGGGTATGACTTCCGGGCGCTGCTGGGGTTTGACCGTATCCGCAGCACGTGGCTGCAGTTTGTCCAGGAAGGGGACGACATCGTGATCGAAGGCCGCGGCTGGGGGCACGGCGTTGGGTTGTGCCAATGGGGCACGGCCAAGCTGGCCCGCCGCGGGATGTCCGCCCGCGAGATTCTCTCGTTTTACTATCCTGCGGCCGAGGTGGCCGCGCTGAAGGACGTCAATTTCACACCACTCGTCTCGTCTGGAGGATCGTGATGCCGCCGCAAGCCGCGCCGAACCCGTTGTCCATGCTGTTGCCATTCGCCATGATGTTTGTGATTTTCTACGTGCTAGTCTTCCGGCCGCAGCAGACGGCCCGCCGGCAGCACCAGCAGCTGCTGGCCAATCTCAAAAAGAACGACGAGGTCGTGACGGCCGGCGGTCTCTTCGGCACGGTCATGAACGTCAAGCCTGAGGCCGTGACCTTGCGGATTGACGAAAACGTGCGGGTAGAGGTCGAGAAATCATCCATCTCACGCGTGGTGAAGAGCGCGTGATGTTTCCTTCCAGCTTCAAGTGGCGCGTGCCGGTGATCCTGACGGTCCTCGCGTGGGCGGTCTGGTTTGCCTTTCCGCTTTCCCAACGGATCGCGCTGGGGCTCGATCTCCAAGGCGGGATGCACTTGGTGCTGCGGGTGGACACGAGCACGCTGCCGCCCAGCGCCGCCCAGCGCGACGTGGCCGGCGTGGCCGTGGAAATTCTCCGCAACCGCATTGACCAGTTTGGCGTGCGGGAGCCGCTCATCCAGCGCCAGGGAACAGACCGCATCCTGGTGCAGCTGCCAGGCGTGACGAACCGGGAGCGGGCGTTAAAGCTCATCGGCCAGACCGCCATGCTGGAGTTCAAGCTGGTTTCCGAAAACCCTGGCGTGCTGGAGCGGGCCCTCAAGGGGGAGGCGGTAGCCGGATATGAGCTGCGGGAAATGGCGGATGGCAGCCCGATCCTCCTGGACCAGGAAGGGGTGTTGACCGGCTCGATCCTCTCGGATGCCTATGTCGAGCCGGGCGAGATGGGGCTGCCCGACGTGAGCTTCCGGTTGAACCGGGAGGGGGCGAAGGTGTTCTCCCAATTGACGGGCGCGAACGTCGGCCGACGGCTGGCCATCGTGCTGGATGGCAAGGTGCAGTCAGCGCCCGTCATCCAAAGCCGCATCAGCGATGCGGGGCGGATCACGGGCCGGTTCACGCGGCAGGAGGCCAACGATCTGGCCATCGTGCTGCGGGCCGGCGCGTTGCCGGCGCCGATCGTGATCGAGGAAGAGCGGACGGTCGGGCCCACCCTTGGCAGAGACTCCATCCGCGCCGGGTTGATGGCGACGGCGGCCGGCGGCCTCCTGGTGGCGGTCTTTATGGTGGGATATTATTGGGTGGCCGGGGTGGTGGCGGTGCTCGCGCTGGCGTTCAACTTGCTGTTGATCCTCGGTTCATTAGGTTATTTACATGCGACGCTGACGCTACCCGGCATCGCCGGCATGATCCTGACCTTGGGGATGGCGGTGGATGCCAACGTGCTGATTTACGAGCGGATCCGCGAGGAGCTGGCGGCGGGACGGCCATTGAGCCTGGCCGTGGCGGCCGGTTACGAGAAAGCGTTCAGCGCCATCCTAGATTCGAACCTCACCACCGTCGTAGCCGCGGTCTTTCTCTACTGGTTCGGCACCGGTCCCATTCGGGGATTTGCGACGACGTTGACCGTGGGTCTGCTGGCCAGCATGTTCACCGCCGTGTTCGTCACGCGGGTGATCTTTGATATCCTGTTGGTCTCCCCGCGGTTCACCAAGCTGCCGATGGCGCATCTGATCCGGCAGCCCCGGATGGACTTCATCGGCAAGCGGTGGATCTGCTATACGCTGTCGTTGCTGGCTATCCTTGCCGGCGTCCTGGGTTTCATCCGGCGCGGGCCGGAGCGGTACGGCATTGACTTCACCGGCGGGCTGCTCCAGCAATATACGTTCAACGCGCCGGTCAGCGCGGATCAACTGCGCTCGACGCTGGCGAAAGTCGGGATGGAGGACGCGGTGATCCAAGAGTTCGGCTCTCCAACCGACTGGCTGGTCCGCACGTCTGATACCGCCGAGGCGAACATTCAGAGCGCCATGGCGAGGACGCGGGAAGCCCTGGTGGCGGACTACGGCCAGCGCGCGGCGCCGGAGCTGGTCCGGTTGGAGCGCGTGGGTCCGACGGTGGGGGAGATCCTGCGCAAAAAGGCCTGGTTGGCGATCGCCTGGTCCATGATCGGGATCCTCCTCTACGTGTTGGTGCGGTTCAAGCACTTCGACTTCGCGCTGGCCGGGGTGCTCGCCCTGGTCCACGACGTGGTGGTTGCGGTCGGGTTCATGTGCTTGACACACCGGCCGATTGATCTGACTATCATCGCCGCACTGCTGACCATCGCCGGCTTCTCCATCAACGACACCATCGTCATCTACGACCGGGTCCGCGAGAACATGCGCCTGAGCCGCAAGATGAGCCTGGCGGAGATCATTAATCTCAGCGTGAACCAGTGCATGGGCCGGACGCTGCTGACGTCGCTGACCGTGGTCGCCGAGGTGCTGGCGTTGTATTGGTTCGGCGGGGACGTGCTGCGTGACTTCGCGTTCTGCTTGCTGATCGGGTTCATCTCCGGCGTCTATTCCACCGTCTATATCGCGTCGGCGCTGGTGATCAGCTGGCGGCGCCTGTTTCAGCCGGCGCCGGCTCGCAGTTGACGTTCAAAAACGAGGGGCGGAGTGGAATCGTTCCGGATTTGGAAACTGCTGCCGGCTGATCCGGCGGCGGGCAGCCTCGCTCAGGCGTGCGGGATCGCCCCCCTGATCGCGCAAATACTGCTGAACCGGGGAGTGCGACGCGCCGAGGACGCCCGGGCATTTTTGCGCCCGACCTTGAGCACCCTGAGCGATCCGTTCCGCCTGCCGCAGATGGCGGAGGCGGTCGCCGCCATCCGGCAGGCCGTGCGGGCCGGCCGCCTGGTCCTGGTGTTCGGCGATTCGGATGTAGACGGCATCTCGGCGGCGACGCTGGTGTCGGAGGCGATCACCCGGTTGGGCGGCCGCGTCGCGGTCCGCCTCTCGAACCGGTTAGCGGACGGGTATGGATTCCCGCCCTCGCGCATTGCGCGGGTGGCGCGGTCCGGCATCGGGCTGGTGATCCTGGTGGATTGCGGGACCAACCAGGCGGACGAAATCGAGGCGCTCTCGCGGCAGGGCATTCCTACCGTGGTGCTGGACCATCATGTGCCCTCGGGACGCGCCGCACGGCCCGCCGCCCTGGTCAACCCGCACGTGGGCGACGGCGCAGGGTTCGGGCTCTGCAGCACCGGCCTGGCGGTGAAATTGATTCAAGCCCTCTCTCCGGGTGACCGCGACGCGCTGGAGCGCAGCCTGGACGTGGCCGCGCTCGGCACGTTGGCGGATTACTCGCCGCTCGCCGGGGACAACCGCGTGCTGGTCACCGAAGGCCTGGCCCGGCTTCTGGAAAGCCGGCGGCCCGGGCTGCGTCACCTGTGCGACGCGGTCGGCATCAGCTCGGCGCAGCCGGACCAGGTGCTCAAGCGGCTGGTGCCGCGGTTGAACGCCTGCGGGCGGCTGGGCGGCGCCCGGCCGGTGTGGCGCGCGCTTACCGCGACGTCCGAGGCGGATGCCACCCGCGCTTCCGTGTTGCTGGAGGAGGCGCATGCCACCACGAAGTCGCTGCATCGCCAGGTGATGACGGATGCCTACAGCCAAGTCAGCCGGCTGCATTTTCGGGATCATCAGGTGTTGGTCGTGGGCCGGCGCGGTTGGCCGGCGGGGTTGATGGGGCCGTTGGCATCTGCGCTGGTCCAGCAATATGCGCGCCCGGTGGTGGCCTTGGCGCTGGATGAGCGCGTGGGCGTGGGATCAGGCCGCGCGCCGGAGCCATTCAACCTCTTCGAGGCGCTGCGGTCGTGCGAGCGGATGTTGCTGCGGTACGGCGGGCATGCGCGGGCGTGCGGATTGACGCTCGCCAGCGGCGACTTCGAGGCTTTCCGGGCTCAGATCAACCAGTACGCGCAAGCCGCGCCGCTTCCGGACCACGGACGCCGCACGCTGCTGATTGATGCGGACGCGCGCGTCTCAGACCTCAGCCACGCCCTCGTCGAGCAGATGGACGCCTTAAAGCCGTTTGGCATCGGGAACCCGAAGCCGACCGTGCTCCTGCGCGGCGTGACGATTCGTGCCGGGGAAGGCGGCGGCGCCTGGATCGAGGACGGGGGCTACCGGCTGCGGATTCGGGGCAAGCTACCGCCGGGCGAGTCCACGGGAGCTTACGACGTCGTGGTCGCGCCGACGCTCATCAATGCCGAGCCGGCTGCGACGGTCTGCGATCTGCGCGCCCGCCCCGGCGACGAGTCCTCCCGGCGGGCCGGGGAATCGCTTCCCGCCGTATCAGCGTGATGCAGGGGAGCCCGAGCGGGATCGAGGAGCGGACTCTACTGGATCTTACGGATGCGCCCGTTTCGGATGCACGCCGTGCACACGCGAACCCGGGCGACCGTCCCGTTCAGCAGAATCTTGGCTGACTGGAGATTTGGCAGGAACCGCCGCTTATTCTTCCGCGTGGTTCGGCGACCCACCCCGCCTTGCTTTTTCGCCTTCCCACGGCGTGAGTACGACCGTCCCGCGACGGGTCCTTTCCGACAGATGGCACATCCCGAAGTCGTTGACATGGTAGGCGCTATTATACGCGAGCCAGCATGACCCGCCAAGCCCCTTTGTCGGGACCGGCTCCCCACACGCCGATTCAATATCTCAAAGGCGTGGGACCGGCCCGGGCGGCCCGCCTTGCGCGCCTGGAGGTGAAGACGGCGGAGGATCTGCTCTGGCTCGCGCCCCGCCGCTATGAGGACCGCAGCCGGTTCGCGTCCATCCGCGAGGCGCAGCCCGGCGCGGCCGTCACCATCCAGGGGCGCGTGCTGGCCTCGGCCCTCCGGCGTTTGCCGAAAGGCCGCACCCTTCTGGAGGCCACCGTCGGGGATAGCACCGGCACGCTGCGGTGCCTCTGGTTCAACCAGCCCTATTTGGCCCGGCAGATCCGGGACGGCGAGGACGTCATCCTGTTCGGGGAAGTGGAGGGCCGCGCGCGCCTGCAAATGGTCCATCCGGAGCTGGAGCGGGTGAACCAGGACGCGTCCCAGGACGACGAGGCGCATCTGCATGTCGGGCGGATCGTTCCGATCTATCCCTTAACGGAAGGGATCGGCCAACGATGGCTTCGGCGGATCGTCAAGACTGCGCTGGATCGCGTGGCGGCCGCCGTGCCGGAGCCGCTGCCGGAGGAGCTTCGCCGCCGCCTGAAGCTGGCGGAGGTGGGATGGGCGCTGCCCCAGCTTCATTTTCCGGACTCCTGGGACACGCTCGAGCAGGCGCGCTCCCGCCTGGCGTTCGATGAGCTGTTTCTCATGCAGCTCCGCCTGGCATTGCGGCGCGCCCGGTTCGCGCAGCGCACCAAGCCCCAGCGCTACCAGCTCGATGGCCCGCTGGCCCGGGCGTTCCGCCGGCAGCTGCCCTTTGCCTTGACCGCCTCCCAGGAGCAGGTGCTGCAGGACATCCTGGACGATGTGAGCCGCACCACACCGATGCTGCGGCTGTTGCAGGGGGACGTGGGGTGCGGAAAAACCGTGGTGGCCGCCCTGGCGATCGCGGTGGCCATCCAAAGCGGGTTTCAGGCGGCGCTGATGGCGCCGACGGAGCTGCTGGCTGCGCAGCATGCGCGCGTCTTGCGGGACGCGTTTGAGCCGCTCGGCGTGCGGGTGGCGCTGTTGGCCGGCGGGACCGAGTCGGGGGAGCGCGCCGACGTGCTGCGCCGCATCGCCGCGGGGACCGCCGATCTCATTATCGGCACCCATGCGCTGCTGGAGCCATCGGTGGCGTTTGCCAAGCTGGCGCTGGTGGTGATTGACGAGCAGCATAAGTTCGGCGTCACCCAGCGCGCCGCGCTGGTGCGCAAGGCGGCGGCGCCGGACCTGCTGGTCATGACCGCCACCCCCATCCCGCGCACGTTGGCGTTATCGCTGTACGGTGATTTGACCTGCTCGACGATCATCGAGCTTCCGGCCGGCCGCCAACCGGTCCGGACCCTCTGGTTTCCGGAGGCGAAGCGGCAGGAGGCCTACCGCCTGATCCGCGCGGCGCTGCAAGAAGGCCGGCAGGGATACATCGTCTATCCCCTGGTGGACGCGGAGGAGGGCAAGGAGCTTAAAGCCGCAACCCAGATGGCCCGCCATCTCCAAGCGGAGGTGTTTCCCGACAAGGCGATTGAGTTGATCCACGGGCAGATGCCCACGACGGCGCAGGAGCGCGTCATGCGCAATTTTGCCTCCGGGACGACGCGATTGCTGGTCTCCACCGTGGTCATCGAGGTCGGCTTGGACGTGCCGAATGCCACCGTCATGCTGATCGAGCATGCGGAGCGGTTCGGGCTGTCTCAGCTGCACCAGCTCCGCGGGCGGATCGGGCGGGGCGCGCATCCGGCCACCTGCACGGTGCTCAGCGATGCGTCGGATGAGCTCTCGCGGCAGCGGCTCGCATCGTTCGTTGGCACGACCGACGGCTTCCAATTGGCGGAGCGTGACTTGATGCTGCGCGGGCCGGGCGAGCTATTGGGACGGGACCAGCATGGGTGGTGGCGGTTCCGCGTGGCGGACCTGGCGCGGGATGCGCGCCTGCTGGAGGACGCCCGGCGCGAGGCGTTTGCGCTGGTGGCGCGCGATCCAGCATTGAGCGGACCGTCGCTGGCCCGCCTTCGAGCGAAGCTGGGGATCACGAGGAGATGATCCGCGTGGCATCGGGGGCGCTGCGCGGGATGTCGCTGGCCGTGCCCCGGCACATCCGCGCGACCGAGTCAAAGGTCCGGCAGGCGCTGTTCAACATTGTGGGCGATGCCGTCCAGGGCGCCAGCGTTGTGGATGGGTTTGCCGGCAGCGGCGCGCTGGGCATTGAGGCGCTCTCGCGTGGGGCAAGCCGGGTCGTGTTTTTGGAAGCGCACCCGGAGTCGCTGGACGCCATCCGGCGGAATCTGGCGCAGATCGCCCCGGGCCGGGTGGGCGGGAGCTGGGACGTCCTACCGGGGGATGCCGCCAACAGCCTGCAGTCGCTGGCGGCGCGGGGATTCACGGCCGACCTGGTGCTGCTGGACCCCCCCTACGACGAGGAAACGGGGAAAAAGGCCTTGAACGACCTCGCCTCGTGTGGTATTCTCACCCCCGCGAGTCTTCTATGTCTCGAACATCCGCGGTGGAGCGCGCTGCCTCCGACGGTCGGCTTGCTTGCGCGCGTGCGGCAGCACCGGTATGGTGAGACGGTGCTTTCTTTTTACCACCACCAGCGCATCCCATGATCAGACGGGCGATCTATCCAGGCACCTTTGACCCGGTCACCTACGGGCATATTGACCTCATTCAGCGGGCGCTGAAGATCGTGGATGAGGTCATCGTCGCCGTGGCGCACAACCCGGCCAAGGGGCCGCTCTTCAGCGTGTCGGAGCGGGTGGCCCTCTTGAAGCGGGCGACCCGGGGGATGCGCGGGGTCCGGGTGGATGATTTCGATTCGCTGGTCGTGGACTACTGCCGCCGCCAGCGCGCCTCCGTCATGATCCGGGGGGTGCGGATGGTGTCGGATTTCGAGTACGAGTTTCAGATGGCCTTGACCAACCGGAAGCTGTCCACCCAGGTCGAAACCATTTTTCTCATGCCCAAAGACGCCTATGCGTACCTCTCGGCGCGGCTGATTAAGGAAGCCGGCGCCTTGGGGGCGGATCTCTCGGCGTTCGTGCCGCGGTTCGTGGAAGCGGCGTTGAAACGCAAGCTGGCAGAAGAATCGGAGGCGATCCGATGAAAATCCAGGTGAACCGTATCCCGTTTGAGGGGCTCCACGAGGACGCCGTCTACGATCCCAAGGCGTTGGACTTGGACCGGGCCGACATCCATGTCGAGCCGCCGGTCAGCGTCT
This sequence comes from Candidatus Omnitrophota bacterium, assembly GCA_023247215.1. Lineage (GTDB taxonomy): Bacteria > Omnitrophota > Gorgyraeia > Aquiviventales > Aquiviventaceae > JACPRA01. The sequence goes on from JAHFGX010000002.1 coordinate 27,292, forward strand.
CCTCCGTGGTGACGCTGGCCGACCGGGAGCTGGTCGTGGAGGCCACCATCCAGTGCCGGCTGCACCTGTCCTGTTCCAGATGCCTGTGCGGGTTCGAGCGGCCGCTGCAGGCGAACGCCATGCTGAGCTACCCGGTCCGGGCGACGGACGTGGTGGATGTGACGGACGATATCCGTCAGGAAATCATTTTGGCGTATCCGATGATCCCGGTGTGCCAGGAGGGCTGCCGGGGATTGTGTAGGACGTGCGGGCAGAATTTAAATCTGACGTCGTGCCAGCATCCGTAGGAGGTAATTCGCCATGCCGTTGCCGAAACGCAAGCATTCCCAATCCCGGCGCGACAAGCGGCGCACGCACTGGAAAATTGCGCGCCCCAGCTTGAGCCGCTGCCCCCAGTGCAGCCATGCCGGCGTGTCGCATCGGGTGTGCCCCAACTGCGGGTTCTACCGCGGTCGCGCGGTGATCGCGGTCAAGAAGTCCGCGCCATCCTCGTGACGCCTGAACTGAGGAGACTCCCCGGGTGAACATCGCCTTGGATGCCATGGGTGGGGATGCCGCCCCGGAAACGCCGGTCGCCGGGGCGGTGCGCGCCGCCCGGGATTTTCCCGAGCTGGGGATCGTGCTGATCGGCGACCGGGCCGCCGTTGAGCAACAGTTGGCCCGGCATCCCAAGCCGCCCGCCAACCTTTCCATCATCCACGCATCCGAGGTCATCGGCATGGAAGAGTCGCCGGTGGCCAGCATCCGCAAGAAGCGCGACTCGTCCATCAATGTCGGAATCGAGCAGTTGAAATCCGGCGAGGTGGACGCCTTCATCTCGGCCGGGAACACCGGGGCCATGGCCTCCGCCGCCACGCTCTTTCTCGGACTCCTGCCCGGCATTGAACGGCCCGGCATCGCCATCGTTTTGCCTGGCGTGAAGGGGGACACCTTGCTCATTGACGTTGGAGCCAATATTGCCCCCAAACCCTCGCACCTGTTTCAGTACGCTCTGATGGGCGAGGCCTATGCGCGCTTCGTGCTCGAGCACGAACGGCCCACCGTGGGGCTCTTGAACGTCGGCGAGGAAGAGACGAAGGGCACCGACGCCAGCCGGCAGACGTATGCCATGCTCGAGGCCTCGGACATCAACTTCGTGGGCAACGTGGAGGGGCGGGACATCTTCAGCGGGGAGTACAACGTGATCGTCTGCGACGGGTTCGCCGGCAACGTGGCGCTGAAGACCGCGGAGAGCCTCGCCTATGCGATCAGCCAGGTGCTCAAGCGCACGCTGGCGATGAGCTTCATGACCCGCTTGGGCGCATGGCTGTCCCGGGCGGCGTTCGAGGCGTTGCGCAAAGAGATTGATTATGCCGAGCATGGCGGGGCGCCGCTCCTGGGCGTCAACGGCGTGTGCATCATCGCCCACGGCGCGTCCTCGGCCAAAGCCATCAAGAACGCCGTCCGGGTGGCCTACGAGTCCGTCCGCCATCACTCCAACCAGCACCTGATCGAAGCCATCCAGCACGCCGCCGCGACCGCGCCGCGCCAGGCCTGATGGCGGCGCGCGCCTCCACCTCCAAGCGGATCGGCATTGTCGGCGTGGGGATGCACGTCCCCTCCAAGGTGCTTACCAACCAGGAGCTGGCGCGGACGGTGGAGACCTCCGACGAGTGGATCCGCAGCCGCACCGGCATCCGCGAGCGCCGGATCATCGAACCCGGCATGGCCACCAGCGACCTGGCCATCCCCGCCGCGCGCCAGGCGCTGAAATCCGCCGGGCTCCACGGCAAGGACGTGGATCTGATCCTCGTGGCCACCACCTCTCCGGATATGCTGTTCCCCTCGACCGCCTGCCTGCTCCAGCGGGCGCTGGGCGCGAAGTCCGCCGTCTGCTTTGACCTGTCGGCGGCGTGCTCCGGCTCGGTCTTCGCCATGATCACGGCGCGGCAATACCTCGTGGACGGATCCTACAAGCGGGCGTTGGTGGTCGGGGCGGAAGTGCTCTCGAATTTCATTGATTGGACCGACCGCTCCACCTGCGTGCTCTTCGGCGATGGGGCCGGGGCGTGCGTGATGGCGCCGGTGTCCCGCGGAGGGATTGTGGCGACCGACATGGGCTCGGACGGCTCGGCGGCGGACCTGCTCTACATGCCGGGCGGCGGCTCCAAGTATCCGCCGTCGCACGCATCGGTGGACCAGCGGCTGCACTTCCTGCGCATGAACGGCGGGGAGATCTTCAAGCTGGCGGTGCGCCGGATGGCCGGCTCGGTGAAAACCGTCCTCAAGGCGGCGCATCGGAAGCCGGAGGAGCTGGAGTGCTGCATTCCGCACCAGGCGAACATCCGCATCATCGAGGCGGTGGCGAAGTGGTCCGGGCTGCCGATGGAGCGTATGTTCGTCAACGTGGACCGATACGGGAACACCTCCGCGGCGTCCAACCTCATCGCCCTCTATGAGGCGGCAGAGGAAGGGCGTATCCAGCGGGGCGACCTCGTGGTGCTGGTGGCGTTCGGGGCCGGGCTGACGTGGGGATCGGTGCTGCTGGAATGGTGAGGAGCGGGATTGGATATCTCTTTCCAGGGCAGGGGGCGCAGGCGGTCGGCATGGGCCGAGCCTGGTACGACCGGGTGCCGGAGGCCCGCGAGCTCTATCGCCAGGCCAACTCCCGCCTGGGATGGGATCTGGCCGCACTCTGTTTTGAAGGTCCGGCGGAGGAGTTGGCCAAAACCGAGCGGTGCCAGTTGGCGTTGTTTGTGACATCGCTGGCCGGGCTCGAAGGGTTGCGGGCGCTGGCACCGGAGGCCTCGCCATCGGCGATGGCCGGGTTGAGCCTGGGGGAACTGACGGCGCTGGCCGCAGGCGGCGCCTATTCGTTCGCCGACGGCCTCTACCTGGTGCAGGCGCGCGCGGAAGCCATGGCGGAGTGCGCCGCGCGCCATCCTGGCGCGATGCTCGCAGTGGTCGGGCTGACGCGCGATGCGATCGAGGACACCTGCCGGCGCACCGGCGCGGTGCTGGCCAACTTCAACGCGCCGGATCAGCTGGTGGTATCGGGCCCGGTCTCCGCCGTGGAGCAGGCGGCGGCGGCGCTGAAGGGATCCGGGGCAAAGCGGGTCGCGCGGCTGGAGGTGAGCGGGGCGTTTCACTCGCCGCTGATGCAGCCGGCCGCCGACGCCTTCCGGCGCGCGCTGGAGCGCGTCACGATCTCTGCGCCGCGCGTGCCGGTGATCAGCAACGTGACGGCCACGCCGGCCGCCACGCCCGAGGAGATCCGCGATCTCTTGGTGAAGCAGATCGTCAGTCCCGTGCTGTGGGAGCCGTCCGTCCGGCGGCTCATCCAGGATGGGATGCGCTCGTGCGTGGAGTTCCCGCCGGCCCGCGTCCTCAGTGGGCTGCTGCGCCGCATTGATCCGGCGGTCAAGGCTGCCCTGCTGAACGAGCCCGACGACCTTCCCAAACTCTCCGAACTCCTAGCTAGCGCGTCGCGCTAACTTACGGCCATCATGCGCTCGATCGGCACGAGCGCGCGTCGGGCCAGCGTGGGATCCACGGTGATCCGGTGTTGGAGGGTGGCCAACGACCACAGGACTTTCTTCAAGGTATTGCGCTGCATGTGGTGGCAGGCGGCCTGCTCGCTGGCGGGGAGGAACGTCTTCTCCGGGTTGTCCTTCTGCATCCGGGAGAGGATGCCGGTTTCGGTCGCGATGATGAAGGTCTTGGCCGGCGAGGTCCGCACGTGCTGGACCATCCCCTCGGTCGAGAGGATCTTATCGGCGAGATCCATTTGTTTGGTCAGGCAGCCGCATTCCGGGTGCATGAGGAACTCCGCATCCGGGTGCGCGTCCCGCAAGGCGTCCACCCGCTCCGGAAGGATCACCGCATGCGCCGGGCAGTAGCCCTTCCACACCTCGATGTTCCGCTTGGTCTTGGTTTTCAGGTAGGTCCCCAGGTAGTAGTCCGGCACGAACAGGATCTCGCGGTCCGCCGGGATGCTCTCGATCACGTTGATCCCGTTGGCGGAGGTGCAGCAGTAGTCGCACTCCGCTTTGACGGCGGCGGAGGTGTTGACGTAACAGACCACCACGCCCTGCGAGTGCGCCGCCTTCCACTGGCGGATCTGATGGGGGACGACCATGTCCGCCAGGGAGCAGCCGGCTTGCAGGTCCGGGATCAGCACGAGCTTGGCGGGGTTGAGCATGGCGGCGGTTTCCGCCATGAAATGCACGCCGCAGAAGACGATGATCTTGGCGGAGGTCGCCCTGGCCTGCTTCGCCAGGTTCAGCGAATCCCCGGTGAAGTCGGCCACGTCCTGAATATCGCTCTCCTGGTAGTTATGCGCCAGGATCACGGCGTCGCGCTCGCGCGCCAGTCGGCGGACTTCCGTTTTCAACTGGTCCGAAGAGACGCGCACCTGGTGGTGGTGTCCGTTCGTGAGGGTCGTGGTGGTGAGCTCCATGGCGAACTTAGAAGGGAACGACGATCCCTTTCTCCTGCAGTTTGATGACGCGCGTTTGGGCGAACGAGTAAAGCCGAGCAGGCCGCTGGCGGCCCTCCCCCCGGCGCTCGCTGGTGGAGCGGAGGATCCCCAGCTGCAGCATCTTCTTGCGGAAATTGCGCTTGTCCAGGGCGGTGCCGAGGATCACCTCATAGGCCTGCTGCAGCTCGGAGAGGGTGAACTTCTTCGGCAGCAATTGAAACCCAACGCTGGTGTAGTTGACCTTGTGGCGCAACCGCTCCAGCGCCAGCGCGACGATCTGCCGGTGGTCGAACGCCAGCTCCGGCAGGCGCGTGACCGGACACCAGCGGCCGAGTGCTCCCTGGCCGTCCCGGCCGGCGGACGCCACCGGGGGCAGGGCCTGTCCCCGCAACTGCGCCCACTCCACCACCGCATAGTAGCTGACGCTGATCACCCGGCCCCGTGGATCCCGGTTCAGGTTCCCAAAGGTGTAGAGTTGCTCCAGGTAGACGCGGGTGATGTGGGTTTCTTCCTGCAGCTCGCGCAAGGCGGCTTCATCCACCGACTCGTGGGCGCGGACGAACCCGCCTGGCAGCGACCACGCGCCCGCGAACGGCGGCTGCTGCCGCGTGATCAGCAGCACCTTCAAGGCCCCCTCATGGATGGTGAACAGCACCACGTCCACCGCCACGGCATGGGACGCAGGGGAGAGCGCCGAGGCGGGCGCGGAAGATTCAGTTGGGATCGTGTCTGTGGACGGCGTGGCGCTGCGCATCGTTGAGTAAGTGTACAACATACACCTTGAATATAGTGTACGACATACACTGGTGTCAAGTGTGAAAAGGTCTGGTCCCTGAGGTGGACTGCCCGCCCAGCCTCTCAGACCCGAGGCAGGAGACGCTTGCCAGGTCCCAAGGCAATGCGGTATGATTAGCCTGAGACATGGTCAAATTGCTCGTCGCAGACGACGAACAGAAGATCTGTGAGATCCTCCACGCGTTCTTCTCGGAGCGGGGCTACCATGTCCTGATGGCGCACGATGGGCCGTCAGCGCTGGCCTGCATCCGGGAGGAGCGCCCCCACGTTGTGTTTCTCGATTTGCGCATGCCCGGCCTCGACGGCCTGGATATCCTCAAGCAAGCCAAGGCGATTGACGCCACCATCAAGATCATCGTCGTGACCGCAATTGAGGATGACGTCGTGGTGCAGCAGGCCAAGGCCTTGGGCGCCACCGATTACGTCACCAAGCCCTTTACCCTCGAGTACCTCAAGGAGGACGTCCTCACCAAGGTGAGCATTTCCTTATATGAAGACCTCCGGAAGGTCAACGAGGAGCTCAAAGAGTCGGTGGAACGGCTGAAGAACGTGGTGCATGGCATCGTGGCGGCGTTCTCCGCCGTGATCTCGAAAATTGACCCGCACTATACCCACCAGCACGTCGTGCGCAGCGTGGACTACGCCTCCAAGATCATCCGGAAGCTGCGGGAACAGGGGCGGTCCTCTGAATTCGGCGGGACGCCGGAAGAGGTGCTGCTGGCCGGGGTGCTCCTGCATGACATCGGCAAGATTTTCACCCCCAAAGAGATTCTCTATAAAGCCGGTCCGCTCAGCGACGAGGAGATGGCGATTATGCGCCGCCATCCGGTGGATGGCGCGGAAGTGCTGGAACGCATTGCCGGTCTGAAGGATATGGCCAAGAATGTGCGCTATCATCACGAGCGCTATGACGGCTTAGGCTACCCGGAAGGCCGCAAGGGGCTGGAGATTCCCATCGGCGCCCGAATCGCCTCCGTGGTGGACGCCTTCGATGCGATGATCAGCAATCGGCCGTACCGCAAAGCCATGCCGGTGGAGCAGGCCTTGGACGAGCTGAAGCGCCACCGGGGAACCCAGTTCGACCCCCAGGTGGTGGATACCCTCATTGCGCTCTACCGTGAAGGGAAGCTGAACGTCAACCACTCAGATCACGACAACGATCCAAGCCCTCCAGAGTCCAAACTCGTCTACTAAACCTCTCACCTCTTTTCCTAAGAGGCCTATCGCGGCTCATTCCTCGTGAGCTGGGAGCCGCGATCTAAGACTGGCATCCCTAGGAACAAGCCGCTATAATGCCCCCCATGCAACTGACCAACCGCGTCGCCGTCATCACCGGCGGAGCCCGAGGGATCGGCCGGGAGATCGCGCTGCTGTTTGCCAAGGAAGGGGCCGATTGCGTCCTCTTTGATGTGAACGAGCAGGCCCTCCAGAGCACCGTCCAGGAGCTGGAAGCGCTGGGGCGGCGGGCGCTGGGCCTGGTGGTGGATGTGACCAGCGCGGCTGCGGTGGAGGACGCCGTCTCAAAAGTGCTTGACAAGATGGGGCGGCTCGATATACTCATCAACAACGCGGGGATCACCCAGGATGGGTTGCTCGTCCGCATGGATGAAACCCAGTGGGATCGCGTCCTTGACATCAATCTAAAGGGTTCCTTCCTGTGCACCCGGGCGGCCGCCAAGGTGATGCTCAAAGCTCGATCCGGCCGGATCGTGAGCATCGCGTCCATCGTTGGGATCATCGGCAACCCGGGCCAAGCGAACTACGCGGCCTCCAAAGCGGGGCTGGTGGGCTTCACGAAATCCGTGGCGAGGGAGCTGGCCAGTCGTGGCGTGACCTGCAACGCCATCGCTCCAGGATTTATTCAAACGGATATGACGCACCGCCTGCCGGAAGACGTGAAGCAGCGGTTGCGGGAGCAGATTCCGATGGGCACGCTGGGCGAACCCGGCGACGTGGCGCAGGCGGCGTTGTTTCTCGTGAGTGATGCATCCCGGTACATCACGGGGCATGTGCTCGTGGTGGCCGGGGGGCTGGGCATGTAGGAGGCACACACAGCATGGCGGAAGCGGTCCACGATCGGGTTCGGGCGATTATTGCCGAGCAACTCGGCGTAAAGTTGGAAGAGGTCACGGACAGCGCGTCGTTTATCGAGGATCTGGGCGCGGATTCGCTCGACACCGTCGAGTTGGTCATGGCCCTGGAAGAAGAGTTCGGCGTCGAGATTCCGGATGAGGATGCCGAGAAGATGGTCACGGTCGGGGACGCCATTAAGTATATCGAGCAAAAAGCTTCCGGCGCGAAGTAATCTGTGTTCGTTGGCGTGCAGTTCGTTAGCCAGACGTCCGCAACCCCTTGCGGACGTTGTTCTTTTTTGAGGGGGAGGGATCGGTGCTCTTAATGAAGCGGGTGGTCGTCACCGGGGTCGGCGCCGTGACGCCGGTGGGCAATGACGTGCCCACCATGTGGGCCAATCTCGTCAAGGGGGTGAGCGGCATTGACCGGATCACCTCCTTCGACGCCAGCCTCTTTGCCTCCCAGATCGCTGCCGAAATCAAGGGGTTTGATCCGGCCGCGTATCTGGGTCCGAAGGAGATCAGGCGGACCGAGCGCTTCGTGCAGCTGGCGGTCGCGTCGGCCAAGCAGGCCGTGGCGGATGCCGGATTGGCGCTGGAGAAGGAGAATCCCTTTCGGGTCGGGGTCCTGGTGGGGTCCGGGATGGGCAGCCTGCATCTGATCGAAGAGCAGCACAGCCTCTTTTTGAGCAAAGGCCCGGACAAGATCAGCCCCTTCATGATCCCGATGATCATCGTCAACATGGCGGCGGGGCAGGTGGCCATCAGCCTGGGCGCCAAGGGCCCAAATTCCTGCCCGGCGACTGCGTGCGCCTCCGGGGCCCATGGCGTGGGGGAGGCCTTCCGCATCGTCCAGCGGGGGGATGCGGAGGTGATGATCGCCGGGGGCACCGAAAGCTGCGTCACCAAGATGGCGGTCGGCGGCTTCTGCGCGCTGATGGCGCTCTCGCGGCGCAACGACGCGCCGGCCAAGGCCAGCCGCCCCTTTGACAAAGAGCGGGACGGCTTCGTGATCGGGGAAGGCGCGGGCTTGATGGTGCTGGAAGAGCTGGAGCATGCCACGCGGCGCGGCGCCCGGATCTACGCGGAAATGGCCGGCTACGGCCGGACCGCGGACGCCTACCACATGACCGCGCCCGACCCGGACGGGGCCGGGGCGGCGGAGGCGATGCGCCTGGCGCTGGAGGATGCCCGGCTGAACCCGGAGCAGCTCTCCTATATTAACGCGCACGGGACCTCCACCGAGCTGAACGACAAGATTGAGACCCGCGCCATCAAGCAGACCTGCGGGGCGTCAGCCAAGCGGATCCCCGTGTCCTCCACCAAGTCCATGACCGGCCACATGATCGGGGCGGCCGGCGGGGTGGAAGCGATTATCAGCTGCCTGGCCATCCACCACAGCACCCTGCCTCCGACCATCAACTACGAGCACCCGGACCCGGAATGCGACCTGGATTACGTGCCCAACCAGGCCCGCCAGGCCCGGGTCGACAGCGCCCTCTCCAACTCCCTCGGCTTTGGCGGCCACAACGCCACGCTCGTCTTCAAGAAGTTCCGCGGCTAACCCCCTCCCCCTTGCGGGGCGATCTTCAACGGGCTGGCGGTGGAGCGGGTGTCTTTGAAGCCATCGTGCGGGACTTGCGCGTGCTGCGGGCGAGTGGCCGAAGGCCCTCACCCCCTCCCTCGGCGAGCATCCTGGATAGCCGAACGCTGCAAGGGATCGCCCACCCCTTACGGTTTCACCACGGTGATCGAGCCGCTGGCCATGTTGGGCGTGGGCCCACCTTTATCGGTTGCGGTCACGGTGATGGAGTGTGAACCCGCGGCCACGTTATTCACCGACCAGTTCATGCTACAGGAGCTCGTGTTGGAGCAGACCTTGACCGACTTCTGATCGATGAAGACCTCGATCCGGCTGATGCCGCTCGCATCGCTGGCGGTGGCCGCAATCTTCGCCGTGCCCTTCCGGGGGAGGAGGGCGCCAGCCGCCGGGCTCGTAATCGTCACCGTGGGCGGAGTCGTGTCCGGGGTGAGGACGTTGTAGGTCGCGGAAGCCGAAGCGGCATAATGCGCATCGGCCGCGTTGGTGGCCGTTTCGGTCAGCGTGTAGAACCCCACGGCCGCATCGGTCGGCGCGGTGACGCTGATGGCTTGGTTGACGCTGGCTCCCGAGGCCGCATTGAGGCTGAAGCTCGCCGGGCTCTGCGACCAGCCCGCGGGGAGGGTCGGTGCGACGTTGAAGGTCGCTGCAGGGCACGAGTTGTTGTTGTTCGTGAGCGTGAGGGTATAGGGCAGCGTCTGGCCCGGGAAGCCCCACTGACTCGACGGTGAGACCGAAAGGCTCGGGTTCGACGGCGTGCAGACGGGGGGAACAAACGCAATGTCCACCGCCGCCCCGGTGGCGGAGACGCTCCTGGTCGTCGCCGTGATCCCTTTGATGGGGTCGTAGAACGTCTGGCCCACGGCGAGGGCCGCATCCGAGAACGAGGACGTCGCAGGCGTGGCGTCAATCAGCTGGGATTGCGTGATCGTCGTATAGGGCGGGGCGAGGCGAATAGAGACGCCGTTCACGACGGGTGCGGTCGAGCTGAACGCGTCAAAGACGCCATACGGCTGGCGGAACTCGAGGTAGTAGTACTTGAGCACGCTGCCCCCGGAGGTGACGTCGCGGGGAATGCGCAACACCTGGGCCCCGCCCGAGGCCCATTCCAGCGGCGCGATCGTGTAGGTCCCGCTCACCGTGATATCCTGCGTGTTGACGGGGTCGAACACGCCCAACTGCCCCTTGTGGTAGTTGTTCGGATGGTTGGTCGAGCTCCCCATAATGTCGAATGGATCGCCGTATTCATTCGAGATGCAGGTGGCGCTGATCGCCACATGCTGACCGCTGCTGTCGGTGCAGGCGTAGCTATTGCCATGGTGCATGGTAAAGTTGTGGCCCAGCTCATGCCCGGCCACACGCGTCTGGTACGACCCGTTGACCCACGAGGAGCCAGGAGACCCGCCGATCGTGCCCAGGCCCCACCACGCACAGGACCCGGTGTTCGGAAAGGCGTAGACGACCTGGGTATAGCCGGTGATGTTGAATCCATCGGCCGCCGCTGCGGTCCGAGCGGCTGAGGCCCAGGTCGACGTATCGCAGGTCGTGTTGTCATAGGGGATGGTATACCAGCCATAGACATCCCCATCCACATTGAGCTTGCCCTGGATGGCCCACTTGCCGAACGAGACTGCCTGATAAAAGGCGTTCACCCCATTGGTATCCGTGAAGGTGACCGCTTTGGCCGTTGCGGGCGTGTACGGTTGTACCGCGTTGTTCTGAAAATTGAACAGAAGGACGGCGATATTCTTGATAGTGGACGGCACAAGGGTTGCAGCCGTGATCGTTTCAACGCTGCCGCTGTCCGCTGACAGTAACGCCATCTGGTCCGCCAACCGCACCCCATGGACCGCGATCTGAGAGTCGGTTGGCAGGTCGGGACCCTTGCCGTCGACGAAATGGAGCGTGATGTGCTCACCGGCGTTGGTGGTGAGCGTGTAGAGGCCCGTGGCGATCTGTAGGTCCAAGTCGCTGGCGATGGTCACCGTCAAGCTCCCCTTGAGACTGGTGTGCTGTTCCACCCCATCACGGAGGTTCTCAGGGAATGAGTTGCGGACTGCCTCTGGGAGGGCGACCTCAAGGACCACTTCCGGATGTTTTTCCATCAGCGCAAGAAGCGCCTTTCGACGCTCCAGGGCTGTCTGCGTGAGCTGATTGAGTATCTCGGCTCGTTGCGCTGCCGGAGCTCGATCGAGCGCTTCGTGCAGTCGAAGTAGCTGCAAGGTGAGCGGATGGATGACACTCAGCGCTCCTGTGCTGGGGGCGTCCTCCTCATGCGCCGCCGCTGGGCCTGGAAGCTGGACGCATAACGAGCTTGCCACCACAATCCCCACAAGCCTCACGATCGCGTTTGTAGGCCAGTATCCGATACGACGAGTACGGGCGTGCCCACTCATCGTCCTCCTCCGGGTTTGCCTTGATCAGGAAGGCTCACGTTGTATCCAACTATCCAAACCGTACTTGACGGCTCGCCAGCGCGTCAAGAGATAGAAAATGACGCAACGTTATCAGAAACTGAGCAAGATTAATCGGGTAGTGGTTGTCGGGGTCTGACTTGACTGCTGCCCACGTCCTTCGTGATAGCCGGTGATCGTGGTCTCAGGGAGCTAAACATGCACTCCGGCTCGTTGACAAATTCTTCTCGGGTTGGGTAATGTTTAACTAGATATTTGAAAAGTAGTTAGTCAGCCACGAGAAAGGCAAACCTCCCCGCCAATGGGTTGGGCCGGGGACCCGCCGACGCAGTGATGGCGGGCTCGGGAACGAGGGGACGCAAAACCACGGGTCCCAGTGAGGATAGCCTGGCTGCCACACGATTGACGCTAGGTTCTCCCCCCACGGATAGCCGGGTTGCCGCATCGGGGCATCTGACCTGTGAGGGGAAGAACCGTCACGAAGCTTCACTCAACTTCGTTCGCCTCTTGGCGGACCACCCCTCAATCAGATTTCCCCTTATGAGGTCCAAAATTCTGTGGTAAGGTAGGACGAGGGGGTGGTGTGGGAGAGATGAAGACCTTATTGATCGTCGATGATGAAAGCAAGGTCTGCCTTCTGCTGTCACGATTTTTTGAACAGCGGGGGTTGCGGACGCTGACCGCCACCTCAGGGACGGAAGCGCTGCAGAAGCTGGAGGCGGAGACCCCGGAGTACCTCTTATTGGATATCCGCATGCCGGATATGTCGGGGCTGGAGGTCTTGAAGCTGGCCAAGCAGCGGCACCCTCGCCTCAACGTCGTGATGTTAACTGGGTGCACTGACGCTGAAGCGGCTCAAACCGCCTTTCAACTGGGTGCGACCGACTACCTCACCAAACCGTTCCGATGGGGAGACCAGGAACTCGCGCGCGTTTTCTTTGACCCGAATTGACTTCCCCACCTCTTCGCTGATGGCTGAGCGACACGGCATGACGCAACCATTTTCCTCAAAGCGGAAGACGCTCCTGGGAGCCCTCCTCGTGGAGAAGGGGCTCTTGACGTCGCAGCAGTTGTCCGACGCCATCACGCGCCAGGCCGAAACGGGCGACTATCTCGGCGCACTGCTCATCCGCCAAGGGGTGATCACGGAATACCAGTTGATGGAGGTGTTGGCCGAGCAGGTGGGGATGCCGTGCGTCCACCTGTCCGAGGCGCGGATCGATCCGCAGGCGCTGGCGAAAGTCCCCCCGAAATTCGCCAGCCATTACCACATCATGCCGCTGGCGATCTCAGAAGATGCGCTCCATATCGCCATCACTGATCCGTTCAACGTCCAGACGCTCGATGAGCTGCGGTTGCTGCTGGGCTGCGACGTCAAACCGGTCCTGGCCAGTCACAGTGACATCTCCGAAGCCATTGAGCGCCATTACGGCATCGGCGCCTCGGCGGTGGAACGGCTGCTGGACACGGACTTGCGCGCGGCCGCCCCCGTGACCATCGCCGAAGACCTGACTGTGAAAACGGACGTCGCCTCGGTCGTGTCCTTCGTCAACCAGTTGATTCTCTCGGCGGTCCGCGACCGGGCCACGGACATTCACATCGAGCCGTTTGACAAGTTCCTGCGGATTCGCCAGCGGATCGATGGCGTCATGTATGAGGTTTCCATCCCGACGGATCTGAACAAGCTGCACCAGACGATCGTCTCGCGCATCAAGGTTATGGCCAAGCTCGATATTGCCGAAAAGCGGCTGCCACAGGACGGCCGCATCAAGGTGCGGCTGGATAGTCAAGAGGTAGACCTGCGCATTTCCGTGCTCCCGAGCAGCTTCGGAGAGTCCGTCAACATCCGCCTCCTCTCCTCGGGGATGCTCCACAGCTTGGAGCAGCTCGGCCTGGACGGTCCGCAGATGGACCTCCTGCAGGAGCTGATCCAAAAACCGCATGGCATCATCTTCGTCACCGGGCCGACCGGCTCAGGCAAGACCACCACGCTGTACGCTTGCCTGTCAAAACTCAATGCGCCTCACGTAAAGATTTTGACCATCGAAGATCCTATTGAGTACCAGCTGCAAGGCATCACGCAGCTGCAGGTGCATCCGAAGATCGGGTTCTCGTTCGCCGCGGGGCTGCGCTCGATGTTGCGGCACGATCCCGACATCATGATGGTGGGAGAAGTGCGCGACCCGGAAACCGCGGAGATCACGATCCGCAGCGCGCTCACGGGGCACCTGGTGTTTTCCACCCTCCATACCAATGACGCGGCCGGCGGCGTCACGCGGCTGCTTGATATGGGCGTCGAGCCGTTTTTGGTATCCTCTTCGGTGCTGTGCTTCATCGCCCAGCGGCTGGTCAGAGTCATGTGCCCCGCCTGCCGCGAAGAGTGCGCGGCGGATCCCACGCTGTTAGCAAAATTCAATGTGGGGGGGCCGCTGCCGACGACGTTGCAGTCGAGCCGAGGCTGCACGGACTGTAAAGGAACGGGATTTAAGGGACGGACCGCCATCTATGAATTTCTCGTTGTCAGCGACCCCATCCAGCAGCTCGTTCTCAAACGGGCGTCCTCCCATGACATCGCCCGCGCCGCGCAACAGACCAACGACATGCGTACCTTGCGGCAGGACGGCTGGCGGAAGGTCCTCCGCGGCATCACGACGCCCGCGGAAGTCCTCCGGGTCACCTAGCCACCCCTTCCCCTGCGTGTTATACTCGTTGGAATGCCCCAGTACGTCTACCGGGCCAAGGACAACACCCTGAACGTCATCGAAGGGACGATTGAGGCGGACAACGAGGCGGCCGCGATCACCCGTCTTGGTAGTCAAGGGGTATTCCCGCTCGTGATTACCGAGGCGGTGGCCCCCCGCTCCAGCCGCCCGAGCGTTTCCCACCGCGCCATCCCCAGCCGCACGATCGCCTACATGACCCGCCAACTCGCCGATTTGTTGGGCGGTGGTCTCCCGCTGCTGAGTGCTCTGACGCTGTTGGCCAAGCAGACGGAGCATCGTCCGTTGCGGCAGGTCATCGACTCCTTGAGTGCGAGCGTGCGCGAGGGGCAGTCCTTGAGCGCTGCGATGGCGTATCATCCTGAGGTGTTTTCCACGCTCTACCTGAATATGGTCAAAGCCGGGGAAGTCGGCGGAGGGTTGGAGACGGTGCTGGTGCGGCTGGCCGATGTGGGCGAGGCGGACGCGGAGCTGCGGAGTCGCGTCGTCAGCGCGCTGGTGTATCCCGCTATCGTGCTCGGGATCGGTCTGGTGACGGTGGGGGTGCTGTTGGTTTACGTGATCCCAAAAATCACCGGCATCTTTTCGGAGAGCGGGCAGTTGTTGCCCCTACCGACGAGGATCCTGCTGACGATCAGCCAGACGGTGACGCAGTGGTGGTGGACGCTGCTTCTCAGCGTGGTGGTGATCGTCTGGCTCACGCGGCAGTGGCGGCTTGCTCCTCATGGGCGCCAGGTGTTAGACCAGTGCGTCCTGCGCTTGCCGCTGGTCGGGACGCTGTCCCGCAAGCTGGAGACCGCCCGCTTTACCCGGAACCTCGGCGTGATGATCGGGCAGGGCGTTCCCATCTTGCAGGCGCTTGAGGTCGGCTCGCACAACGTCTCGAACGTCGTCATCCAACGGGCCTTGCGGCAGGTGCAGGAGGCGGTTCGCGACGGCACCAGCATCGCGTCGGCGCTGAGCGCCTGCGGGCAATTTCCGGTCTTTGTCAGCAATATGGTGTCACTGGGAGAAGAGTCCGCCACGGTGGATACGGCGCTACTCAAGGTGGCAGTCGCCTACGAGCGGGAGGTCGATCGGACCATGCGGACGCTGACGACGGTGTTGGAGCCGTTGCTGATCGTGGTGGTGGGGCTGATCGTCATGTTCATTGTGATCTCGATATTGCTGCCGATCTTCAACATTGGATTGGTGGCGCAATGATGCATCGAAATCTACACGAGGGGCAAGGGGCAGGGGCATGGAACACATCCCACGCCCCACGCCCCACGCCCCTTCGTGGGTTCACCCTCGTCGAGATTATGCTGGTGGTCATCATCATCGGGGTCCTCGCGGCGATGGTGATCCCGCGGTTTGCCGGGCGGACGGAGCAAGCTCGAATCGCCCGCGCCAAATCCGACATCGCCATCATCGGACAAGCGCTCGACCTGTACGAGTTGGACATCGGGCAATACCCGGAAAGCCTGGAGATGCTGGTACAGCGGGAAGCGCCCTCAAGCCTTGAGGAGGGCGCCGCCTTGCGGTGGAACGGACCCTACCTGAAAAAAGGCTTGCCGAAGGATCCCTGGGGGAGTCACTACCACTTCCGTGCGGAGTCTCAGCATAACCAAGACTACGATTTGTACTCGTTAGGCCCCGACGGTCAGGAAGGCCACGACGACATCACCGACTGGGAATGACCAGTGACATTGCGGATTGCGAATTTCGGATTGCGGATTGAAACACCGGGATTCGAAGCCTCCTCGTAGCTTTACCTTAATCGAGTTGGTGTTTGTCGCCGTCGTGGTGGTTCTGCTACTGGTGGTTTCCCTCCCGCAGTTTTCCAAAACCTCACAACGCCTCCACGCCGAGCAGGTTGCGTTCGAGCTAGCGCAACTGTTGCGCTTCGCCAGGGAACAGGCGATCACCCGCGGGCACGTCGTCGTGTGGGTCTGGAATGCATCGGCGCGTCGTGCACGACTTGAGGCCCTCGATGGCACCGGCCAGCAAGTGCCGATTGCGGATCGCCTGGCGCAGAGTGCTGTTGTGCCAAGCGACGTCACACTCCGTCTGACGCAGGACGGCGCTCAAACCGATGCGGTGAAATTTTTTCCGGACGGCACCAGCCAGCCGACGAGCCTGCTTGTGAGCGGTGGTGCCACCGTCTATACTGTGACGGTGGATGTTGCGACCAGCCAGGTGGCGGTGATGACCGATGCGACGACAGAGTCGGGGGCTGCTGCTCATTGAAGCCATCCTTGCCGCGGTGGTGATCGCGGTGGGGCTGGTCTTCGTCAGCCGCGGCCTCTCCAGCCAGCTCGAGGCACTTCGAACAGTCGAGGACTACGACACGCTGATGACGTTGGCGCGCAGCCGCCTGCTGACGCTTGAAGCGGAACGGACGGCAGGCCGCGTCACCGGCCACCTGAACGCAAGCGAGTTCGACGCCCCCTATCAACACTACCACTGGGCGATTACCACGCAGTCGCTGGGAGCCGACACGCTGTACCGCGAGGTGATCCTGACGGTGCGGCGGAGCGACGGCCCTTCGTCGGTGGTACAACTCTCCGAAGTTTGGCCGACCGAATGGGTTCCTGAAGAATGGCTCTGAGCCGGCGCGGCCTGACGTTCGTCGAACTGTTGATTGCAGCGACGATGCTGTCCATTCTGTTCGTGGGGTTGAGTGGGCACCTGCGAGGCGGCATCGAAGTGTGGCGGCGCGCCACGCACACCGTTGAGGCTCTTCAGCGTCAGCGGGTGGCGCTTGATCAGTTCGAGCAGGATCTGGTCCGCGCGATCCCCGCTACCGTCCCTCGCGACCCCTCGCTGCAGCCGAGCTTTGAGGCCGACCATCTTCGGTGGTGGACGGTGGTGCCAGCAGCAGCACAGCAGACCGGTCGAGTCCGTTTGGTTTCGTACGCCTGCAATCAGGTGAACGGAGTCGCAGGATTATGGAAGGTCAGCCAGTCGGTGGGTGAGGCGCGCGAACAGATGGCGGCCGAGCCCGTCCGATTGCTGGCCGGCTGCGAGGGGCTGTCGATCCGGTATGCGTATCTGCCGGCCGAGGGCGAGGGGCCGATCGAGTGGCAAGCCGACTGGGAATTTCCTGATGCGCTGCCGAAGCTGCTCGAGGTATCGGTCCGGCTGTCGTCGGGTCATGAGGTCAAACGGACGATGATGATCCCCATCGGCGTGTTGGAACCCCGTCCCTCGTAAATGAAACGAGGCTCGTTGCTGATTGTGACCCTTTGGATGGTGACGCTCTTGAGCGTCTTGGCGATCGCCATGGCGAAATATCTGTCGCTCGAAGTCCGGCTGACCAAGTACCGGTTGGCGCGCGAGCAAGCGAAAGCGCTGGCCCGCAGCGGCGTGTATCTGGCAATGCAGCGGTTGGCGGCGGATGCGCAGCAGGCCGATGAACGGTATGACTGGTTGGGGGATGATTGGGCCATGTTTGCGCCTCCGGAGGGGGAGTTGGATCATCCGGCCGCATGGATTGTGCCGCTTCCGGCAGCAGGCTCAAGGGTTTCAGAACGTGGTCGGGTGGAAATTCAGATGATCGACGAAGAGCGAAAACTGAACCTCAATCAGATCGCCTGCGACCCCGCCTCTGCCACCTACAAGGCGTTCACCAACTTCTCAGAGACCGTGGGATGGGTCGAGAAGCTCGTCGATTATCACGATATGGATAGCACTCCGTGTGGCTCCAACGGCTTGGAGGAAGATGACGCTGTCCAGCCACCGTACAAAGCAAAGGACGCAGCGCTGGTGGCCCATGAAGAGGTGCTGGACATTCCGGGCTGGCCGGCCGAAACGCTCTCGACGATGCGACAATGGTCGACGGTGGCTGACCCCACCACTTCATCGAATATCACATTGAACATCAACACGGTGTCCCCGGAACTCTTGGTGGCGTTAGGCTTCGGCCAGGCGACAGCGCAGGCGCTGGCTGCCTGCCGTGAGCAGGGGATGGTGTTCAAGGAGGCCTCCAACATCCTGACGACTGCGGAATCGTGCGCCGGTCCGTCCGGATTGAGCTCTGCTGAACGGAGCCTGCTGGCCAGCCAGTTTGTCGTCGCCTCGCAGACGTTTACCGTCATTTCGACCGGGATCGTGGCGGAGCTGGCGGTCAAGGTTCAGGTCGAAGCAATCGTTCAACGTTCGCCGGAGCTCAAGATCCTTGCGTGGAGAGAGTGATGGCGACACGGATCGCGATTGAGTGGGCCCGCAATTCATTGCGACTGGCCGTCTCGAAGGGTTCGCAGGATCGGTGGCGCCTACGGGAGCTCCGCGTCGAGCCGTTCGAATCGGGCACGGCGCCGGCGGCCGTGTTGCGCACTGCCCTCAAGGCGCTGAGGCTGGGCGGGGGCGTGCGGGTGATCGGCGTGATTCCTCGCGAGCAAGTGATCTTGCGGGTGATGAAGTTTCCGACGACGTCATCCGAGGAGTTGCGGCAAATGGTGGAGCTGTCCGGCAAAGCGCAACTGCCCTATGCCACAGAGCAGGCGGTTGTCGACTACTCACTGATCGATCAGCGAGAGGGGTTTAGCACCGTCGCGATGGTCGCCTGCCAGCGCGACTTCTTGGAGCGGCAACTCCATCCCTTGCACGAAGCCGGTCTGCAGGTCGAGTGCTTGACCGTCAGTTCTTCCGGCGTGCTGGGCTGGTATACGGCCGCGCGGATGACCAGTCTGGTTGAACCGGTGCTCGTGATCAACCGCGATGAGGATCGGACGGATCTGGTGCTCATCAGAGACGGGAGGCTGTTGCTGACGCGAAGCATCCCCTCCGGCAGCGACGAGGATGGCCCGGAGCTGCTGACACATGAAATCGAGCAGAGCCTCTCCACACTGCGCAAGGACCTGCCGGGGATCGAGGTGCGTTCGTTGCTCTTGACCGGGGTCGGTCCGCTGGCGGCGTGGAAAGAGAAGGCGTCACAACACCTCAGCCTGCCGGCATCGGTTGTCGATGGGGCGCAGCCGCTGACCGGACGGGCCATGAGCGAAACCGCTTCGGCGTCTCCGGTGGTTGTCGGCGGAGCGGCCTGCGCGCCAACGCGTCAACTCCTGAACCTCAACCCGCCCGAAGTGCGGCAGACGACCCGCCACCAGTCGCAGGTGCGTGAGGTGGTGACGGTGGGGGCGCTCCTCTTGGCAGTCTTGGTGTTGGGGGGCAGCGTCTCGGCGTTGCACGTGTACCGTCAGTATCGTCTGATCGCGCGCATCGATCAGGCGATTTCGGAGGTGGATCCATTGACGCGTCAAACGAAAACCGCGGCGCAGAGGGTCGAGCTCGTGACGGCGGTGCTTGAGCAACGTCGCCGGCTGGCCGCGTTGCTGGGCGGCGTCTTTCGAAGCACGCCATCGACGATCACGCTGGACGCGCTGACGTTTGATCGCTTACGGCGCGAGATGGGGCTGCGTGGCCGCGCGCCGTCGACGCAAGACGTCCTGGCGTATCGCAAAGCGCTGGAACAGCTGGAGGGTGTGGCGGAAGCCCGCCTGAAGTACGCCACGGCACGACAGACGGCCGACGGCGAGCGCGCAGATTTTGAAATCCTCGTCAAGACCACGGATCACGAACCCCGACCCGCAACGCGCTAAGATGCCATCCTTCAGGCCACGTGAGCGCCGGTTGCTGCTGGTGACGTTGATCGTGATCGGTTGCTGGCTCATCGTTTCATGGCTGGTCGTGCCACTGAGCCATCGCGCCCAAGACTTGGAGCAGCGTGTGGATTCCCAGACGATGGCGCTTGAGGCCCTCAATCGTCTGCTGGCCCGGCAGACGTCGATTGAGCAGCACTACCAGGCGGTGGCCGGCTATCTATCAACAGACAAGCCGGAGGCTGCGGAAGAGCGGCTGTTGACCGATTTGCAAATCTTTGCGCAGCAGGCGGGCGTGCAGATCAATCTCAAACCCAGACCTGCCAAACGGGAAGGGCAGGTGACTCGCGTGGGGGTCGAAGTCGATCTGCACACCAACCAAGACAAACTGTTTGCGTTCCTCGACGCGCTGCTGAGGATGCCGAAGCTCGTGCAGATTGAGCATCTGCAGATCTCCGGCGCGCCGGGCCAACCCGGCATCCTCCATACCCAACTCCTCATCGAACAGCTGACCATTCCGCAATAGGCCATGCGGACAACGATCAGCGAAGTGACGCATGCATTCCCGTTTTTATCTTGACCGAAATGTTGGTATGTGCTATGACTACTCTCTACTTAGAGAGTAGAAATGATTCGAGTAGATAACCTTTATCTGATCAAAGACTTATCAAGGTTAAGCGGGCACTCGATCTATACCATTAAGTTCTATCTGAAGTTGGGGCTGATTCAGGAAGTCGGGCGAAGCCAAGAGACGCGGTTTCGCTATTTTAATGAAGAGACGTTAGAGCGCCTGGCGAGGATCCGTGCCTTACGCAAGGAAGGCAAGGGGTTGACCGACATCGCGCGTCTCTTGCCCACGATGGACCGCGCGGCATGAGTTATTACACCGTGCTGGGCCTCGCGAAAGAGCCGTTCTCCACGAGTCCCGATCCATTCTTTTTCTACCGTTCCAGTGCCCACCTGCAGGCCATCACGCGGATTGAAATCGCCATCCGGCTCAAACGAGGCCTGTCGCTCATTCTGGGCGACGTGGGCACCGGCAAGACGACGCTAGCCCGCACGCTGCTGACCAACTTCCCGCAGGAAGAAGGGTTCAATTTCCATATCCTGCTGGATCCGTCCTTTGAGTCCGAATACCAGTTCTTGCTGCACCTCAGCCGCATCTTCGGCGTGCAGCCGGCCTTCAAATCCACGCTCGACTGTCGGGAGGCGATCGAGCATTACCTCTTTCAGAGCGGCGTCACCGAGGGCAAGACGACCGTCCTGGTGATCGACGAAGGCCAGAAGCTGTCCACGCACATGTTGGAGAACCTGCGCGTCCTGCTGAATTACGAGACCAACGAATTCAAGCTGCTGCAGGTCGTGATCTTTTCGCAGATGGAGCTGCTCGGACGGATCACGCGGATCAAAAACTTCATCGACCGCGTGGCCCTCAAGTACATCATCAATCCGCTGAATGAAGAGGAAACCAGCCAGATGATCCAGTTCCGTCTGCAGTCGGCCGGGCTGGAGTCCTCACGGATCGTCTTCATGCCGGAGGCCATTCGAGCCGTCTACCGGTGCACCCAAGGCTACCCGCGCAAGATCGCCCTCCTCTGCCATAATGCGCTGGAGGCGATGGTGATGTACGAGCGGCCGGTGATTGACGAGTCGCTCATCCAGGAGTTGGCTGCTCATGAGTCCCGATGGGTCGGCGCAGGCGCCCCTGCCTGAAGAAAAACTATTGAAGTTGATTCGGGGTAAGCCCCGCCACCCCGCTGCGTCGTCGCCGCTGGCGGCTGCCAGCCGCGAGATACGCCACGTCCTGCGTGCCTCAGACGGGGAGACAGCGTGGTGGTTCCACTGGCCCCAATGGGTCGGTGGCCTGTTGGTCGCGATCCTGGCCATCGAAGTGCTGGTGATGGTCGTGCAGATCATTCGCCCGCTCCCGCATGTCGAGCTCCCCGCTGTGACAGCGACCGCCCCGTCCGCCGTCGACCGCACAACGGCGCCATCCGTCGAGATGCCGTCCCTGAGCGAACAGCCGGCGCAATCCATTTTCGCGACGACGGCTGCTGAGCCACAGTGGGCAGCGGCATCCTCGTCGTCGACGGTGTCGCCGAGCGCCCAAGCCAACGCCTTGGCGGCGCGCTTGAGCTTGGTGGGGATCGTCGCCGGCGATCCGCCGCAAGCGATCATCGAAGACAGCCAGACCCAAAAGACGTTCTTCGTCACCAAAGGACAGCGGGTGATCGAAGGTGCCGTGCTTCAGGAGATCCGGGATTCTCACGTGATCCTCCAGTATCAAGGAGAGCAAATTGAACTCACACTCTGAGTCCCTGCGCATGACGGCCATCCTCCTCGCGGGGCTGCTGTGGGGAGGAGGGAGCGCATCGGCCGACGCGCAAGCCCCCGCGCAGTCCACGGCCAGCAACGCCACCCAACCCGAAGGGACGGCGGACCGTATCTCGTTGGATCTGAAGGGGGTCGACATCCTCGATGTGTTGAAGCTCCTGTCACAGAAGAGCGGGCTGAACTTTGTGGCCGGCCACAACGTGACCGGGCGGGTGACGATCTTTGCGAACGACGTGGGGGTATGGGAGGCGTTTGAGCGGATCATCGATGCCAACGAACTAGCCTATGAGCGCGCCGGGAACATCGTGACGGTGACGACCGCCCGGGACTACGAGCTGCTCTACGGACGCCCCTTCCAACAACGCAAGCGCAACGCCGTGATCCCCCTCCGGCATGCGAAGGCGGCGCAGGTCGCGACCGCCTTGAACCAGCTCAAGTCCACGGTGGGCCGCGTGGTCGTGGATGAGCCCTCGAACACCGTGATCCTCACCGACACGGCCGCCCCGCTTGCCGAGATGGAGCGGTTCGTCGCGCAACTGGACCGCCCGACGACGACGTTGATCTATCCCCTCGAGTACGCCGAGGCGGAGAAGCTCCAGGACAAGATCCAGGGCTTTCTCACGCCGGGGGTGGGGACCTTCACCGTGGATGCGCGCACCAACAAGGTCGTCGTGACGGATCTGGCGGAGGTCGTCTCGAAGATCGATCAGGTCCTGGATGCCTTCGACGAGCGCGACTCAGAGGTGCTCATTGAGGCCAAGATCATCAAGGTGGAGCTCAGCGATGAAGAGAGCCTCGGCGTGGATTGGCAGCAGGTGTTTGCCGGGGTGGACATGCAGGCGCGCGGCAACTTCCGGGTGCTCAGCGATATCGTCGGCGGGACGGGGACCGGCGTCGCCTTGAAATTCCTGAGCGCTCCGGGTGGGCGGACCCAGGTGATTCTGGAGGCGCTCAAGAAATTCGGCAAAGTGGAGACGATGTCCAATCCGCGGATCACCGTGTCGGATCGCCAGGAGGCCAAAATCCTCATCGGCACGAAAGAAGCGGTGGTCACGGTGACGACGACGGTGCCCGCGACCGGGGCAACGGTCAGCGCCCCCCAGGTCCAATTCGTGGACGTGGGCACCAAGCTCTACGTCACCCCCAGCATCAAGCGGGACGGGCACGTGCAACTGAAGATTCGTCCTGAGGTCAGCACGGCCAAGGTGGAGACGTTTCAAAGCAACCGGATTCCCATTGTCAGCACGACGGAGGCGGAAACCAGCGTCCTGGTCAAGAGCGGGGTCACCCTCATCATCGGCGGGTTGATTGACAGTAAGACCGAACGCGCCCAGGTTCAGGTACCGTTGCTGGGGAGCGTGCCCGTGCTGGGGGCGGCGTTCCGGAGCCGCACGAACACGACCAAGAAAACCGAGCTGGTGGTGTTCCTCACTCCACAGATCATCTCAGCCAGCGGCGAGCCGGTCACCCAGTTTCCGACGTCTGCGCTGCCGGCCGGCGCCGCCAAACGCGCTGGGGCGCTCAAACCGGCGGTGCCGGAAGCGTACCAAGCGCTCCTTCGTGCGCTCATCAGTACCCGGGTCGCCCAAGCCCTCCGGCAAAGCGCAGCGGGCGCCGGCTCCGTCTTGCTTGCTCTGACGATCACCCGCGACGGCAGCGTCAGCGGCGCGCCGCACATCACCAGCGATCAGGGAGTCGTATTCGTCCAGGCGGCTGCGAAGGCGCTTGAGGCCCTTGAGCCATTCCCCCCCTTCCCCGACGAAACCTCTACCGACTCCGCGCGCTTCCGGCTGGAGGTGGAGTACCGTCCCGCGAGCTGATCTGCCTTATGGCAGAGGTAGATGAACTCCAGCGAGAGGTTGAAGGGACAGACAGCGCGGATACGGCTTATTGTATCGGAGGGTTCGCCGGACGACGAAGCCGTGAGCTTCCAGCAGGCGCTGCCACCCGCGCCATCTCGTCCAGGCCCCGTTCCATATCCCGGTAACGCTCCAGGCTTCCCAAACTGGTGACATAGTCAAACGTGCCATCAGGAAACGGGAGGCGTTCGCCGGCTCCGATACACAGCGCGGCGTCCGGGCAGCGGGCCCGCGCTCGTCGAACGGCCTCGGCCGACAGATCCACGCCGGTGGGACGCAGGCGCGCCCGGCGCGCACACACCAGTAGGTACCCTTCGCCGCACGCGACATCCAACAGGCGACGACCCGGCACGGGTTGCAGCAAGCCGATCACCCGTTGGTAGATTCGGCCTGGATCAGAGAGGCCGTGCTCGCGATGGACGCGGTCGTAAAAGGCCCGCACTTCTTGGGAGGAGGGAAGCGGCGCTCGCGGAGTCGTGGTCTGTTGAGGATCGGTGGCATTATATCAAGACCGGCTCCGCCGCGCTGAGGGAGGGATTCCATCGGCTCTCGCAAGCGCGCTGAAAAGAGCCCCACTTCCTGGCGCATTGAGCTAGGATAGGAGCGGTATCGCCGCGCGATGTCTGTCTGTCACCACCCCCCCCACCAGCTCAGGAGACGCCGACTATGAGAAAAGGCCAGCATGTGGAAATACGTGATCCCAGTTGGACGTTTCGAGTCGCCTGGCGAGGGAAGACCCTGATGCGGTGGAATTGGAAACGGGCGTTGCTGCAGCGCTTCCTCCCCATCCCATTCTCTGCGCGGAACGCGGAGTACTCGTTGCTGGCATCCACCGATGATGACGTGCGGCCTTCGGCGCAACTCCTGCGCTTGGGCATTCAGGCCATCCAGCGGGCGGCGGATCTTCGGCTGGATGCGTTGGACCAACGTTTCCCGCCGAACTTTCCTTATCCTCCTTCGCTGTGGCCTGGCCAGCAATACCGGCTGTTGGCCGCCTTGGCCGAAATCCTGCAACCGCGGCAGGTCATTGAAATCGGAACCGGCGCCGGGGTTTCCACTCTGGCGATGAAGCAGTATTTGCCGCCTGATGCGCAGATGGCGACATTCGATGTGGCGCCCTGGTCACGGCACCCGGACGCGTGCTTAACTCAAGCGGATTTCGCCGACGGCCGGCTGATTCAACACACGGATGACTTAAGTGATCCAGCGGTGATGCAACGCCATCACGCGCTGTTCAGCCGCGCGGAACTCATTTTTCTGGACGCCCCGAAAGACGGCGTGATGGAACCCAAGCTCCTGGCCAATCTCCAACAGGTACCCTTTACGAAACCGCCCCTGCTGATCCTGGATGATATTCGGGTGTGGACCATGTTAAAGGTCTGGCGGGGGATCCCGTATCCCAAGCTGGATTTAACCTCCTTTGGAAGTTGGACCGGCACCGGGCTAGTCGAGTGGGGACGCGGCGTCTAGGAAAAAGAGTATTGCGAGGGCGAGAAGGGGCTGTTAAGCTACTTCCACGATGAGCACTCCTGCTTCCAACCGATGGGCGCTGATTCTTGGCGCCTCCAGCGGGTTCGGCGCCGCCGCGTCGCTGGCGCTGGCCAAGCACGGGTTCCATATCGCTGGCGTGCACCTGGATCGCAAGGGCACGATGGCCAACGTCGAACAGGTGGTCCAGCAGATCAAGCAGACCGGGCGCGAGGCGCTCTTCTTCAACGTCAACGCCGCCGACGCCGAGAAGCGGGCGGAGATTTTGACCCAATTGGAGCAGAAACTTCGCGGCAGCCAGCCCGCCGGGACGGTCCAGGTCGTCATGCATTCGCTCGCGTTCGGGACGCTGAAACCGTACCTGGCGGCCGAGCCCAAAGACTCCATCACGCAGGATCAGATGGAGATGACGTTGGACGTCATGGCCAACAGCCTCGTCTATTGGGTGCAAGACTTGTTCTGGCGCAAGCTGCTGGGGCCGGGTGGAAACATTTTCGCGATGACCAGCTCCGGCGGCACCCGGGTGTGGCCCAATTACGGCGCGGTGTCCGCCGCGAAGGCGGCGCTCGAGTCCCATATGCGCCAGTTGGCCATGGAATTGGCACCCCACGGCGTCAGCGCCAACACCATCCGCGCCGGGGTGACGGACACGCCCGCCCTGCGCAAGATCCCCGGCAGCGACCAGATGATGGAATTCTCGAAGCTGAGGAATCCCCACCACCGCCTGACGACCCCGGACGAGGTGGCGCAGGCGATCGTGGCGCTCTCCTCGCCCGAGACGCACTGGGTGACCGGCAACGTGATCGGCGTTGACGGTGGAGAAGACATCGTTGGTTAACGCTCGTGGGGCGGCCGCGCCCCCGGTTGATCCTTCCCGCGCATGCGCGTAAAGACGCTTGAAGTCTTCGGATTTAAATCCTTCGCCAAGAAAACCGCCATCCATTTCGAGCCCGGCGTCACCGCCATCGTCGGCCCCAACGGCTCGGGAAAATCAAATTTAGTCGACGCGATCCGCTGGGTCCTGGGGGAGCACAACCCCCGCGACGTGCGCGCCCCCCGCCTGGAAGACGTGATCTTCAACGGCACCGACACCGCCGCACCCCTCTCGATGGCGGAGGTCAATCTCCTCATCGAGAACGAGCAGGGCCTGCTGCCCATCGCCTTTACCGAAGTGCTGCTGACCCGCCGCGTCTACCGCTCCGGCGAGAGCGAATGCTTCATCAACCAAAGCCCCTGCCGCCTGAAAGACATCCACGAGCTGTTCCTCGGCACCGGGCTGGGCGGCGGCACCTACGCCATCATCGAGCAGGGCCACATTGACATGGTGCTCTCCTCCAAGCCGGAGGAGCGGCGCGTCGTATTTGAAGAAGCCAGCGGGGTCGCCAAGTATCTCTCCAAGAAGCAGGAGACGCTGCGCCGGCTGGACGAAGTGGAGCAGCACCTGGTGCGGCTGGCGGATATCACCTCCGAGGTGCGGCGGCAGTTGTCGCTCCTGGAGCGGCAGGCGGCCAAGGCGCGGCAGTACCAAAGCCAGTGGGAGCAATTGAAGACGGGCGAGGTGCGCCTGACGGCCGATGAGCTGCGCCGGGGCGAAGAGCTGCATCAGCAGCTCTCCATCCAGGTGGCGGCGCTGAAGCAGCAACAAGGCGGCTTGGAGGCGGGACGGCAGGAGCGGCTGACCCAGCTTGAAGTCTGCCAGGCGGCCGTCTCAGCGGTACAAGCCGAGCTGCAGGAAGCGCGCACGCGCCTGGTGGAAGTGTCCAGCCGCATCGAACAGCACGCCAGCCAGCTGGCGCTCAAGGGGCAGTGGCTGGAGCAGCTCGCCCAGCAGCGCCAGCAGTTGGAGCGCGAGGAGATCCAATTAGACGAGCGCGGCAAGCAGGCCACCGAGCAGGTGGAGCGGTTGACCGCGCAGCAGCGAACACTCACACAGCAGCAGGAGGAGCTGGACGCGCAGCGGCACGCTGTGGCGCGCGACGTGGAGACGCTGGAGCGCGGGGTGGCCGACGCGCTGCAGGTGATCGACGCGGCCAAGCGCGAGTTGTTCGCGGCCGCCGCCGAGGCCTCGCAGCAGCGGAATGCGCTGACCAGCTCGACGCTGCGCCTGCAGTCGCTGGACGCGCAGCTGGCCCGCGTGACCGCGGCCCAGGCGGCGGCGCAGCAGCGGTTGGAGTCGCTGACGGCGAAGGCGAACGGGGTCGAGCAGGAGCGGCAGGCGCTGCACGAGCAGGTGGCGACGCTTCGGCAGCAGGCGGAGCAAGCCAAGCAGGCGCTGGACCAGGCGAACAGCCGGCACCAGGAGCTGGCGGGCCGGCTGCAGGAAGTGCAGGAGCGCACGCTCCGGCAGCGCGCCCAAACGCAGCTGCTGGAAGAAATATGGCGGCGCCACGAAGGATTTCCGGAATCGGTCAAGGCCTTGCTGGCCAATCCGCCTGAGGGCGTGCTGGGGTTGTTGGCCGACCTGTTGGACGCGCACCCCGGCTACGAGCGGGCGCTGGAAGCGGCGATGGGGCCGCTGGCCGGCGCCATCGTCGTGCGGGATCGCGATGCTCTCAAACGCTGCCGCGAGCTCGTCAAGACCGACCAGCTGGGCGAGGCGCGTTTTATCGTCCTCGCGGATGCGGAATTGACGCCGGCAGCCGCGCTTCCGCCCGTTGTGTCGTCCCACCCGGGCGTGTTAGGGCCGCTGCTCAACTTTGTGAAGGACGATCCGGTCGCGCGGCCGTTTATGGACTGGTTGTTGAATCCCTGGTGGGTGGCGGATGACTTGGGGCGCGTCATGGACTCGGGGCTGCGCTCACCGCGGCAGTGGGTGAGCCCCGCCGGCGACCGATGGGACGGCCACGGTTGGCATTTCTCCGGCGGCGCGAACCGGGTCTCGAGCGTCGTGGGGCGCCGGCAGCGATGGGAACGGGCCGCGGAAGAATTGGAGGCATCGGAGCGGGATTTCGCCGGGGTCCAATCCGCGTGCCAGCAGGCGGAGGAAGCGCGCCGCTCCTGTTCGACGATGGAGAGCCAGGCGCGCGAGCAGCTGGAGCGGGCGGTGCCGGCGTTGACAAAACTGGAGAACCACACCGCGCAGCTGTCGCATGACGTGAGGCGGCTGCGCGAGGAGCTCGACACGCACGCGCTGGACCTGCACGAGCTGCGCGGCCAGCAGGCCCAGGTGCAGCAGGCGCAGGCCGCAGCCCAGCAGGCGGTGTCGGAGTCGGAAGCGCGCCATCACGCCCTGCAGGAGACGCTGCAGGTCTCCCAGCAACAGCAGGACGACGCCACCCAGCGCCGGCAAGCCTTGCTGGTCTCCGGCGCGCAGGTGGATGCCGCCATGGCCGCCTGCCGTGAGCGGACGCAGGAAGCTGCCGCCCGGCTGGACGAGCTGCAACGCGAGTACGTCCGCCTGCAGGCGGACGTGGAAGCCAAGCGCGCGCAAGGCCGCGCCAGCGCCGACCGCGTGGCGGAGCTGACCCGCGAGCGCGAGACGCATGAGCAGGACGCCCAGGGGCTGACGGAAGAGCGGCAGGGGCTCGAGGGGCGCGTGGCGCAGGTGGCGGACCGGCTCCACGAAGAGGAGCTCACGCGGGACCAGGTGTTGCCCGCGTTGTCCGCGATCGAACGGGATGTGCTGGCCGTCACGCATGCCCTGCAACAACAGGAAAGCCAGTTTGCCGAGCGCAGCTTCCGCCGGTCCCGCATCGTCGAGCGGTTGCGGGACGTGTACCAGATCGAGGAGAGCCAGGTGCTCCAGGTCCGAGAGGAGCAGGGGCAGGCGGCCGCGCCCTTGTCCGACGAGGAGCGCGCGGCCCTCACCGACCAGGTGGACAAGCTTAAGGCCAAGCTCGGCACGATCGGCCCGGTCAACTTGGGATCGGTGGAGGAGTACGACAGCCTGAAGCAGCGCCTGGAATTCCTCCAGACGCAGCAGCAGGACCTCGTGAAAGCGCGGGAAGATCTGAAGGCCTCCATCACCCAGATCAACCGGACCGCCCGCCAGCAATTCCGCGAGACCTTCGCCAAAATCACCGCGGAGTTCCAGCACTATTACACCCAGCTCTTCCGCGGCGGCGAGGCCAACCTGATCCTCCTGGATGAGGAGGACGTGCTGGAGTCCGGCATCGAGATCGTGGCCCGCCCGCCTGGCAAGCGGCTGCAGAGCATCAGCTTGCTCTCCGGAGGAGAGCGCGCGCTCACGGCGATCGCGCTGCTGTTCGCCCTGTTTAAAGTGCGTCCCTCGCCTTTCTGCATCCTGGATGAAATTGACGCGCCGCTCGACGAGGCCAATGTGGACCGGTTCACCAAGGTGCTGGAGGAGTTCCTCAGCTTGTCCCAGTTCATCCTCATCACGCACAACAAGAAGACCATCACGAAAGCCGACTCCCTGTACGGCGTGACGATGGAGCAGCCGGGCATCTCCAAGGTGGTCTCCGTCAAGCTGACGACGCGCGCCAAGCCGTCCGAGGCGCCTGCCGCTCCGGCGCCTGAAGCCGTCCCCGCTGCCCCAGCGCCGGCGGATACGGACGCCGTCCCTGCGTAGTCAAAATCTTCCCATCCCGTTTCGTTTCAAGTACTTCTGATTGATCAAGCCAGCTTGACCAGCGTCGGAAACTCTCTTATACTGGTTGGTTGCCATGTCAATTGACTCGGCCAGCGCCGATTTTCATTCCATTCCGGCAATCCTCGAAGAGATTCGCGAGGGCCGGCTGGTCATCGTGGTGGACGATGGGGACCGCGAGAACGAGGGCGACCTCGTGATGGCCGCCACCTTCGTGACGCCGGAGCACATCAACTTCATGGCGCGCTTCGGCCGGGGGATCATCTGCATTCCCATGGAGGGCGCCCGGCTTGATCAGCTTGGGCTGCACCAGATGGTGTCCCCCTCGCAGGACCCCATGAAGACCGCGTGGACCATCTCGGTGGATGCCCGGGAGGGCGTGACGACGGGCATCTCCGCGCACGACCGGGCCCGGACCATCCAAGTCTTGACCAACTCGCAGACGGCGGCGCACGACCTGTCGCGGCCCGGGCATGCGTTTCCGCTGCGGGCGAAAGATGGCGGGGTCTTGCGACGGGCCGGCCACACCGAGGCGGCCGTGGACCTCGCGCGCCTGGCCGGCGTCTATCCCGCCGGGGTCATCTGCGAGATCATGCATGACGACGGCACGATGGCCCGCACGCCGCAGCTCTTCGAGTTCGCCCGGCAGCACCAGCTCAAGATCTGCACGATCGCCAGCCTGATTGATTACCGGCGCAAGTTCGAGAAGCTGGTCCGCCGCGTGACAAGCACCAAGCTGCCGACGGAGTTCGGGGAATTCCGGCTGATGCTCTACGACACCAGCGTAGACGACCGGCAGCACGTCGCGCTGGTGCGGGGCCGGGTGGATGACGGCGCCCCGGTGATGGTGCGCGTCCATTCGCAGTGCCTGACCGGCGACGTGTTCGGCAGCCTGCGCTGCGACTGCGGCCCCCAGCTCCAGCGCGCCATGGAAACGATCGCGGAAGCCGGGCGGGGCGTCATCCTCTACATCAACCAGGAAGGGCGGGGCATCGGGCTGGGCAACAAGCTCAAGGCCTACGCCCTGCAGGACGAGGGCCTGGATACCGTCGAGGCCAATGCCGCCTTGGGATTTGAGCCGGACCTGCGGGACTATGGCATCGGCGCACAGATCCTGGTGGACTTGGGCTTGAAGGAGCTGCAGCTGCTGACCAACAACCCACGCAAGATCGTCGGGCTGGAAGGCTACGGCCTGCGCGTGGTGGAGCGCCTCCCGATTGAGATTCCCTCCCGTCCGGAGAACGCCCGCTACCTCTCCACCAAACGCGAGAAACTCGGCCATCTGTTGAATGGCTCGTAAGCGGTCGCGTCGCGTGGTGCTGGTCGCGTCGCGCTTCAACCAGGCCGTGACGTCGGAGTTGGAGGCCGGCGCCCGCCGCGTCTTGGAGCGGGCCGGGCTCTCCTCGAAACAGATCAGCACGGTGTGGGTGCCGGGGGCGTTTGAGCTGCCGGTGGCCGCGGCCGCCGCGATTGCCTCGAAGCGGCCGGATGCCGTCGTGGCGTTGGGCTGCCTGATCAAAGGGCAGACCCCGCAGTATGCCGCCATCGGCCACGCGGTGGCCGAGGGGCTCACCCAGGTGGCCGTGACGACCCGGGTGCCGGTGACCTTCGGCGTCATCGTGGCGGACACGTTCGCGCAGGCGCGCAACCGGGCCGGCGGACGGAGCGGCCATCGGGGCGAAGAAGCCGCCCAGGCCGCGGTGGAGATGATGGCACAGGTGGCAACTCTTTAGACCGATGCGCAATCGTACTCGCGCGCGCGAATACGCGCTGCAGATTCTCTACCAGGTGGATTTGACGCGGGCCGACCCGCAGGCGGCCTTGCATGAGTTCCAAGCCCGGCAGACGGTGGCCGGCGACGTGAAGGAGTTCGCCACGCGTCTCGTGCAGGGCACGCTGGGCCACCTGGACGTCATTGACCGCCTGATCGGCGCGCACGCCAGCAACTGGGAGATCGGCCGCATGGCCGTCGTGGACCGCAACATCCTGCGCCTGGGCGCGTACGAGCTGTTGTATACGGAGGACGTGCCGCCGAAGGTATGCCTCAACGAGGCGGTGGAGCTGGCCAAGCGGTTCGGCGACGAAGAGTCGAGCAAGTTCGTCAACGGCATCCTCGACGCCATCCATAAGACGCGGCCGGAGGCCGCCACCCCGTCCTCTCAGCCGGGCGATCCGCCGCCCGCCTCGTGATTCCGGAGCCCTGACGCATGGCCACAGCAGATTTGCATCTTCATACTCGGTATTCTGACGGGACCGAAACGCCCCAGCGCGTCGTGGAGCTAGCGGTCCAGGCCGGGTTGGCGGCGATTGCCATCACGGACCACGACATCGTGGACAGCTACGAGCAGGCGCTGCCTTTCGCCACGGCACAGGGGCTCGAGCTGATCCCGGGCCTGGAGATGTCGGCGGGCCACATGGGGCCGTCAGGCGAGGTGGACGTGCACGTGCTGGGGTTGTTCATCAACGTCCACCACGCGCCGTTCCAACAGCGGCTGGCTGAGCAGCGGACTCGGCGGATCCGGCGCACGCACGAGATGGTGGAGCGGCTGCGGGGCATGGGGTTGGCCATCACCGTCGAAGAAGTGTTCGCCGCGGCCGGGGAAGGGGCGGTCGGCCGCCCGCACGTCGCCCAAGTGCTGCTGGACCACGGGTATGTCGCCACCTCCCGCGAGGCGTTTGACAAATACATCGGCAACAACGGACCGGCCTACATTGCCGGTTCGCCGACGCCGCCAAAAGACGCCATTCGCGCCATCCTCGACGCCGGCGGCATTCCGGTCCTGGCGCATCCGGTGTATATCAAGAACGACGCGCTGATCGAGCAGTGGACTCGCGACGGGCTGGTGGGGCTGGAAGTCTATCATTCGAGCCACACGCCTGAGGTGGTGAACCGCTACAAGAAATTAGCCGACCGGCTGGGATTGCTGAAGACCGGCGGGAGCGATTTCCACGGCACATCAAGAGAAGGGGTGCCCATCGGCACCGCGACGGTGCCCTACGAAATGGTCGAGGCCCTGAAGGCATGGAAAGCCGCCCATCCGACGCC
>JAHFGX010000002.1:60309-67382 GCA_023247215.1 Candidatus Omnitrophota bacterium
CATGAGGCGCGCGTTGCAGTTGGCGCGCCGCGCGTCCGGCGAGACGTCGCCCAACCCGATGGTGGGCGCGGTGATCGTAAACGCGCGCGGCCGGGTGGTCGGCGAAGGCTACCACCGGCGGGCCGGCTGGCCGCATGCGGAAGTGGAAGCGCTGCGCCGGGCCGGCGCGCGGGCGCGCGGGGCGACGCTGTACGTGAACCTGGAGCCGTGCAGCCATCAGGGGCGCACGCCTCCGTGTTGCGACGCCGTGGTGGGCGCCGGGCTCGCCCGAGTCGTGGCCGCGATGCGCGACCCGAACCCGCTGGTGAATGGCCGAGGGATGGCTCGCCTGCGGCGGGCCGGGATCGGCGTCACGCTCGGCGTGGAAGCGGAGGCGGCGGCGAGCCTCAACGCGCCGTTCATCAAGCGGATGACGCAGCGCCTGCCGTGGGTCGTGGTGAAGATCGCGCAAAGCCTTGATGGAAAAATCGCCACGGCCACCGGCGCCTCCCGATGGATCTCCTCCCCGGCGTCCCGCCGGTTCGCCCATGAGCTGCGGCGCGGCGCCGACGCGGTGCTGGTCGGGGTGAACACGGTGCGGCGGGATGACCCCCGGCTGTCCGTGCGGGACGCGGCGCGCCCCTCCCGGCCCGGCCGGCCGATGATCGTGATCGTGGACAGCCGCCTGCGCACCCCGGTGCGCAGCCGATGCTTGCGGCCGAATCCGCCGGTGCCGGTGCTCATCGCGACGACGAACCGGTCCAAGCGCGCCCGGCAGCCGTTCGAGCGTTTGGGCGTGCAGGTGCTGACCTTCGCGCCGCGCCGCGGCCGCGTGCCGCTGCGGCGGCTCTGCCGGGCGCTCAGCGATCAATGCGGCGTCTCCTCGCTGCTGGTGGAAGGCGGCGGCGAAGTGGTGGCCGGAGCGTTGGAGGAGCGGCTGGTGGACCGCGTGGTCTGGATCATCGCGCCGCTCCTCGTGGGCGGGCGCGCCAGCCCCTCGTCTGTGGGCGGAGCCGGTGTCGCGCGCCTGGCGCGCGCGGTGCGGCTGACCGACGTGCAGGTGCGGCGCCTCGGCCCGGACGTGGTCTGTGAAGCCTCCGTGGCGTATCCCGCCTCGCAGTGACGGCGGAGTGAATCCCATGTTTACCGGTATTGTCCAAGAGGTCGGCACCGTCGCCGGCGTGCGCCGCGGCGCCGACGTCATCGAATTGGACGTGCGCGCGCCGGATGTCTGCGAGGGGCTGAAGGCCGGCGAGAGTGTCGCGGTCAACGGGGTGTGCCTGACCGTGGCGCGCGCGGCCGGGAGCGTCTTCACGGTGGAGATGATCCCGGAGACGCGCCGGCTGACCACCCTGGGGCGGCTCGCGCGCGGCGATTCGGTGAACCTGGAGCGCAGCCTGCGGCTGACCGACCGCCTGAGCGGGCACCTCGTCTTGGGGCACGTGGATGGCGTGGCTCGCGTCGCTCGCCGCGCAGCCAACGGGCGCGACGTGAAGTTGGAGCTGGCCGTGGACCGCGCGCTGGCGCGCTACCTGGTGCCGAAAGGACCGGTCACCATGGACGGGGTCAGCTTGACGTTGGGCGCCCAGCTCTCAGGCGGCCGGTGCGAAGTCTTCCTCATTCCGGAAACGATCCACCGCACCACGCTGGGACGGCTCAAAGCAGGGCAGGCGGTCAACATTGAAGTGGATTACATCGCGAAGCTCATCGCGCACCTGGTAGCATCTAGCCTTGCACGATAAAACCGGCTACAATAAGTTTTTTGTTGGCAGCAAGCGCCCGTGAGACAAGTGAACAGGTGGCCGGGGCGTGGCTCAGTTTGGTAGAGCGCTTGGTTCGGGACCAAGAGGTCGGAGGTTCAAATCCTCCCGCCCCGATTTTTTGACAACATGGTGGGAGGCGCGGGTGGCCGACCGGAGCGAGCCGTAGACGAGCGAGGGCGCCAAATCCTCCCGCCCCGATTCTTCCTTTGTAACCTCGTCAACAGGTGACGGAGCATGTATCCCACAACCTGGCAGTTGATCTCTCAAGCGAGCCTGATCGTCAAGCTGATCCTGGTGATCCTCGCGGGGTTCTCCATCACCTCTTGGGGGCTGATCCTGTACAAATCCACCCTCTTGCGGACGGCGTCCAGGGAATCCGCGGCCTGGCGGAAGCTGTTTGACGATACCGAGGATCTCGACGCGCTGGCGGAGCTGGCCCCCTCGTTTCCCATCAGCCCCCTGGCGCGCGTGTTTCGCGTCGCCTATCCCGCGCGCGACTCCGGGACGGCATGTGAGCGCGTGATGACCAAGGCGATCACCGCGGAGCTGGAGCACATGCAGTCCTCCTTCACCTTTCTGGCGACCACCGGCTCCGCCACCCCGTTCATCGGGCTACTGGGCACCGTCTGGGGCATCATGGATGCGTTTCGCGGCATCGGGGCAACCGGCTCCGCGTCCCTGGCCGTGGTGTCGCCGGCGATCGCCGAAGCCCTGATTACGACCGCCGCCGGACTCCTGGCCGCCATCCCCGCCGTGATGGCGTACAACGCCTTCCTCAGTTGGAGCCGGCACCTGGGGAGCGACCTGGAAGCGTTTGCCCAAGACCTCCAGGCGCGGATGAACGAGAACGGCCAAGATGCGGACCATCTCACAGCACTCCCTCGCGTCTGAGATCAACGTCACGCCCATGGTGGACGTGATGCTGGTCTTGCTGATCATTTTTATGGTGGCCGCGCCGCTCCTGGATCAGGGCATCCGGGTCAGCTTACCGAACGCCCAGACCGGCCAGCCATTGGACCAGCCCGGGCTGAGCCTCACCCTGACCAAAGAGCATGCGATCTACCTGAACCGGGAGCTGGTGACCTTGAAAGAGCTCCGCCAGAAGCTGACCGGGGTGTCGCACAACCAGCCGCTCATGATCCGGGCTGACCGCAACGCCTACGTCAGCCGGTTGATCGAGCTGTGGGATCTCTGCCGCAGCGCCGGGTTCAGCGAAATCCGGATCGCCACGCTGGCCGAGTAGCGCGTCACGGATGGGACCATCCGCATGACCATGGCATCCGCCTCCCCCGCCGACCGGTTGCTCATCCGCGCCCTCAGCATCTCCGTTGCCGCGCACGCGCTGCTCATCGGCGTGCTGCTCATTGCGCCGAAACGGGACGCCCCGCTGGAACGTGACCGTCCCCACGAGCAGCCGCTTAAACTCATCTATCAATCCGCGCCGGCTGCGGCGAGCCGGGCCCAGTGGCGTTCGGAACCTGTCTCATCTGAGAGCCGCTACGGCCGGCTGCCGGAGCCGGCACTGGGCCCCTCCGCGGCGGCGATGGCGGGAAGGATGGGGGGGCTTGGCGGCGGCATGGCCGGGGAGCTGTCGCGCGCGGCGGTGGAACGCGGAGATGTGTGGTCACCGGCGGCGTTGCCGAGCGGGCCCGTGCAAGCGCAGGCGATTGATCTGACGAATCTCACGGCGGCTGCGCAAGGCAACCCGGTGCGGTTCGCCTACTTCAGCGCTATCCGGGAGCGGGTCCAGCGCACCGCGGATACCCAGAACTGGGAGGCCGCCGGCGCCCAGCGCGGCGGCGTGGTCTACGTGGAGTTTGTCGTGGAGCGGACCGGCCGGGTGCATTCCGCCGCGTCCCTCCAGGGCCGTTCCCGCGCCTCCGCGCCGCTGTGCGAGACGGCGGTGCGGTTGGTCACGACCTCCACCCCGTTCCCGCCGTTTCCTCCCTCCTTTGAGGAGTCCAGCCTGACGCTGCTGCTGCCGATCGAGTTCATGTCTGCGGATCATTGAAGTGGCAGAGCCGCACGGTGAACTGCTACAATACCGCCCATGAAACGACAAGCCCACGTCTATTACAGCGGCCGGGTGGTGGGGGTGGGATTCCGAATGACGGCGGATGAAACGTCGCACAGCGTCGGGGTCGTCGGATGGATCAAGAACCTGCGGGACGGTCGGGTGGAGATGGTGGCCCAGGGCGATGAGCAGGCGGTCGAGCAGTTCCTCCAGGCGATCCGCACCGGGCCGATGGCGAACTTCATCAAAGATGTGGAGATCGTCTGGGGGCCGCCCGCCGAGTTGTTTAAAGATTTTGAAATCCGGTATTAGAGTTCGTAGAACCCATCCCGTCACCCCGCTAACGAGCTGACGATGGCATCTGCATCCCGCTCCATCCCGGCGGTTGCGCGCCGGACGATTGAGGAGCTGCGGGAGCGCCTCCGCGCGCACGATTACCGCTACTACGTGCTCAACCAGCCGGAGATCTCCGACGCCGAATACGATGCGCTGATGCGCCGGCTGCTCGAGCTGGAGGCGCGCTATCCCGCGCTGGTCACGCCCGAGTCGCCCACCCAGCGCGTCAGCGGCGCGGCTTCGCTGGCGTTCCGGCCCGTCCGTCATGCGGTGCCGATGATGTCGCTGGACAACGCCTTCACGACGGACGAGCTGGCGGCGTGGCATCAGCGCGTGCTCAAGGGGCTGGGCGGGAAGCCGCCGACATTTGCCGTGGAGTTTAAGATCGATGGCGTGAGCCTGGCGCTGACCTATGAGGCCGGCCGCCTGGTGCGCGCCGCCACGCGGGGGGACGGCGAGACCGGCGAGGACGTGACGGCCAACGCCCGGACGATCGGCGCGATCCCGCTGCGGCTGCCGGCGAAGCCGCGCAGCCGGTTGAAGCCGCCGATCCGGCTGGAGGTGCGCGGCGAGGTCTACATGCCGATTACGGCATTCGAGCGCTTCAACGACGCCGCCCGCCGGCACGGGGCCGAAACGTTCGCCAATCCGCGCAACGCGGCGGCCGGCAGCCTGCGGCAGAAGGACCCGCAGGTGACTGCCGAGCGGCCGCTGCGGTTTTTCGTCCATTCGTACGGGATGGTCGAGGGGACGGCCTTCCGGACCCATACGGAATTCCTCCGGACGTGCGAGGCGCTGGGATTGCCGGTGCCGGCCCACGCCGCGGTGTGCCGGTCGTTGGACGACATCGTGGCGCATTGCCGCCATTGGGAAGGGAAGCGGGAGGAGCTGGCGTACGAAGTGGACGGCCTGGTCGTCAAGGTGAACGAGCTTGAGCTCCAGCAGCGGCTGGGGACGACGGCGAAGTCGCCCCGATGGGCGATCGCGTACAAGTTTCCGGCCCAGCAAGCCACGACGCAGATTCTGGACGTCCTGCCGTCGGTCGGGCGGACCGGCACCATCACCCCCGTCGCCAAATTGGCCCCGGTGTCCTGCGGCGGGGTGACGATTTCCAGCGCGACCCTGCACAACTACGAGGAAGTGGAGCGGCTCGGCGTCACCGTGGGCGATTGGGTGGTCATCCAGCGCGCCGGCGACGTGATCCCGCAGGTGGTGAACGTCCTCACCAGCCGCCGGAGCGGCCGCGAACGGCCGGTGCCGGTGCCGACGGCGTGCCCGGTGTGCCGCGGGACGGTCACCAAGGACCGCGAGGAGGATGTGGCGTACCGCTGCATCAACCCGGCCTGCCCGGCCCAGCTCGTGCGGCGCCTGGTCCACTTTGCCAGCCGCGACGCGATGGACATCGAAGGCTTCGGCGACGTCGTCGCGGAGCAGGTGGTGGAGCGGCGGATGGTGCAGGATGTCAGCGACGTCTACCGGCTGGCCAAGGCGCAGCTGTTGGAGCTGGAGCTGTTCGGCGAGAAGCGGGCCGAGAACCTCCTACGCGCCATTGAGGCCAGCAAACCCCGGGGCCTGGCCCGCGCGCTCTACGGGTTGGGCATCCGCCATGTCGGAAGCAAAGTCGCCTCGGTGCTGGCCCAGGAATGCGGGACGATGGACCGGTTGCTGGACGCGGACGAGGCGCATCTCCAGGCCATCCCGGACGTCGGCCCGGTCATCGCGGAGGCGGTGGTCCGCGCCCTGCGCCAGCCCGGCACGCGGCGGCTGCTCGAGCACCTCAAGGCCGCCGGCGTGAAGCTGACGGAAGACGCGGTTCGCGGCCCGCGCCCGTTCAGCGGCGCCTCGTTCGTGTTCACTGGAGAGCTGTCGGAATGGAGCCGGGCCGAGGCCGAGGCGCTGGTGAAGCGGCTGGGCGGGCAGCCAACCTCCAGCGTCAGCAAGCAGACGCGGTACGTTGTGGCGGGCGCGGCGGCCGGATCGAAGCTGAAGCGCGCCAGGGAACTGGGAGTGCCCATTCTTGATGAAGCGGGATTTAAGCGGCTCCTGCAGCGATCGTAACGCGCCCCGGCCCGCGGCCCGGTTGGGACTGGCGGCGGTCTGTTGCCTGCTGTCCGTGATGCTGGCGGGATGCGAATCGGTGCAGCGGAAGTTCATCCGCAAGCGCAAAGACGTGGTCCGCCCGTCCCCCATCGTGCAGTTCCGAGACTACAGCCAGGCCATGACGCTGTTGGACCGGTACCGCAAGCACTACCTGCTGTTTCAATACTGGAACGACGAGCTGCTGCAGTCGCTGGGCTTCGGCATGAGCGAGAAAGCGGCCCGGCACGGCTCCGGCGAGGCGCTGCAGGAGCTGCAGACGCTGCGCAGCCTGCTGCAGGAACCGGTGGCGGCGAAGCTGGACCCCCTGATCGCGGAGCGGAACACGATTCACCAGCGGTTGATGAGCAGCGTCTACCTGCCGTCGCAGGTCGGCTCGATGCGCCAGGAGCTGGAGCGCCAAACGCGGCTCATCTATCGGGACTTTACGTGGCGGGACGTCCAGGAGCGCCTCGGCGCCGCTCCCGCCCCACCCACTGCGCCGGCGCCGGATGCGGACGGACATTGATCAGTTTCTCCTGGCATTGAAGCTGGAGCGGGGCATGAGCCCCACCACCGTCTCCAGCTATGCGCAGGACCTGAAGCTGTTCGAAGGGTTCTGCCGCGCGCGGCACGTCGGGGCGGCCTCGCGCGTGACGCCCCGGCTGATCCGCGACTTCCTGCAGTGGCTGCGGACCGACCAGCCGGATCGCCAATCGTCCACGCCGGCCACCGCTGCGCGGAAGCTGTCCTGTTTGAAAAGCTGGTTCAAGTTCCTGATCGCGCAGGGGACGCTGTCGAAGAATCCCGCGGGCTTCATCGAGACCCCGCGGTTGTGGCGCAGGCTCCCCGCCGTGTTGAATGAGTCGGAGATCCCAGCGCTGCTGTCCGCTCCGCAGCGCGAC
>JAHFGX010000002.1:67482-70704 GCA_023247215.1 Candidatus Omnitrophota bacterium
GCGGCGAGGCCTCGTCGCTGGCCGTCCGGGACGTGGCGTTGTTGGAGATGCTCTATGGCGCCGGGCTACGCGTGTCGGAAGCGGCCTCGTTGAGCGTCGCGGATGTGAATCTGGACGCGGGGTTCCTGCGATGCTTCGGGAAGGGCAGCAAGGAGCGGATCGTGCCGTTGGGCAAGCTCGCCCGCGCGGCGGTGGAGAGTTACCTCCGCACCGTGCGGCCCGCGCTGACCGCGCGCGCCCCGCAGACGGCGACGCTCTTCGTCAACCGACGCGGGCGCGGCCTGACGCGCCAGCGGATCTGGCAGCTCGTGCGCCGGTATGCGAGCGCCAGCCAGGTGGCCAAGCGGGTCAGCCCGCATACGCTGCGGCATTCCTTCGCGACGCATTTGTTGGCGCACGGCGCGGATCTGCGCACCGTGCAGGAGCTGTTGGGGCACGCCAATATCGCGACAACCCAACGCTATACCCACGTGGACCACACGCGGCTGAAAGCGGTGCATGAGCAATTCCATCCGAGACCATAGGATGAGAATGACGCGCGGCACGTCCGTTCGCATTCCCCCGCCCCTGCGGCCTTGGCTGCAGGCGGTCGGCCAGGCCGCGCAGGCGCAGCGGCTGCGCGTCTACGCGGTGGGCGGCTGCGTGCGCGATTGGCTGCTCGGACGCGCTGACACGCCGGACGTGGATTTCGTCGTCGAGGGAGACGCGGCGGCGTTCGCCCGGCGGCTTGCCGAGTCCACCGGCGCGTCGGTCAACGTCCATGCGCAGTTCGGCACGGCCACGCTGAGCTGGACCGGCCGCGCGGCCCGCGCTCCGGCCGGGCTCCGGCGCGTGGATGTGGCCACCTGCCGGAAGGAAACGTACCGGGAGCCGGCGGCGTACCCGAAGGTGTCCGCCGGCACGCTGGAAGAGGATCTGCATCGGCGGGATTTCACCATCAACGCGATGGCCGCGTCGGTCGCACCGGAGGCCTTCGGACGCGTGCACGATCCCTTTGGAGGGCGGCGGGATTTGCGCGCGCGCCGGCTGCGCATCCTGCATGACCGCAGCTTTATGGATGATCCCAGCCGGATCCTCCGGGCGGCCCGGTTTGCGACGCGGTTCGGCTGCCGCCTGGAACCCGGGACGGCAGAGGAGCTGCGGCAGGCGCTGCGCGCCGGGCTGCTGGAACGCCTCAACCGCGGGCGGGCGCGCAAGGAACTCGGGCGGATGCTCGAGGAGCCGGACCCGGTCGCCTGCTTGGCCTGCCTGGGCCGGTGGGTGCGCGCATCCCGGAGTGAAGGCGTGTAGCGGATGATCGTCTAAGGAGTAGACCATGCACCCCGTCAGAAAAGACCGGTTGAACAACCAATTGCAGCAGGAGATCGCCACGATCATCCACCGCGAGCTGAAGCACCCCGCGCTGGGGTTCGTCACGATCACGAAGGTGGAGCTGTCCAATGATGTGAGCTATGCGAAGATCGGGTTCAGTTGTTGGGGCGGCACTCAGGAGCGCGCGCAGACCCAAGACGCCCTGGATCATTCGGTGGGATTCATCCGCAGCCTCGTCAAGAAGCGGCTGCGGTTGAGGATCATCCCCACGCTGGTGTTCCGGTATGATGAGACCATCGCCCAGTCCATTGAGATATCGGAAAAACTGGATCAGCTAAATCACCCGCCGGCGTCGTCGTGATGCCGCAGCGCGACCATCAGGGTCGGCGCGAAGTGCCGGAACCGGCGGGGTTCCGGCCGCCGGCCCACCCGTCTTCCGTCGGCGCTCCGCCCAGCGGCGTGCTCGTCGTCCATAAACCGGCGGGCCCGACGTCGCACGACGTCGTGCAGATCCTCCGCCGCGCGCTGCAGACC
This sequence comes from Candidatus Omnitrophota bacterium, assembly GCA_023247215.1. Classification (GTDB taxonomy): domain Bacteria; phylum Omnitrophota; class Gorgyraeia; order Aquiviventales; family Aquiviventaceae; genus JACPRA01. Next base: position 69,328 of record JAHFGX010000002.1, read on the forward strand.
CGGCGGGTGGGGCACACCGGGTCGCTGGACCCGATGGCGGAGGGGGTGCTGGTCGTCTTGGTCGGCCAGGCGCTGGCCTTCCAGCAGGCGCTGCAGTCGCACCGGAAGCGGTATGAGGCAACGATCCGCTTCGGGCTGCAGACGGACACCGGCGATGCGTGGGGCGCGCCGCTGCAGACGGCCGAGGTGCCGCCGCTCGACGATGACCGCGTCCGCGGGGCGCTGCGCTCGCTGATCGGCGCGCGGGAACAAACCCCGCCGGCCTTCAGCGCCGTCAAGCACCGCGGCCGGCCGCTGTACTGGTGGGCCCGTCGAGGCATCCGCGTGGACGCGCCGGCCCGGCGGATCGAGATTACGGAAGCGGAGCTGGTCGAGCGTGCGCCGGACGCGATCCGCTGCACCATCGCGTGCTCGTCCGGAACCTACATCCGCGGGCTGGCTGAGACCATCGCCCAACAGTTGGGCACGTGCGGGCACCTCAGCCGTTTGGTCCGCCTGTCGGTGGGATCGTGGCGTCTCGAGCAGGCCTGGCCGCTTGAGCAGTTGAGGGCGCAGCCCGCCGATGCGCTCCGCGCCCTGCAACCCCTGGACGAGCATGCGGATTTGGCGCGGGCGTAAGCCGGCCGAAGCGCGACCATCAGGGTCGGCGCGAAGTGCCGGAACCGGCAGGGTTCCGGCCCCGCCGCTTCGTCGCGCGGTGGCGACCATCGGGATGTTCGACGGCGTGCACCTGGGGCACCAGCGCCTGATCCAAACCACGGTGCGCTGGGCCAAGCGGCTTCACGCCGCGAGCGTCGTCGTGACCTTTCACCCGGACCCCCAGCAGGTGCTCAACGCGCACACCCCGCCGCCGCTGACCTCCCTCGAGCGTCGGCTTGAGCTCATTAACGGGCTTGGCGTGGATGTCGTGTGGGTCCTGCCGTTTACGCGCGCGTTTTCTCGGCTCACGCCGGAGGTCTTCGTGCACGAGGTCTTGCGCGCCCGCTTGCGCGCCGCGGCCGTCGTCGTCGGCGAAACCTTCGCGTTCGGCCGGGACCGCCGAGGCGATTTACGCATGCTGCGCGCCCTCGGCCGACGGGAAGGGATGCGCGTCGTCGTCGTACCGCCCGTGCGCCGAGGGGGCGCGCCCGTGTCGAGCTCCCGTATCCGCGCGCTGCTCCAGCAGGGGCAGTGGCGGCGCGCGGCTCAACTCCTCGGCCATCCGGTGGAGCTGGCCGGTTCCGTGATCCGTGGCACTGGGCGTGGGGCGCGGCTGGGATTTCCGACGGCCAACCTGGCGCTGGGCCGGACCGTCACGCCGCCGCGGGGCGTCTACGCGGTCGACGTCTTGGCGGCGGGCCGGCACTGGCCGGGCGTCATGAACGTAGGCGTGCGGCC
>JAHFGX010000002.1:70804-85565 GCA_023247215.1 Candidatus Omnitrophota bacterium
GGATTTCGCGGCCGGCTCTATGGCCGGCGCCTCACCGTGCTGCTCCGCGCGCGCCTGCGCGATGAACGGAAGTTTGCCACCCCCGAGGCGCTGGCCCGCCAAATTTCCCGGGATGTGGGCCGGGCGCGCGCGCTGCTGACCCCCATTTCCTGAAGCCGTTTTCCCGCCCCCGTTCGAAGTTTTCCACAGCCTTCCCGCCCGCAATTACCCCCTAGAAAAACTTAGAGTTACGTAAAAAAATTTACTTCCCCCCTTGACAGTTTAGGAGGGAAACGGTATAGTTTGGGCTCCGGTGGATCAAAGTGGTAAGAAGTGGATCACGCTCGTGAATTGATGCGGTTAGCCGCGTCAGGAGACGGATGTTTTACGGCGAATACGAGCATGCCATGGACCCGAAAGGCCGGATCATCATCCCGGCCAAGCTGCGCCAAGGATTCGAGGCGCAGCACGTCGAGAAGGTGTTTCTCACGCGGGGGCTGGACGGCTGCTTATTCGTCTTCGGGGAGCCGGAATGGCGCTCTGCCGAGGGGAAGTTCAAGGACGTGCCGTTCACCAAATCCGAAGGCCGCCGGTTCAATCGCCTGTTTTTTTCCGGCGCAGTCGAAATGCAATTGGATCGTCTCGGCCGCCTCCTCATTCCGAAGCACCTCAAAGAATTTGCGCAGATCAAGCAAGACGTGGTGATCGTCGGGGTCTCGACCCGCCTGGAGATTTGGGCGAAAGAAAAATGGCGGGAGTTTTACGAAACCTCGCGGGCAAATTTTGAAGACCTGGCTGAACGCGTCCTGTTGGACTAACCCGGCCGCGGTGACGGACCGGCAACGCCGGTGACGAACCTTGATGCCCCTCTGTGAAATGGAGCCGCCGACTTTTGCTCTCAGCTCCGGTCACCACCCCCCGCACCATCGCCCGGTCCTCTGCGAGACCGTTGTGGAACTGCTCGCCCCGCAATCCGGCCGGGTTTTCGTGGACTGCACCCTCGGCTTGGGCGGGCATGCGCTGAGCCTGCTCCCGCGCTTGACGCCCGGCCGGCTCATCGGCCTCGATGCTGACCCGCACGCCTTAGACGTGGCCCGCGCCCGCCTGGTAGAATTCGCCCCCCACGTGCACTTCGTGCACGCCAATTTCCGCGAGCTCCCGCAGGTGTTGTCCTCGCTCGGGGTCGAGCGGGTCCAGGGCGTCCTCGCCGACCTGGGCATGTCCAGCTTCCAGGTGGAGGCGCCGGAGCGGGGCTTTAGCTTTTTGCGCGAGGGGCCGCTGGACATGCGCATGGATCCGACGCAGCCCAGGACCGCCGCCGAGATCGTGGCGCGGTGGCCGGAGCGGGACCTGGCGGACCTCTTGGCGAATTGCGGCGAAGAGCGTTGGGCCCGGCGCATTGCGCGCCGGATCGCGGAGACCCGGCGGCGCGCGCCGATCCGCACCACCACGGACTTGGCGCAGCTGATCGCCGAGACGGTGCCGGGGGGCGGCCGCGGCATGCGGATTCACCCCGCGACGCGCACGTTCCAGGCGCTGCGGATGGCGGTGAACGATGAAGCCTCGTCGCTGGACGAGCTGCTGCGCGTCCTGCCTGACGTGCTGGCTCCGGGCGGCCGGGCGGCCATCATCACGTTCCATTCGCTGGAGGACCGCGCCGTCAAACGGGCCTTCCAGCAAGGCCGGCGGGACGGGCAGTATCACCTCCTCACGCGCAAGCCCATGCGGCCGTCCGAACAAGAGCTGGCTGAAAATCCGCGGAGCCGCTCGGCCAAGGTGCGCGCGGTGGAGCGGCTCGCATGACCATTCCCATGCGGCCATGGCTGATCGGGGTGGCGGTGCTCGTTGGGGTCGGCATGCTGCGCGTGGCCCAGCAAACGGCCATGTGGCAAGCGGCGTATCGTGTCGGCGCGGAGGCGGAGCGGCTGCATGCGCTGGAGAATGACACGGCGTGGCTGCGCACCGAGGTGTTGTCGCTGCATTCGCCCTCACGGCTGGCCGGCGTGATGCACGCCCGTCGGGACTCGGACAAGCTCGTGGCCTGGTCAGAGTTGCCGAAGGGGCCGGCGCGGGTGCGCGTCGCACAGGCGGCGCCGTCCGATCCGTGATGGCCGATGCCGGCAATCCGCCACGATGGTCCGCGCCAAGCCGGCCTGGTCCGCGTCGAGCGGAGAGTAGCCGTCGCCTCTTCGGCGTCTACGCCGGGTTCTTGGCGCTGCTGGGTCTTCTCTGGCTCCGCTGCGTTTGGCTGCAAGTCATTCAGTCCCCGGAATTATCCCGCCGCGCCAACGCCCAGCACTGGATGTTGCGCGCCGTCCCGGCGCCGCGGGGGACCGTCTATGACCGCGAAGGCCGCATCCTGGCGATGAGCGTGCGCGTGCCCTCGGTGTTCGGCAATCCCCGGCAGGTCAAGGCCAAGGCCAAGGCCCGGCTGGCCTCCGAAATGTCGTTGCTGCTCAAGCAGCCCCAGCCGTTGTTGGCGCGCCGGCTGGCCCGCCAAAAAGGATTTGTCTGGCTGGCGCGCCATGTGGACCCGGAGCTGCTGCCGCGTTTGGCGACGCTGCGCTCGGAAGGAATCGGCGTGGTCGAAGAGGAGCAGCGGGTCTATCCGCACGGGCGCTTCGCCAGCCACCTGTTGGGCCATGTGGACATTGACCAGCAGGGCCTGGAAGGATTGGAACTGGAGCTCGACGAGGAGCTGCAGGGACGCGCCGGGACGTTTGCCACCTTGCGCGACGCCAAAGGCGATGCGCTGATCGGGCCCTGGACGGTGCAGCGCGACCCGACGCCGGGGTCCAGCGTCGTGCTGACGGTGGACAGCGTGGTGCAGGGCATCGCCGAGGACGCCCTCAGCTTCGGGGTGGAGAAATTCCACGCCAAAGGCGGCTCCTTGATCGTGATGGACCCGGCCACCGGCGCCATCCTGGCGATGGCGACCCGCCCCACGTTTGATCCGCAAGCGCCGGGGCGGGCGAAGACGGAGGCGCGCCGCAACCGCGCCATCACCGATCTGGCCGAGCCCGGCAGCGTGTTTAAAGTCGTGACGGCTTCCGCGCTGCTGGAAGAGCATCGGGTGCGGCCGGAGGAGCAATTCTTCTGCGAGAACGGGGCGTATCCCACGATCGGGCATCACGTGCTGCACGACCACCGCCCGCACGGGTGGCTCTCCTTCCACGACGTGATCGCGTTGTCCTCCAATATCGGCACGGCCAAGGCCGCCTCCCGGTTGAAGCCGGAGGAGCTCTACCGCTACATCCGCGCCTTCGGGTTCGGGCGCAAGACCGGGATCGAGCTGCCGGGCGAGGTCAGCGGGATCGTGCCGCCGCCGGCGCGCTGGTCGAAGCTCTCCCCCTTTATCATTCCCATCGGGCAGGAGGTCGCCGTGACCCCGATCCAGTTGGCGGGGATGATGTCGGTCATCGCCAACGGCGGCTCCAAAGTCCACCCCTATCTGATTGAGCGCATCGAGGCGCCGGCTGGGCGCGTGGTCCGCGCGCACCGCGCCGCGCCGGCCGAGCGCGTGCTCAATCCGGACACGGTGACGGCGCTGCATTCGATGCTGTCCAGCGTGGTGGACACCGGCACGGGCCAGCTGGCCAAGATACCGGGCCTGACGGTGGCCGGAAAAACCGGCACGGCGCAGAAGCTCGAGCCCAACGGCCGCTACTCCCACAGCCGGTTCGTGGCGTCCTTCGTCGGGTATGGGCCGGTGCCTGATCCATCCGTGCCGGCCTCCGCCGGGGCCAAATTTGTTGTCGTGGTGACGATTGACGAGCCGCACCCCCTCTACTTCGGCGGGGTGGTGGCGGCACCGGTGTTCCGCCGGGTCGTGGAGTCGCTGGCCTCCTACTGGGGGCTGACCGTGCTGGCCAAAGTCCCTTAACAACGAGCAGACGAGTGGGCGAATCAACGGATTCGTTCGATCAATTCGATCAAGTTGAGGAACCGCGTGTGATGAACCTTCGTGAGCTCTTGCAGGATTTCGCCCCCGGGCCGGTGCCCTCGGTTGCCGTCTCCGGCCTAGCCTGCCACTCCAAGCAGGTGCGGACCGGCGAGGTGTTTGTCGCGGTGCGCGGGGCGTCCCAGGATGGCCATGCCTTCATCGAGGAAGCCGTGGGCCGCGGGGCGGCTGCGATCGTGGCCGAACGGGCCCCGGCGCGCGCCCTGCCGTGCCCCCTCGTGACGGTGTCGGACACCAAGCGCCTGCTGCCGGCGATCGCGGCGCGGTGGTTCGGCGAGCCGGCGCAGCGCCTCCGCGTGGTCGGGGTGACGGGCACGTGCGGCAAAACCACGACGGTCTACCTGCTGCGTGCGATCCTGCAGGAAGCCGGGCGGCCGGCGGGCTTGCTCGGCACGGTGGCCTATGAGATCGGCGCGCGCCGCCTGCCGTCGGGGAACACGACGCCCGGCGCGATGGACCTACAACGATTCCTTTCACAGATGGTCCGCCAAGGGCTGGGCTGGTGCGTCATGGAGGTCTCCTCGCACGCGCTGGACCAGGGGCGGATTGACGGGCTGCAATTCGACGCGGCGGTCTTCACCTGCCTCGGCTCGGATCACCTGGATTACCATCAGACGCTGGAGCGCTACGCGGAAGCCAAGCGGCGCATCTTCTCGTACGTGAAGGCGGGCGGCTATGCGGTGGTGAACGGCGATGACGCGTACGGGCGGATCCTGCTGGAGGATCTGCGCTCGGCCTGGCGTGACGGCTCTGCGGGGCCGGTGGGCGCGAGCGCGGAGCGGGTGCTGTCATACGGCGTCGATCCGTCCGCGGCGATCGGCATCGAACAGGCCGCCTGCACATGGGCCGGCACCGAGCTGGTGCTGCGCACTCCGTGGGGCCTGCTGGCGGTGCGGTCGCCCTTGCTGGGCCGGCACAACGCCATGAACGTCGCCGCCGCCTGCGGCACGGCACTGGCGCTGGGCGTATCGCGCGACACCGTGCAGCGGGCCATCGCGGCATTCCCGCAAGTGCCCGGGCGGCTCGAGCGCATCCACAACGACGCGGGGATTCACGCCGTCGTGGATTTCGCGCACACGGCCGATTCGCTTCGGCTGGTGCTCTTGACGCTGCGGGAGCTGGTGCGGGGGCGCGTGATCGTCGTGTTCGGGTGCGGCGGCGACCGCGACCGAAGCAAGCGTCCCGCGATGGGCCGCGTGGCCAGCCTGCTGGCGGACCACGTGGTGCTCACCTCGGACAACCCGCGCAGCGAAGACCCGACGGCGATCATCGAGCAGATCCGAAGCGGACTGGTCTCGGGATTCACGCGGTGTCAGGTGGTCGTGGACCGCGAGCACGCGATCCTGACGGCGCTGGCCCTGGCCCGGCCGGAAGACGCGGTGCTCGTGGCGGGGAAGGGCCACGAAGCGCAGCAGATCTTTGAGCGGGTGACGGTGCCGTTTTCCGATCGCAGCGTCATCGAACGATTCTTCGCCCGCACGACCGGGGCCGTGAGCGTCTGAAAGGGTTGCTGACAACCATGTGGACAATCGGCGGGATTCTGGAAGCGGTCGAGGGGCGCTTGATGGAGCAGGCGATGGCTCCGGAAACGCTCCGCCGGATTCCTGTGGGAGGCATCACGCTCGATTCCCGGCGCGTCTCGCCCGGCGAAGCGTTCGTGGCGCTCACCGGCAAGCGGCTGGACGCGCATGCCTTCATCCCGGAGGCGGTGACGCGCGGCGCCTCCTGCCTGGTGGTCTCGCGCGCGTTTGGATCGCTCGTCTCCGTGCCGGCCATTCAAGTTGACGACACCACCCAGGCTCTGGGCAAGTTGGCGGCCGTGCATCGCCGGACGTTTTCGCTGCCGCTGGTCGCCGTGACCGGCTCCTGCGGCAAAACCACCACCAAGGAATTGCTCGCCCACCTCCTGGGCCACCAGCATCGCGTCCTCAAGACCGCGGGGACCCAGAACAACCACATCGGCGTGCCGTTGACGCTGCTGCAGCTCACGGCGGCGCATGAGATGGCGGTGGTGGAGCTGGGCTCCAACCACTGCGGGGAGATTGCCTACCTGGCCGGCCTGGCGGCGCCCACCATGGCGGTGATCACCAACGTCGGGCCGGCGCACTTGGAATTTTTTGGATCCCTGCAGGCGGTCTTCCGGGAAAAGCTCTCGCTCCTGGCGGCCCTGCCGGATGGCGGCATCGCCGTGCTGCCCGGGGATCAGCTCGATGTGGTGCTGCAAGCCAGAGACTATCTTCCCGCGGGAGCGCGCGTGGTGACCTTCGGCTCGTCGGACCGGTGCGACGTGCAGGCCCTGGCCATCCGCAAGCGCCCGGAGGGCTGGTCGCTGCGCCTGCGGAACGTCGCCGGAGAATTTCTCGTGCCGCTGCTCGGCTCGCACAACGTGGAAAACGCGCTGGCGGCGCTGGCGTGCGCCGGCGCGCTCGGCCTGAGCCTGGAATCCCTGCAGGAGCCGTTGAGCCGGTTCGCAGCGCTGCCGATGCGCTCCGAAGTGTTCCGCTGCGGCGGCGTGACCATCGTGAATGATTGCTACAACGCCAACCCGTTGTCGTTCGCGCGGGCCTTGGAGATCCTCCAGGACCTGAAGGTGCGGCGCAGGGTCGTGATTGCCGGCGATATGCTGGAGCTGGGAGCCCATGCGTCCAGCGCGCACCGGTCCATCGGCGAGCTGGCGGCGAATGCCGGCTGCGAGCTGCTGATCGTCGTCGGAGCGTTGGCGCGTGAGATCCTCAACGGGGCCGCCGACGCGAACACCGCTCCGCCGGAGATGCTGGCAGTGCCCGATGTCGCGGAATTGTTGCCCGCCTTGGCCACGCTCATCCGGCCGGGCGATGGGGTGCTAATCAAAGGCTCCCGGGGAGCGCGGTTGGAGCAGGTGACGGAACAGCTGTGCCAAAACTGGAATGGCCATGGGATACATTGACCACATCGTCTGGGCCGGGATGGCCAGCCTGGTCGCCATGCTCGTGGTCGGCGGCCGCGGCATTCGCTGGATGGCGCGGCAGGGCTGGATCCAGCCCACCCGGTATGAAGATTGCCCGCCCCTGCAGCCGATCCAGCAGAGCAAGCAGGGCACGCCCACGATGGGCGGGCTCATCGTGCTGGCCGTGGCGGCGGCCGTGGCGGCCTGGTCCGGCGCCCTGGCGCGGCCCGAAGGCCGCATGGTGCTGGTGACCATGATTGGGTTGGGCCTCATCGGTGCCGTGGATGACTTGGTGAAATTGAGCAGCCCGAATGCGGGCGGCCTGCGCTGCCGGCCGAAGCTCCTGGCGGCGCTGGGCATCGGCGGGGTGATGGGGTGGCTCCTGTCCGACCCCTCGCTGGGGTACCGCTCCATTGATGTGCCGTGGATGGCCACCCAAGTGGACGTGGGCCTCTGGTGGATCCCGCTGGCGATGGTGGTCGTCGCCGGCAGCGCCCACGCGGTCAATTTGACCGACGGCATGGACGGCCTGGCCAGCGGCTGCCTCGCCATCGCGTTTGCCGCGTTCGGGCTGATGGCGCTCTTCAATGGCACGCAGGATCCGCTCGGCTCATCGAGGGTCGTGGGCATCTGGTCGGCGAGCCTGGCGGGCGCCTGCGCCGGGTTCTTGTGGTTCAACGGGTTTCCGGCCTCGGTATTTTTGGGGGATGTCGGGGCGCTGGGGTTGGGCGGGGCATTGGGAGTCCTGGCCCTCGTGGGCCACGCGGCGCTGGTGCTGCTCGTGCTCGGCGGCGTCTTCGTCGCGGAAGCCGGCTCGGTGATCCTGCAAGTCGCGTCCTACCGGTTTCGCAACAAGCGGCGCATCTTCCGCGTGGCTCCGCTGCATCATCATGTTCAGTTGGGCGGGGTGCCGGAGCCGAAGCTCGTGGTGCGGTTTTGGATCATCAGCGCGTTGCTGGCGGCCGTGGCGCTCTCCGCGGTGGGTCCGCGATGACGCCGGTGGCTGCGGCTGCGCCGAGGACCGTCCTGCCGCCTCCCGTCCTGGTGGGACGGAACGCGTTGAACGGTCGGGCGGCGGCCGGAACCCCGCCGGTTCCGGCACTTCGCGCCGACCCTGATGGCCGCGCTGCAGCCGGCGGATTGCGGGATCGAAAAGGATTGAGCTGGGCGGGCCGCCGGGTCACCGTCCTGGGATTGGGCCAAAGCGGGCTGGCGGCCGCGAAGCTGCTCCGGCGCGCGGGATGCCGCGTGCGGGTGTCGGAGCGGCAAACTGGCGAGGCGCTCTCGAAGACAGCCCGCGAGCTGGAAGCCGGCGGGGTGGACGCGGTGGAGCTTGGCGGGCACCACCCGGAGATGCTGGACGGGTGCGACCTGGTCGTGATCAGCCCCGGCATTCCTCCCACGGCGCCTGCGGTGGCGTGGGCCCACGCGCGGCGCCTGCCGATCATCAGCGAAATCGAATTGGCCTTCCAGTTTTGCCGGGCGGAAATCGTCGCGGTGACCGGCACCAACGGAAAAAGCTCCGTGGTGACGATGATTCAGCAAGCCCTGCAGGCGGCCCGCCGCCACGCGGTGGCATGCGGGAACCTCGGCACCCCATTTTCGGAGGTGGCGCCCGAGCTGCCGGCCGGCAGCGTCGCCGCTGTCGAGGTCAGCTCGTTCCAGTTGGTGTGGTGCGACGAGTTCCAGCCCTCCGTGGGTGTCTTGCTGAACCTGGGGACCAACCATTTGGATTGGCACGGGGATTTCGCGCACTACGTGGACGCGAAGGCGCGCCTCTTCCGGCGGATGGGCCCGCAGGAGCACGCGGTCTTGAACGGCGATGACGAGCTGGTCGCCGGCCTGGGTGACCGGATCGCCGCGCGCCGGGTCTGGTACGGCAGCCGCCGGGGATCGGACAATCCCAGCCCGTTCCGGCTCGATCCGGCGACGTGCCGCGCGCTGCCGTTGACCGGCCAAGCGGTGCTGCAGGTGGGACGGGCCTTGGGCCTGGCCGACCCCTTGACCTATCAGACCCTCCGCCATTTCCGCGGGCTTGAGCACCGCTTGGAGCATGTCGCGACCGTCCGGGGAGTCCGGATCGTCAATGATGCCAAGTCCACGACCCCGGATAGCTTCCTCTATGCGCTCGAGCGCTGCGAGGGTCCGGTCGTGCTGATTGTCGGCGGGAAAGACAAGGGCATGGATTTTCGGCTGCTGCCCGAGGCGATCTCCCAAGAGCGGGTGCGCGGGGTCGTGCTGATCGGCGAGGCGCGCCACCGATTGCGGCAACTGCTCAACGGCGCGACCCCGATTGAAGAGCGCGGCACGCTGGCGGAGGCGTTGGACGCGGCGATGGCGCTCTGCCATGCCGGGGACACGCTGTTGTTTTCGCCCGCCTGCGCGAGCTTCGACATGTTCGCCAATTTTGAGGAGCGCGGCCGGGTGTTTAAGCAGCTCGTGCGGCAGTTGGAATCGCCTCTGCAGGCCGCCGGCGCATGACCGATCGCGAGCTGCGGCGGCTGTTGGCCGGGATCATCGTCACCCTCTTGGGGGTGGGGTGCGTGGCGGTCTATTCCACGACCGCGATGATGGCGGATGCCACCTACGGCAATACCTGGCAATTCCTGTTGAACCACCTGGTCGCCATTGTCCTGGGGCTGGGGTTGAGCCTGGCCTGCCTGGCGGTGCCGTACCCGTCGCTGCGACGCGCTGCGAAGCCGCTAGTGCTCGTCAGCCTGATCGCGCTGGTGGCAGTCCTGCTGTTCGGCCGGGAGGTCGGAGGCGCGCAGCGGTGGTTCCGCCTGGGCCGCCTGAGCTTCCAGCCGTCGGAATTCTCCAAGCTGGCCCTCATCCTCTATTTCGCGGATTTTCTGGCGCGCCGGCAGGAGCAGCTGCAAGAGTTCCGTCGGGGGTTTCTGCCGCCGATGCTGGTGACCGGGCTAATGGCGGGCCTGGTGCTGCTGCAGCCGGATTTGGGGACGGCCAGCGCCCTGGGCGCCGTGGCCCTCATGATGCTGATCGTCGCGCGCGCGAAGTGGGCGCACCTGGGCACGACGCTGGCGGCGGCCGTGCCGGTGCTCGTGCTGCTCGTGGCGGGGGAAGCGTATCGTCGGCGCCGCATTCTGGCCTTCTTGAATCCGTGGCAGGATCCTCAGGGGGTGGGGTTTCAAATCTTGCAGTCGTACTTCGCGATGGGGCGCGGCGGCCTGTGGGGCAGCGGGCTGGGGATGTCGGTCCAAAAGCTCTTTTACCTGCCCGGCGCGCACACGGACTTTATCTTTGCGATCATCGGTGAGGAGATGGGATTGATCGGCACGACGGTGCTGCTGGGGCTCTTCGCGCTGTTCGTGAGCTGCGGCGTGCGCATGGCGCACGCGGCGGAGGACCCCTTCAGCAAGTACCTGATTTGCGGCTGCGTGGGGCTGATCGGGTTGCAGGCCATCGTCCACATGGCCGTGGTGACCGGGTTGATGCCCACCAAGGGCTTGCCGCTGCCGCTGGTGTCCTACGGCGGGACCTCGATGGTCAGCAACCTGATCGCGTGCAGCTTGATCGTGCACGCCGGCCGTCATGGGCGGCGCGCGAGCCCGGGGTCAGCGGTTTTGGCGGGGGCGGCATGACGTCGCCGCGGATTTTGATGGTGGCGGAAGGCAGCGGCGGGCACGTGATCCCGGCGCTGGAGGTGGCCAGGGTGCTGCGGGACGCCGGCGCCCACGTGCGGCTCCTCTACGCCCACCGCAAGCAGACCGAAGCGTTGCTGCAAGAGCTGATGAAGCGGGACGGGAACGTGGTGGACGCGCACGCCGTGCTGAAGGCCTCCGGTCCGCTCCGCGGGACGCGACGGATGTGGGCGGCCGGGAGCTTGTGGCGGACGGCGCACCGGCACCTGCGGACCTTCCGGCCGCATGCCGTGGTGGGATTCGGGGGATGGGTGAGCGTGCCCGTCGTCCTGGCCGCGCGGCAGCGCACGATCCCCGTGGTGCTGCATGAGCAGAACGTCGCGCTGGGGCGCGCCAACCGGTTTCTGCTGCCGTGGGTGGATCGCGTCGCGCTGTCGTTTGAAGCCACCCGCGCCGAGATCAAACACACGCCGGCCACGGTGACCGGCCTGCCGATCCGCCACGCCATCGGCACCGTCGGACGCGAGGTGGCGGCGTCTCATTTGAAGGGCCGGTCGCATGGACCGACCATTCTCATCGTGGGCGGCAGCCAAGGCTCGCGGGCGATCAATCTCCTCGTGACCCGGCTGCTGCGCGAGCTCTCCAGCGAGCAGCGCGCGTCATGGCAATTCGTGCACCTGACCGGCGCGGGGCAGCAGACGGCCGTGCAAGAAGCCTACGAGGCGGCCGGCGTGGCGCATGCGCTCATCCGTTCGCACGTCTCCGAGATGGAGTGGGCGTATGCGATGGCGGACCTGGTGATCGCGCGCGCGGGCGCCTCCACCTTGGCGGAGCTGGCCTGCTGCGGCAAACCGGCCATCCTGATCCCCCACGCCTATGCCACCCGGCACCAGCGCGCCAACGCCAAGCTTGTGGACTCGGTGGGCGCAGGCATCTGGCTGGAGGAGACGACGACCAGCCCGAGGCATCTCTTGGGCGTGGTGAAGCAAATCATGGAAGACGCGCCGCTGCGCCGCCGGATGGGCGACCGGATGCAGGGCCTGGCGCGGCCGCACGCGGCGCAGCACTTGGCCACAACCGTCCTGGGCGTGGCCCGCCGGGTGAAGCCATCATCGGCTCGTGCTCCCGAACCGGCAGCCGCTCCGGCGACGCCGGTGAGTTCACTCGGCGAGCGGCACGAGCGGTCCGCGCCTCCCGTCGTCGTGGTGGCGGCTCCGACGCCGGCCCCGTCTGCCGCGCACCAGCGGCCGCTGCTCAATGGGAAGCTGATCCATTTCATCGGCATCGGCGGCATCGGGATGAGCGGCCTGGCGAAAATCTTGCGGGAGCGCGGCCATGCGGTCAGCGGATGCGATGCCAAGTACGGCCGCTCCCAGCGCGAGCTGCAGCAGCAGGGCCTGACGGTGGAGCTGGGCCATCACCTCAGCCACATCACCAACGAGGTGGGGCTGGTGGTCTACAGTTCGGCGATCTGCTCGAATGAGCCGGAGTTGCGCAAGGCCCGGACCCTGGGGATCCCCACGATCAGCCGGGGTGAGCTGTTGGCCGAGCTGGCCTCGACCAAGCGGTTGGTGGCCGTCGCCGGCGCGCACGGCAAGACCACGACCTCGGGCATGGCCGGGCAGCTCCTGATTCACGCCGGCTGGGACCCGACGGTGGTCGTCGGCGGGCACATGCTCTCCCTGGGCAGCAACATCCGCTATGGCCGGGGCCAATATCTCGTGGCGGAAACCGACGAGTCCGACGGCTCCTTCCTCTTGCTGACCCCGTCCATCGCCATCGTCACCAACATTGACCGCGAGCACCTCAATCATTACCACACCTTCGAGAAACTGGTGGCGGCGTTCCGGCAATTCGCCAGCCGCTTGGGGCCGGAGGGGGTGCTGATCCGCTGCGCCGATGACCCGAATGCGCGGGAGGTGCTGTCCCATCCCCGCGAGCTGACCTACGGGCTGCACGACGACGCGGACGTGCGCGCCACGCGGATCCGCCGCTGCGGCTGGGGCAGCGAGTTCCTGGCCAGCTACCAAGGCCAGCGGCTGGGCAGCTTTCAGCTCCAGATTCCCGGCACCCACAACATCTTGAACGCCCTCGCGATCGTCAGCCTGGGCCTCACCCTGGATTTGCCCATGATGGCGGTGCGGGAAGCGCTGCTGGCCTTCCAGGGAACGGCCCGCCGCTTCCAAGTGGTGGAGCTGCCCAACGACGTCTGGCTGGTGGATGATTACGCGCATCACCCCTCGGAGATCCGGGCGACCCTGGCCGCCGATCCGTTCCGCGGGCGGCACCAGATCGCCGTGTTCCAGCCGCACCGCTTCTCCCGGACGAAGATGCTGGAAGAACAGTTCACCACCTGCTTTGACCGCGCAGACGGCGTGATCGTCACCGACATCTACGGCGCATTCGAGCCGCCGATCCCGGGCGTCAGCGGGCAGCGGCTGGTTGAGCTCATCAAGGCGCACGGCCATCCGTGCGTGCGGTACGTTCCGCGGCAGGAGCTGCGGGAGTTCTTGATCCACTTCATCCAGCCCCGCGACACGGTGTTCTTCCTGGGTGCTGGCGACATTGGAGAGTTGTGCCATGACGTGGCCGCTCGATTGCATACGGTCCAACGAGCCGCTCGCTAAGCATACGAGCTTCCGCATCGGCGGTCCGGCGGAGTGGTTTGCCGAGCCGGCGACGATGGACGAGCTCATCGATCTGATGCGGGAAGCCCGCCGCGCGGGCGTGCCGGTCTGCGTCGTCGGGGGCGGCACCAACCTGCTGGTGGCGGACCGTGGCCTGCGGGGCTTGATGATCCATTTGGGCCGCGCCTTCCGCACCGTCGAGTTGTTGAACGATCAGCCGGAGGCCGGCGAGGCGCGCGTCCGCTGCGGCGCGGCCGTGACGACGCAGCACCTGGTGATGCTGGCGTGCCGGCACGGGTGGGGCGACGTGGAATTGCTGGCCGGCCTGCCGGGGCAGATCGGCGGGGCCGTTTCCATGAACGCGCAAAATATCGGGCGGTTCGTGGATCAGGTGACGCTGGTGACGGTGGCCGGAACGGTGCGCCACCTCACGCCCGGCGAGCTGCGGTTTGCCTACCGCTACACGGCGTTGGAGCCAGGCGTGGTGGTCAACGCGGACCTGCGGTTTCCGACGGTGCCGCCGGAGGCCTCGACCGAGCGCATCCAGGGCGCGCTGCGGTACCGCAACACCACCCAGGACGTGTGCCTGCCCTCCGCCGGCTGCGCGTTCAAGAATCCCGCCGGCATGCCGGCGGGCCGCCTGATTGACCAGGCCGGGTTGAAAGGCGCGCGCATCGGCGACGCCCAGGTATCCCAGCGGCATGCCAACTTCATCGTGAATCTCGGGTACGCCACCTGCGAGGACGTGCTCTCGCTGATGGAGCATATTCAGCGCGGCGTGGCGCAGCGCACCGGCGTGTGGCTGGAGCCGGAGGTGCGCGTGTTGGGCGAGCGATGGGACAACCGTCAGATTGGAGGGCGATAGCGAGCCATGCCGACAGAGCCGCAGGACCCGTCCTCGCGCGTCAGCATCGCGGTGTTGATGGGCGGACCCTCCTCCGAGCATGAGATCTCCCTGCGCAGCGGGCAGGGCGTGGCCGCCGCGCTGATCAGCCGCGGCTGGCCGGTCCGGTCGCTGGTGATCGCCAGGGACGTCAGCGTCGAGGAGTCGGTCCGTTCGGCCCGGGAGATGCTGCAAGCCGCCCGGCCCGGCGTGGTGTTCTTAGCGCTGCATGGGCCCTTTGGGGAAGACGGCACCATCCAGCAGGTCTGCGAAGAGTTGGATCTGCCCTACACCGGCTCTGATCCACGGGCCAGCCGCGTGGGGTTGGATAAAGTGGAAGCCCGACGCTGTTTTGAGGAAGCCGGCCTTCGCGTGCCGGCCGGCCAGGTGATCGAGGCGGCCTGGCCCGCCGCGCGCATTCGCCGCGCCGTCGAGCGGCTCACATTTCCCGTCGTGGTGAAGCCGACCAACCAAGGCTCGAGCATCGGCGTGTCGCTGGCGCGGACGCCCGCGGAGTGCGCGGAGGCGGTGGCGGACGCCGGCCGCTACGATGCGCGCGTGCTGATCGAGGCGTTCATCGCCGGACGCGAGATGACGGTCGGCATCCTCGGCGACCGCACGCTGCCGGTCATCGAAATCCAGCCGGTGTCCTCGGCCGGATCCACGCGCATGTTCGACTTCACCGCCAAATACACGCCGGGGCAGACGCAGTACCTGGTGCCGGCCCCAATCACCTCAGCGGCGGCCGCGCGGCTGCAGGACGCCGGCTGGCGCGCGCATCAC
>JAHFGX010000051.1 GCA_023247215.1 Candidatus Omnitrophota bacterium
CGGCCCGCTGTGCACCGTGGAAGGTTCCTGCAGCCGATGGATGGCCCGCGCGGCCACCCAGATCACCAGCAGCCACAACATCATTCCATTGACGAGGGCGGCCAAAATCTCGGTGCGGTGATAGCCGTAGGTCTTGGCCATTGTCGCCGGGCGGCTCGCCACCCAGGCCGCGAACAAGCTCAGCGCCAACGCCAGAGAGTCGGTGAACATGTGGCCGGCATCGGCCATCAACGCGAGGCTGCCGCTGATCGCGCCGGCCACTACCTCGACGATCATGACCGTCACGGTCAGCAGGAGCGCGCCGATGAGCGTCCGCTGCCCGGCGTCGCCTTCTCGATGGTGGGAGGGAAGGCTCATGGGCTGAGCTTGCGCAATTGCTCCAGGAACTCTTCGGGCGTCACAAACCCGGTCACGCGCAGCTCCGGCCGCTCGCGGCCGTCCCGGTCGAACACCAGGACGGTGGGCACGCCGTAGATGTCGTAGCGGTCCAGCAAGGCTTGGGCTTCGGCAGACACCGACCGCGTCGCATCCACGCGCAGCGTCGAGAACGCGGCGAGCTTGGCCATCACGTCGGGATGCCGGAACGTGACGTGATCCAACTCCACGCAGGGGACGCACCAGTCCGCATACACGTCTACCAGGGCCGGCTTCCCATCCTGCTGCGCCTGCGCCAGCCGCGCGGCGGTATACGGCTGCCACCGGATCCGCGCGGCCGTGGCCGGGGGCTCAGCGCTTCCGGCGCGCAGCGCCGAGAGGCTCACCAGCGGTCGCAAGAGAGAGAGCGCCAACCCGATGACCAGCACCCCCAACACCTTTTTGGTCCAGAGGAGCCAGGGACCGCTCGCAGGCCAGCGGGCCAACCGGTGCGCGGCGACGCCGATCACGAGATACGGCGCGCCCATCCCGCATCCCAGCAAAAACAGCACCCAGAACCCGCGCCACGGATCCGCCAACTGGCTGACGAGCGCCAACACCCCCACCATCACCGGACCGATGCAGGGCGCAGCGACGACGCCGACGCTCAGCCCCATCAGAAACGCCCCGACGCTGCCGGAGGAGGCGCGCCCCAAGCGGGCGCTCACCCACCCCGGGAGCCGAAGCTCATACAGCCCGAACAGGCTCAGCGCCAAGCCGATTAAGATTCCGGCCAGTATGATGAGCACCGCGGGGTGCTGCAGCCAGCTGCCGAACAGCGCGCCGGTCTTGGCGGCCACCAACCCGAGCGTGGCATACGTCAGCGAGATGCCCAGCACATACAGCAGGCCCAGCCACACGGCGTAGCCGACGCGGCCGGAGGCTTGATTGCTGAAGAAGGCCAGCGTGACCGGAATCAGCGGATAGACGCACGGCGTGAGATTCAAGGCCAAGCCGGCCACAAACGCGGCCACGCCCCACCACGCGGAGGACCCGGCAAAGAGCTCGGCAATCCACTGCGTCAGCCCCATCATGATTTTAGATACCCATGCGCCTCAAACCACCTCATGGCCCGTTGGATCGCGTCCTCAAGCGGTGTGTGCGGCAGGCCAAGCGCGTGCCGGGACCGGCTGCCGTCCACCCATTGGCGGTGCCGCGTCATCTGCACCGCCCGGAGCGGCAGCAGCGGTTCGCGGCCGGTGACGGCTGCCACCGCCTCCGTCGCCGCCGCCGCAGCCAGCGCCACCGGATACGGCAGCGCCCATCGCGGCGGCCGCATCCCGCGTTGGCGCGCCACCAGCTCCGCCAGCACCCTCATGCTGACGTTCCGGTCCGCCAACAGGTAATGCGCGCCCGGCGCTCCACGCTCCGCCGCCAGCACATGCCCGACCCCGACGTCTCCGGTATAGACGGCATTGAAATGATGCTCCAGATAGACCGGCAGCCCCCGGGCCAACAGCAATAACAACCGCCCGGAAAACGGATGGGCGTCGTATTCCCCGAGGCACAAGCTCGGATGCACCGTCGTCACCGCCAACCCCCGGTCCGCGTAGTGCAGCACGGCATGCTCCATCGCCACTTTCACGGTCGCGTACAGCGGCCGCCAATGCGTCAGCGGCCATGGCTCACGATCCGCCTCAGTGCTGGGGCGATC
Source organism: Candidatus Omnitrophota bacterium (assembly GCA_023247215.1). Classification (GTDB taxonomy): domain Bacteria; phylum Omnitrophota; class Gorgyraeia; order Aquiviventales; family Aquiviventaceae; genus JACPRA01. The sequence continues at coordinate 2,069 of JAHFGX010000051.1, forward strand.
CCGCTGCGGCGTAATCGTCGCGGCGCTTGAGGTATAGACCACGCGCTCCGGCCGCGCCTCCGCCAGCACCTCATAGACCCGGGCGATCTGGGCGAGGCCCCGCTCCACCGCTTGGTCGCGCCGCTCCGTGAACTTCGGATAATACGCGGCGCAATGAAAGACCCACGCGCAGCCGTCCACCGCCCGGCGCACCGCCGCCGGATCGTCGAGATCCGCCTGGCGCTGCTCGATGGGCAACCCCTCGAGCACGAAGCGATAGGCCGGGTTGCGATAGGTCGCGCGCACGGTATGGCCGCTCTCCAGCAGCGCGCGAACCACATGCGCCCCAATGTGCCCGGTCGCTCCCAGGACAACCGCCCGCATCGTGTGCTATGATAGCATAACGTTATGCGATCCTCACGGCGCTCGGCCTGGCTGGGGTCTCTCCTGCTTTTCTCCGTCGCGCAGATGGCGTCGGCTGATTGTCCCATCAGCCTGCAAACACGCACGGTGCGCGGCAACTCGCTCTTCCCCGTCCTCCAACACGGGCAGGAGATCGCCGTGGAATTCGGCTACTACGCCTGCCATCCGGTCCAGCACGACGACCTCGTCGTCTTCCAGCATGCCGGCACCCAAACGCTCATCAAATTCGCCAAGGGCTTGCCGGGGGAGCGCCTGGCCCTGCAACCCGCAGCGGACGGGCTCTCGGAAGTGTTGGTGAACGATCAGGTCCTGACCAACGCCCAGCATGAGCCATATCGTTTGGCATCCCAGGGCGCGAAGATGCTCTCCCTCTACATCCGCGATTACCACGGGGTGATCCCCCCGCACGCCTATTTGGTGTTCGGCAACCTGCCGCACGGCTCGCGGGATAGCTCCGCATTCGGATTGATCGGTGAGTCCGCCCTGTTGGGACGCACCGTCGTTCCTGCGCCGCCACAAACACAGGAGATCCGCTGATGTCGGGTCGGAATGTTCCGGGTTGGTTCGTCGTGGTGTTGCTGCTCGGCGTGGTCGCCTACGCCCTGGCCGAAGACCTCACCCTCACGACCTACTATCCCTCCCCGCGGGGGGTCTACCAGGAGCTGCGCGCCAGCGGGAATGTCGCCATCGGCACGACCGCGGCCCCCCAGGCGCGGCTCCAGGTCGTGCGGACCACCGATGCGACGAGTCTGGCCCTCCTGGTGGAGGATGCCCCGAATGATCCCACCCCCTTCGTCCTGGATGAAACCGGCAAGCTGGGCCTGGGCACGCGCGATCCCACAGGCCCGCTGACCATCACCGGGGCGATGACGGATCCGGTGGGCGGCACCTGCCCCGCCGGCTATGAGTGGTACAACGAGGATGGGGATGGCACGATTGATCCCCAGGAATGCCGGCAGACGACCCTCGTGGTGCAGGCCGACGGGAACATCGGCATCGGCACGAGCACTCCGGGCGCCTACCGCCTGAAAGTCGCCGGCCCGACCGGCCTGGACGATGTGGTCACCCTCACCAACACGGATGCCGCCAAGCGCCGCATTACGAACGTGGCCACCCCGCCGGTGGCCGACTCGGATGTCGTCACCAAAGCCTACGTGGATGCGGCGGCGGGGGGTGGCGGAGAAGTGGATGTCTGGGGAACGACTACGTGTCCCAACGGCTGGACGCGAGTCTATGCGGGGACCGCCATCGTGCCGTATCTATATACATACATCTTACTTGCTGGAACAAACAGTCAAGCCGCGACGGTCGGGGTAGGCGGCCACACGCTCTGCAGCGCCCTCAATCCCGCCGCAGTGAGTCAGAATGGCTGGCTGATCTGGGCCGCTCCCTGCGCGGCTAGCCACCTCCAATCCGGCACATTCGTCTGTGATAATGCGTTATCGTGCGCCGTGTGCGTCAAATGACACGTTCCCGTCTCTACGGAGGGTTGGTGCTCGTCGTGCTCCTCGGCACCCTGGCCTACGCCCTGGCCGAAGACTTGACCCTCACCACCTACTATCCCTCCCCGCGCGGGGTCTACAAGGAGCTGCGGGCCAGCGGGGATGTGGCCATCGGCACGACCGCGGCCCCCCAGGCGCGGCTCCAGGTCGTGCGAGCCACCGATGCGACGAGTCTGGCCCTCCTGGTGGAGGATGCCCCGAATGATCCCACCCCCTTCGTCCTGGATGAAACCGGCAAGCTGGGCCTGGGCACGCGCGATCCCACAGGCCCCCTGACCATCACCGGGGCGATGACGGATCCGGTCAGCGGCAACTGCCCCGCCGGCTATGACTGGTACAACGAGGATGGGGATGGCACGATTGATCCCCAGGAATGCCGGCAAACCACCCTGATCATCCAGGCGACGGGCCGGGTGGGGATCGGGACCAGCGCCCCCGCAGAAATGCTGGAGGTCAACGGCAACATCAAGCTCTCCGGGGCGACGCCAACCTACGCCATCACCAATGTCGCCACCCCCACGGGCGCCTCGCCCGGTTCGAATGTGGCGACGAAGGACTACGTGGATGCGGCCGGGGGCGGCGGGGTGTGCTACACGAACTACGGAGAGAACACGTGCAACGCGGGGGCGGGGTTTACGGCGGCGCTCACCGGCTATACGACAGTCTACATCGGAGGGCTCTCAGGCTCTAACCCAGTCATGTCGGGAGGGCTAGCCTGTAGTTCCGTCGCGCACCAAGGACCTGAAGGGGCATTCTTCTATGCCACCTCGTATAGTAACCAGTACTCTATGGTGCGGTCAGAACCCTGCGCGATCTGCTGCAAATAGCGTGACGCCGGCTTAGTCCGCCAACGCCAGCCGGTTGGTGCGGCAGATCTCGGCGAAGCGGCGGGCGCTGGGCCGCACGCGTCGCTCCTGCGTGGCGTAGTCCACCTCGATCAGCCCGAAGCGCGGGCCGAACCCTTCCGCCCACTCGAAGTTGTCCAGCAGCGACCAATAGAGATAGCCGATCACCGGCACGCCTTCCTGCAGCGCCCGCGCCACCCAGGCCAGGTGGTTCAGGA
>JAHFGX010000036.1 GCA_023247215.1 Candidatus Omnitrophota bacterium
TCGAGCGCGCGGCGTACCCGGCGTTGGTGGCCCGCAGGCAACTGGCCGCCTTCGTGACCGACCATCGCTATTACAGCGTCAGCACGCCGGAGCGTTTGGAGGCGACGGGGGAGTTTCTGGCCAGGCACCCGGCCATCATCCTGGACCGCGACGGCGTCTTGAACGCGCGGCCTCCCCGCGCGCAGTATGTGCGCTCCTGGGCGGACTGGCGCTGGCTGCCGGGTGCGCAAGAGGCGCTGCGGCTGCTGGCCGAGGCCGGGTATCGGGTGCTCTTGTTCTCCAACCAAGCCGGGATCGCCCGCGGCGCGATGCGCGAGGACGATCTGGCGGCGATCCACGCGCGGATGTGCGAGGAGGCCCGGCAGGCCGGGGGACGGATTGACGCGATCTATTACTGCCCGCACGGCTGGGACTCGATGTGCGAATGCCGGAAGCCGAAACCGGGCCTGCTGTTCCAGGCCCAGCGCGAGTGGCATCTGGATCTGAGCCGCACGTACGTCATCGGCGATGATGAGCGGGACGGCCAGGCGGCGGAGGCGGCCGGCTGCCCCTGGACCCGGGCGTCGGACGCGCGGCCGCTGCTGGAGATCGTCAACGAATTGCTGAAGCGCGGGACGATCCCGGCGCATACGGACGCGACGATGGAGTGCACACGATGACGATGCGCGTGCTGGTAACCGGCCACGAAGGCTACGTCGGGTCGGTGATGGCCCCGATGCTGGCGGAAGCCGGCTATGACGTGGTCGGGCTGGACACCGGCTTCTATGCGGAGTGCACCCTCGTGCCGGACCGGGTCCGCGTGCCGGTGATCCGCAAGGACCTGCGGGACGTAGAGGCCCGGGATCTGGACGGCTTTGACGCGGTGATCCATTTGGGCGCGTTGAGCAACGACCCGATCGGCAACCTGAACCCCGCGTGGACCGAGGAGATCAACTTCACGGCCTCGGTGCGGTTGGCCGAGCTCGCCAAGGCGGCGGGCGTGCGGCGCTTCCTGTTCTCCTCCTCCTGCATCATGTACGGCATGTCCGAAGCGGCTGTGGTCAACGAAGTCTCGCCGTTGGATCCGAAGACGGAGTACGCGCGCTCGAAGGTGCAGGCCGAACGCGCCATCGCGGCGCTGGCCGATGAGACGTTCTCCCCGACGTTCCTACGGAATGGCACCATCTACGGCCTCTCGCCGCGCATGCGGTTCGACACCGTGTTGAACAACCTGACAGGCTCGGCGGCGGCGACCGGCCGCGTGGTGCTGCACTCCAACGGGGAGCCCTGGCGGCCGGTCATCCACGTGCGGGACGTCTCGCGGGCGTTCCTGCACGTGCTGCAGGCCCCCATTGAGGCGATTCACAGCCAGGCGTTCAATAACGGCGCGAACGACATGAACCATCAGATTCGGGAGCTGGCCGAGGTCGTGGTGGCGACCGTGCCGGGGGCGCGGCTGGAATGCTTGGCGAGCGCGGATGCCGACCAGCGGACGTACCGGACTGACTTCAGCAAATTTGCGCGCACGTTTCCCGACTTCCGGTTCCGCTGGACGATCCGGGACGGGGCGCAGGAACTGTTCGAAGCGTTTCGGGCCATCGGCCTGACCGCTGAGGACTTCGTGGACCGCCGGTTCACGCGGCTCACATGGCTCCGGCATCTGCTGGACACCGGCCGGCTGAACCACTCGTTGCGTTGGCAAGCACAAGGAGCGCTCCATTCATGAATCCATCGGCCCTGGTGGCTCGTCCCCCGTCCACGCGTTCCATTGACGGGGTGAAGGTCCTCCCGCTCAAACAAATTGTGGATGAGCGAGGCAAGATCATGCACATGCTCAAGGCGACCGACCCCCACTTCATCCGATTCGGTGAGATCTACTTCTCGTGCGCCTGGCCCGGGGCGATCAAGGCCTGGCACATTCACAAGACGATGACCCTCAACAACGCCGTGATTTCCGGACGCGTCAAGCTGGTGATGTACGATGGGCGCGACGGTTCGCCCACCAAGGGGCTCATCCAGGAAGTCTTTCTTGGCGACGACAACTATTGCTTGGTGCAAATGCCACCGGGGATCGCCAACGGCTACAAGGCCTACGGCGAGAAACTGGCGATTCTGGCCAACTGCGCCACCGAACCGCACTCCCGGGAGGAGATTGTGTACCTGGATCCGTTCACGAAGGACATCCCGTACGATTGGGGGCTCACGCATGGCTAAGGGGTTGGATCGTTGATGGCTCGGCCGAATCTGGTGGTGACGCGCACGCCTTTCCGCGTGAGCTTTGCCGGCGGAGGGACCGACCTGCCCGGCTTCTATGAGCAGGAGTACGGGGCGGTGTTGAGCACGACCATTGATAAGTACCTCTATGTCACGGTGAAGCGGCATGGGGAACTGTTTGATCATCCGATCCGTCTGAACTACTCCGAGACGGAGATGGTGCTGCGGGTCGAGGATCTCAGGAACCAAATCGCCCGTGAAAGCCTTCGCTTTCTGCACGTGGAGCCGCCGATCTATATCAGCACGGTGGCAGACATTCCGGAATCGTCCGGGTTAGGCTCGTCCAGCAGCTTTGCCGTCGGGCTGCTCAACGCGCTGCACGCCTTTCGCGGCGAGCGCGTGTCGGCCGGGCAACTGGCTGAGGAGGCCTCGCACATCGAGGTGAATGTCCTGAAGCGGCCGGTGGGCAAGCAGGATCACTACGCGGCGGCCTTCGGCGGGCTGAACTTCTTTTGCTTCAAACCGGGCGGGTCCGTGACCGTCGAGCCGCAGCGGATGGCCGAGGGGGTGCTGGAGCGGCTGTTCGACCATACGATGATGCTCTGGACCGGCATCCGCCGCGACGCGGCCGGCATCCTGCAGGAGCAATTCCGCGACACCCCGCAGAAGCGGCCAGAGCTACAGGCGATGCGCGAGCATGCCCACCGGCTACAGGCGATGATGAGCAACGGGTTCGACCCGCTGGCGTTCGGGCGCATCCTGGACGAGACCTGGCAGCTCAAGCGGCAGATGGCCAGCACCGTGACCAATGACCGAATTGACGGCTGGTACGCGCACGCCAAAGCGGCCGGGGCGGTGGGGGGGAAAATTTGCGGCGCTGGCGGCGGCGGCTTCCTCTTGCTGTTGATGCCGCCTGAGCGGCGACCGGCGGTGCGGGAGGCGCTGAGGGAACTGATCGAGATGCCGATCCGATACGAGGCGCAGGGCTCACGGGTTCTGCTGCCGTTTGTGGAGTAGGAAAACGCATGGGTTCGCGTCGCGTGTTGGTCACGGGAGGGGCGGGGTTCATCGGCTCGGCGTTGGTCCGCCGCCTCGTGGCTGACGGCAGCCGCGTGTCGGTATTGATCCGCCCCGGCGGCTCGATGGAGCGGCTCGAGGGCATTGACGGGCTGCAGGTGTGTGCCGGCGATTTGCGAAACGCTGAGGCGGTGGCGGCCGCGGTGAAGGTTTCATCACCGGAGATGGTGTACCACCTGGCCAGCACGTCGTTCAATCAGGGCCAGGCGACCGCCCAGGACCACTTCGAGACGATCGCGGGGGGCACCCTGCATCTGCTGGAGGCGCTGAAGGATCGCGCCGGCCTGCGGATGGTGGCCACCGGTTCTGCCGCCGAGTACGGCAGCGGCGCCGGGCTGCGCGAAGACCAGCCGCTTCGGCCCGGCACGGTGTTGGGAGCGGCGAAGGTCGCAGCGTTCCATCTGCTGCAGGTGTCCGCGCAGACCGCCGGCCTGCAGCCGGTGACGCTGCGGCTGTTCACGCCCTACGGGCCCGGCGAGCATCCGCGGCGGCTGATTCCGCACGTCATTTCGTGCGCGCTGGCCGGGCAGGACATCCCGTTAACCGCCGGCGAGCAGGAACGGGATTTCGTCTACCTTGATGACGTGGTGGACGCGCTGCTCATGGCGGCCTCGCCGTCGGTGGCCGGCGGTTCGGTGTTCAACATCGGCTCAGGGCAGGGCACGCGCGTGCGTGATGTGGTCGAGCGCGTGCTCGGCTTGATGGGCCATCCAGTGCCGGCCAGATTTGGCGCGGTCCCGACGCGGACGGATGAGATCATGCAGATGTCGGCGGACATCACGGCAGCACAGGCGCAGCTGGGCTGGTCGCCGCGCGTGCCGCTGGAGGAGGGGCTGCGCCGCTCCATCGCCTGGTTCGCGCAACGCCGTCAGATGGCCGAGGTGGGTGGATGAGCCGCTGCATTGTCTGCGATTCGGACCGGATCGAGCCGGTCCTGGACCTGGGCCGGACGGCGCTGGCCAATAAGTTCCTGACGCAGGCGGAGCTGGCTCAGCCTGAACCAGCGTACCCGTTGCGGGTCGGGTATTGCCAGGGCTGCTCGCACGTCCAACTGTTGGAGCACGTGCCGCCCTCCGCCATGTTCGCGGACTACCTCTATATGTCGTCGGCCTCGGACACGCTGCGCGCGCATCTCGGCTCGTTGAGCGACGTCGTCGTGCGCCGCGGCGCGCTGGGCGCCTCCGACCTGGTCATGGACATCGGCTGCAACGACGGCACGCTGCTCAAGGCGTTTCGGCAGCGCGGCGTGAAGACGCTGGGCGTGGACCCGGCCGAGAACCTGGCGGCGCTGGCGCAGGGCGACGCGGTGGAGCGGTACGTGGGGTTCTTCTCCTTGGAGCGCGCGCGCGAGATCCTCGCGCGCTGGGGACCGGCGTCGGCGATCACCGCGACGAATACCTTCCCGCATATCCCAGCGCTCCGCGACTTCGTGGCGGGCATCAAAACGATGTTGGCGCCGGACGGCACGTTCGTGATCGAAGCGCACTACCTGTTGGATCTGCTGGAGCAGGTGGCCTTCGACACCGTGTACCACGAGCACGTGTCGTACTGGGCCCTGGGGCCGATGATCCGGCTGTTCCGCGAGGCGGGATTGGAAGTGGTGGACGTGGAACGGTTGCCGATCCATCACGGCCAGCTGCGCGTGTTCGTGCAGCATGCCGGCCAGGCTCCAGTGCGCCCGTCGGTCGAGCTGCTGCTCGCGCAGGAGCGCGCAGCAGGCCTGGATCGCGTTGAGACGTATCACGCCTTCGCGCGCCGCGTGCAGGAGGTGAAGGGATCACTGCAGCGCTGCGTGCGCGAATTGCGCGGGCAGGGGGCCCGCATCGCCGCGTACGGCGCGCCGGCCAAAGGCAATACGCTGCTAAGCTTCCTCGAATTGGGGCCGGACCTGATTGACTACATCGTGGACAAGAGCCCGCTGAAGCAGGGCCGCTACACGCCGGGCACGCACATTCCGGTGGTGGCGCCGCAGCGCCTGCTCGATGATCAGCCGGACTACGTGGTGCTGCTCGCCTGGAACTTCGCGGACGAAATTTTGCGCCAGCAAGCGGAGTACCGTCGCCGGGGCGGGAAGTTCATCCTGCCGGTGCCGGATGTGCGCATCCTTGATGGAGCGGCCGGATGGTCATCGAACACGATCGCAGCGGAGACGGCGGCATGACGGAGCTCGTGATCGAGATGGCGGGGAGCGGGTTGCGAAGCGCATGAACGACCGGCTGCGCGACTCAGCCTACGTCTACGACCGGGATGTGTTCCGGCCCGGGATGCTCTTTTATCGGCCGGGTGCCGCGGCGTGGTTCGGCCGCCTGCAGGGTGGGTCGCTGGAGTTCTGCCATCAGCTACGCTGGAACAATTGGGGGTTTCGCGACGATGTCCCGTACGCGCCCCGGTCATCCGCGCGCGAGTTTCGAATCGCGGTGATCGGCGATTCGTTCACCAGCAACCTCGACAGCGAGGTGGCGTGGCCGAACCTGCTGGACGCGCTGCTCAAGGAGCGCGTCGGTCCCCAGACGCAGGTGTTCAATTTGGGCCTGCCGGGGGCCGGGCCGGCCAATTGGATGGCCCTGCGCGGCGTCGTGCGATTGTTGGCGCCCGACGTCGTCGTGCTGGGGTGTTATGACGGCATCCTGAGCCGGCCGGCGATTGGCTTCTTCGCGGATCAACGCCGCCAGCGGTTTTATTGCCGGTACGGCTATCCCATCCACACCACCCGGCCGATTGGGATCTGCGACGGGGCGTTTCGCGCACGGCCGGATGATGAGCGCGCGGCGCAGGTGCGCGCGCTGGACCGCGAGCAGCAGGCGGTCCATGCGAGTGTGGGGGCGCATCTCCGGACCTGGGTGGACCGAAGATGGGCCGGGGGACGGACGATTATGCAATTGAATGCCGAGCGGATTCGGCGCATTGCCGGATGGGCGCCGGCGGCGCTGGTCGTGCGGTGTCCGTCGCAGGCGCGGTTTACGGGCGAGGCGCCCGAGGATGCCTCCGCTCCGGCACTGGAGCGGGCCGCGACAGATGCGGGCGCGGTGGTGGTCGATTTGTGCGTGGAGTTGCAGGGCACGGCGGCGGAGCGCGTGTATACGGCCGACAGCCGCCATTGGAACGTGGAAGGCAATCGCAGAGTCGCCGAGCGAATGGCGCAATGCCTCGAACCGATCCTTCGATCCGTTCGGCGCGGCACCCGGCGCCCCTCCGGCAATGCGCCGGACATGCAGCTGCCGACATACTCGCATGCCTGAACCATTGGTTATTGTGACCGGATCGCTGGGATACCTGGGAAGCCGGTTGACGCCCTATCTGCGGGAGCGCGGCGTTCGCACCATGGGCTATGACCTGGGGTTGTTTCAGGAGTGCCTCCTGTCGCCGCCTGATGATGGGCCGACGGCACTCCGGGATGCGCGGGACCTCACGGAACGGGATCTGGAGGGCGCGGCCGCGGTCGTGCATTTTGCCGGCATGTCGAACGATCCGTTCGGCGCGCTGAGTCCGGCCGCGGTCTATGATCCCACCCGGGCCTATGCGGTCCGCCTGGCCCGCCTGTGTCAATCGATGGGTATCCGGTTTATCTTTGCGTCGAGCTGCTCGGTGTACGGCGTCGGCAGCCTCGATTTGCTGACGGAGGAGGCTCCAACGCAGCCTCAAACGGCCTATTCGCTGAACAAGCTGCAGATCGAGCAGGACGTGCGGGACCTGGCGGACCGGGCGTTCAGCCCGGTGTTCCTGCGCTTCGCCACGGTGTTCGGGCTCTCGCCGAGGATGCGGTTCGATATCGTCGTCAATATGCTCGCCGGCATGGCGGTGGCCACCGGGCGGGTTCTCCTGAATTCCAACGGGCGCGCCTGGCGCCCCAACATTCACATCGAAGATGCGTGCGAAGCCATTACGCGATGCCTGACGGTGCCGTTGCCCGCTGGAAGGCCGCTGACCGTGAATGTCGGCGACTCGCGAAACAACTGCACGGTGTTGGAACTGGCGGAGCATGTCTGCCGCGCTGTGCCCGGCTGCTCCCTGGAATTTCTCTCTTCATTCACAGGGAGCTCCGCCGGCGCCGAGCTGCAGGCGCTGGTCCGGGACCGGAAGATCCAGGACGGCGTGGATTCCCGCACCTACCGGGTGTCATTCGACCGGATCGGGCAGGCGCTGCCGGGTTTCCGGTGCCGGTGGACCATGCCGGAGGGCATTGCCGATCTGGTCCAGCGGTTGCAGGCGCTGAGGCTGGACGCCGCGCAATTCACGCAGGCGAACTTCTACCGGCTCCAGCGGCTGGAGGCGCTCTTTCAAGCCGGGCGCATTACGCCGGAGATCCGTTGGGCGCGGGACCCGCAGCCTGCCGAAAGCGTGAGAGCATGAGTCAGGCGCGCGCGATCGAGGCTCCTCTCAGGACGACAGGCCGGCTGCTCTTACGCCTATTGCGTCTCGGGGATATTACGCCGGCCTACATCGACGCCTTAAGTGACCAGGAAGTCGTGCGGCTCACCGAGGCCCGTCATGTGGAGTGGACGCCGGAGCGAGTGGCCGCCTATGTCCACGAGGCGGCTGCCGATGAGCAATCCCGCCTGATCGGCATCTTCCTAAAGGAATCCGGCCGGCATATCGGCAATATCCGGCTGTTCAATGTCAGCGCCGTCCATCAGCGGGCGGAGCTGGCCTTCATGATCTTTGACAAGGCGGAATGGTCCAAAGGCTACGGGACCGAAGCGGTCGGAGCGGTAGTGCAATATGCGTTCGAGGCGCTGGGGCTCCACCGCATCGTGGCCGACTACTACGCCAACAACACCGCGTCCGCGCGCCTGTTCGCAAAGCTGGGGTTCCGCATCGAGGGCGTGTTTAAGGACCATTTCGAGCTCGAGGGCGCGTACGTGGATTCGGTGCGCGTGGCCGCGCTCGCTCCGGCGCAGGCTGAGGCGCCCGCGCCGCGCGTCGGTGGGCTGATTCCCTCCGCCGGCCCCTCCATCACCGAGCTGGAAGTGCAGCGCGTGGCCGATGCCGCGCGCCGCGGCTGGTATGCCGGCATGCGCCGCGACCTGGACGAGTTTGAAACCCGCTTCGCCGAGTACACCGGCCTGCGGTATGCGTTGGCCGCGAGCAGCTGCACCGGCGCGATCCACTTGGCCCTCATGGCGCTTGGCGTCGGGCCCGGGGATGAGGTCATTGTGCCGGACATCACCTGGGTGGCTTCGGCTGCTCCGATTTGCTATGTGGGCGCGCGGCCGGTCTTCGTGGACATGGACCCGCACACCTGGTGCGCGTCGCCGGACGCCGTCGCGCAGGCGGTCACCAAACGCACGAAGGCGGTCATCGCAGTCGGATTATTGGGCAACATGCCGGAGATGGACGCGATCAATGCGGTGGCCCGCCGGCATCGGCTGGCGGTGATTGAGGACGCGGCCGAATCCATCGGCGCCGAGTACCAGGGGCGCAAAGCGGGCACGTGCGGCACCCTCGGGGTCTACAGCTTCAACGGCACGAAGCTGCTGGTGACCGGGGAGGGCGGCATGCTGGTGACGAACGATCGCCGGCTCTACGAGCGGGCCAAGCGCCTGGCGCATCACGGCATCAACAAGAAGCCAGGCGCGCGATATTACTGGTCGCACGAGCTGGGGTACAAATATCAATTCACCAACATGCAAGCGGCGATGGGGTTGGCGCAGCTCTCGCGCATTGACGAGCTGGTGGCCAAGCGGCGGCAGCTCTTTGCGTGGTACCAGCAGCGGCTGCAGGGGGTGGACGGCGTGCAGCTCAACCGGCCCACGCCGGACAGCCGCAGCACCTATTGGATCACGACGGCGATGATTGCCCGGCGCTGCGGGCTGCGCAAAGAGTCCGTGGTCAAGGCGCTGGTGGCGCGCGGCGTGGGCGCGCGGCCGTTCTTTTATCCGTTGAGCTCGATGCCGCCGTTCGCGCCATACGGCCGGGGGCGCGACATGCGCCGGGTCAACCCGGTGTCCTACGCCCTGTCACCCTACGGCGTCTGCCTGCCGTCGGCGGCGGCGCTGAGCGAAGCGGACGTGGACGAGGTATGCCGGCGCCTGGTGGAGGTCCTGAGGACGCGCGCGGGGCAGCGGGCCTCGCGCACGCCGCGGCGCGCGCGGATGGCGGTGGAAACGTGATGCCGGGAGGCGCTGCGTTGACCATCCTGGTGCCGACCTACAACCGCTATCCGCATCTCGCGCGGCTGCTCCGGTATGCCGAGAGCGCGCGGCTGCCGTGGCTCCTCCGCATCCTGGATTCCAGCTCGGAGCCGTTAGGCAGCGAGTCCCTGCGGCAGCGGCTGGGCCGGGGGGATGTTGAGTGGCTCCGGTATCCGTCGAGCCTGCCGCCGATGCAGAAGCTGCTGGAGGGGTTGGCCGGGGTCGAGACGTCCTACGTGGTTGTGTGGAATGACGATGATTTGCTCGCGACCCGAACGCTGGCGGAGGGGGTGCGGTTTCTGGAGGCGCATTCGGACTACAGCGTGGTCCATGGCCGCAGCGCGGCCTTCCGGCCTCGCGCGACGCCGGACGGCGTGCGGATCGAGGCGCTGGGCCGCTATCCGCATCAGACGGTGACGGGTCCGTCGGCGGCCGCGCGGCTGCGGAGTCACTTCACGCGGTATCACGCCGCCCTCAACTCCTCCATCCATCGCGCCGCCTGGCTCAGGAAGAACGTCGAGCAATGCTGCGCGCAGGGATTCGGCTATCGCTGGGCCGAGCTGGCGCTGGGGGCGCTGGATGTGATTCAAGGCAACGCCCACGCTTTGCCGCGGCTCTACCTCTGCAAAGAGGTGCATGCAGGAGGCGCGGACGCATGGATCCGATTCTTGGCGGAGGGCCGCGCGGACGCCGGCGGACCGTGGCAGGAGCCGCGCGCCTCGCACGACGTGTTCGATTGGGTGACGGAACCGAGCTTTCCCGGGAAATACGCGGCGTTCCAGCAGATGACGGCCGAGGCGCTGATGGCGGCGGATGGGCTGCCGCCGGAGGCAGCCCGCGTGATCGTCAAACAGGCGTTTTGGTCGCATGTGGCGCAGGACATGACGAGTAAGCAGCGGTGGTCCTGGGGGCGGCGGGTGCCGCCCTGGAGATGGCGGGCCCTCTCGCACGCGCTGCGCGGCGGATGGGATACCATGTCGTTGAAATCGCTGCTTCGTCCCAACTCGCCGCATCATCGAGATTTCCTGCCGATATATGAGGCGATCACCAAATGCTGACCTTGTGCGTGCCGACCAAGAACCGGGCCGCGTTTGTCGCGCGGCTGCTCCGCTACTATGCGGCCGTGCCGGACGCCCCGGCGCTCTTGATCGGCGACTCCAGCGATCCGGAGCCGGCCGGGCAGGTGCAGGAGGCGGTGCGCCGCGCCTCGGTCTCGGGCCGGCTCTCGGTGCAGTACCGTGCGTGCCCGGGGTTGAGCTCCTGCGCGGCGCTGGAAGCGTTGAGCCGGGACGTGACCACGCCGTATTGCGCCTTCCTCGGCGATGACGATTTCCTTTCGCCCAGGACGCTGGCGCGATGCGTTGAATTCCTTGAGACCCATCCCGACTACAGCGCAGCGCACGGGCAGGCGGTGATTTTTCAAGTCGAGGGTCAAGGTGTGCATGGTCCGATCGGGACGATCACGGCCTACCCGCAGGCAGTGACCGAGGCTCCCACTGCGGCCGCGCGGCTGCGGGAATTCTTCGCTCAGGGGCCTAAGACGCTGCTGTATTCCGTCCATCGCGCCGGGGTGTGGCGGGCGATGTTTTCCGGCGTCTCAGCGTTGCCGGGCACGAACAACTCCAATGTCTTCAAGGATGAGATGATTCCGGTGTGCGTGTCTTTGATCCATGGCAAGGTCGCAGAGGTACCGGGATTATCGCTCATCCACCAGACGCATGCCAGCTACCGGTTTCCGCACGTGTATGACTGGCTGACGAGCCCGGTCTGGCATCCCTCGTACGAGGCGTTCCGCGACCGGATCAGCCAGGAGCTGCAGCGGCAGGATCGCCTCAGCAGCGACGAGGCGCAGGGCGTGGTCCGCGAGGTGCTGTGGGGGCACCTGGTCCGGTTGGTGGCGTCCGCCCGCCGCAAGGAGATCGGGCCAGGCTGGCAGCCTCGCCCGGTCTGGCAGCAGCGCCTGCGGGGGATTCCGGTGGTGCGCGCCGTCGTCCGGCAGGTGCGCGAGGCCGGGCAGCGCCTGGCCAATCCGCTGTCGCTGCCGTCGCTGCTGGATCCCTCCTCGCGCTATGGCGGCGATTTCAAGCCGGTCTACGACGCGGTCACCTCACCCTCATCCTGAAGGAGCGTATTGATGCCCACTGCACTGAAGACGCGCGCGACGCCGGCCCGGACCGCTCCGAAGACGGCGGATCGCGTCATGGCCCAGTTGGACGCCTGGGTGGCCCGCCACGGCAACGGCCGCTACGAGCAGGGCGACTGGGTGCCGATGCAGGACTTCATGATCCCGGACGACGCCGGCATCCAGCAGGACCGCCGGGAGATCGCCGAGCTCGTGGAGCTGCTGCTGTCCCGCAAGCGGCTGGGCGCGGCGCTGGAGGTCGGCCTGGGCTACTACGGGAGCACGCACTTTCTGTGGCGGCAGCTCTTCGACCGGGTGATCACGATCGAGAAATCGCACGAGCGCATCCGGACCTTCGGCACCAACCTGCGCGAGTTTGCCGGCCGCTGGACGCTGGGCGACCGTCGAAGCGCGTTCCTCATTGGGATGTCCTACGATCCGTCCACCGTGCAGAAGGCTTACCAATGCGCGCCGGACGGCGTGGACCTGCTCTTCATTGACGGGGACCACCAGTACGCGTCGGTGCTGACGGACTGGCTCCTGTACAGCCCGCTGGTGCGGCCGGGCGGGATGGTGGTCTTTCACGACGTGGGATTGACGGTGAACGGGCACTACGGCGTGCCGCAGTTTGTGCAGCGCCTGGCGCGCGGCGAGATTGACGGCCGAACGCGGGCCCTGCGCACGATCCAGCACACCAAGCACCTCGGCATTGCGTGGTACGAACAGCGGGCCTGATGTCCAGCGATCGCGCGTTGCTCATCGGATGCGGAGAGATCGGCAGCCGCCACTTGCAGGGGCTGGCCGCCGTGCCGGGCCTGCGCCGGATTGAGGTGGTGGATCCGCGGCCCGAGGCGCTGGCCCTGGGGCGCGCGCGGCTGGCCGAGCTGCCGGCGGCGCCGGCGGCCTCGATCCGATGGTTGGAATCGCTCGACGACGCGCAGCCTGGAGGCGCCGTATGCGTGGTGGCCACGCAAGCCGGGGCGCGTCCCCAGGCGGTGCGGCGCGCGGCCGAGGCGCTGGGCTACCGGACCTTCCTGTTGGAGAAAATGGTGGCGCAATCAGTGGAAGCCTATGAGCAGCTGCTGGCGTTGGCTAAGGCGCAGGGGTTGTCGGTCTGGGTCAACTGCCAGACGCGCGCCCATCCGTTCCACGCCCTGGCCAAGCAGCGGGTGGGCCCGTCCGCGCCCGTGCGCTTGCACGTGGTGAGTGGCAACTGGGGTCTGGCCAGCGGCGGCGTGCACCTGGCCGACCTGTTCGCGTACTACGATGGCGCGGAGGCGATCGAGCTGCGCGACGCGGACATTGACGACACCGTGCACGCCTCCAAGCGGGGGCCGGAGTTGTGCGACTTGAGCGGAACGCTGCGCGGCACGACGGCCAACGGCGGCGAGCTGATCCTGTCGTATGCCGGCGACCACCAGGCCTATCAGCATATCACCATCGCGTCTCGGACCTACCGGTGCGTGGTGGATCACCTGCGGGAATGGGCGGTCGAGAGCGATGCGGAGTCCGGCTGGGCCTGGCGCTCGGCGCCGTGCGGCGGGCAGCTGTTGGTCAGCCGCCTGACATCGGAGTTCGTCGCCGACCTGCTCGCGCGCGGCTGGTGCGCGCTGCCGACGCTGTCGCAAGCGTGGGTGGCCCATCGCTTCATCCTAGAGGCGCTGCAGCCGCAGTTCGCCCGGCTGCTCAACCGCGAGCTGGACGCATGCCCGGCGACGTGACGCTGGACGTATCTCAGGTCGCGGACTCATTGGCGCTGGTGAACGCCATCGCCGATGCCGGGCCGGCGCGCTGCGCCGCCACGGTGGTCGGCTATGGCCGGATGGGACAAGCGTATGTCGCCGCGCTCGAGGCGCTGCGCGCCGGCCCGATCCGCGTTTGCGTGCGGACCGAGCGGGCGCAGGACGCGCTGCGGACGCGCCCCCAACTGGAGGCGGTGACCGGAGGCTTCGAGCGGCTGGCCTCGGCGCGGAATGAACGGGAGATCGGGATCGTCGCCGTGCCGATCGAATCGCTGGCCCCGGCGGCGGCGCACCTGGCCGCCTGCGGCTTCCGGCGGCTGCTGATCGAGAAGCCGGTGGCGCTCTCGTCGGGTGAGATCGAGCGGCTGGCGGACCGGATGGACGCCGCCGGCAGCGAGGCGTTCTGCGCGTTCAACCGAATCGCCTATCCGTCGCTGCAGGAATTGCGCGGCCGCATCGCGCGCGAGGGCGGGGCGACCTCCTGCGTCTATACGATGACGGAGCGGGTGCAGGCGGACTGGACGCAGCGGTTTTCCCGCTCGACGCTGCAGCGCTGGGGTGTGGCCAACAGCCTGCATGTATTGAGCATGGCGCACGCGGCCATCGGGATGCCGTTGAGCTGGCAGGCGCACCGCGCCGGATCGCTGGACTGGCATCCGGCCGGCTCGGTGTTTGTGGGTTCGGGCCTGACGGAGCGCGGCGTGCCCTTCGCCTATCATGCGGATTGGGAATCCACTGGGCGCTGGTCGGTCGAGGTGCACACGCGCCTCGCCTCCTACCGGCTCTGCCCAATGGAGCGGCTGGCGGTGCGGCACGTGGTGCCGGGGGAGTGGGAAGAGGTGCCGCTGGCCGTCGCGTCGCGGGAGATCAAAGCCGGCCTGCTTGAGCAGGTGGCGGCGCTGGCGCATCCATCGGTGCGCGCTTTGGCGCCGCTGATGACGCTGCGGGAGACGGCGCGCCTGGTCCGGTTTGCGGAATCGGTCTTCGGCTATGAGGAGCGGCAGGGATGACGGCGCGGTCGGCGGGGGCGGTGTCCTGCCTGCGGGTCGCGGTGATCGGGACCGGCAGCGCAGGCCTGCGGCATCTGCAGGCGCTGCGCGCGTTGCCGGACGTGGAGCCGGTGGCGGTGCCGGTGCGGCGGCCGCGCGTGGCCGAGCTGGCCGGCGAGGGGTATGCCGGCTGTGGATCGGTCCGCGAGGCGGCTGAGGCGGGCGTGCGGGCGGCGATCATCGCCACCGACACCGGCCGCCATGTGGAAGACGCGCTGGCGGCCGTGGCGTGCGGCATGGACCTCTTGATTGAAAAACCTGTGGCGGCGACGCTCGCCGACGCACAGCGCCTGGGCCGCGAAGCCGCGCGCCTGGGCCGACGGGTGTGGGTTGGCTGCACGATACGGTTTTCCGAATCGCTCGGCGCGGCGCGCGAGCATCTGCCGGAGATCGGACGAATCCACAGCGTGCGCGTCGAGTGCCAATCGTACCTTCCCGATTGGCGTCCATCCCGGCCGTACCGCGACACGTACGCCGCGCGGCCCGGCGAAGGCGGCGTGCTGCTGGATTTGGTGCACGAGATTGATTACACGAGCTGGCTGTTCGGATGGCCCCAGGCGCTGCACGCGCAACTGGCCAACACCGGAATACTGGGCATTGCCGAAGAGGAAGCCGCCGACCTGCAGTGGACCACGCCGGGCGGCGCGAGGGTGTCAATGGCATTGGATTATGTGACGCGCCCGGCGCGCCGGCGGTTGCAGGCCTGCGGGGAGCGGGGAACGATTGAGTGGGACGGGCTGCGCGGCACGGTGTCGCTGGAGCCAGCGACGGGGCCGGGACGCGTCTGGCCGTCGTCGCAAACGCGGGACGACACGTTCCGGCTGCAGGCTGAGGCGTTCCTGAAGGCGGTGGCCGGCGGGCCAGCCGACCCGAGGCTGGCCACGCTGGACGAGGGCGCGCGGGCCGTCGCGGTGTGCGAGGCGGCGCGGCGATCCGGGCGCAGCCGCCGCGAAGAGGCGGTGCGCGCATGAGCGCGGCACTCGGACGCATCCTCGCGGTGATTCCCGCGCGCGGCGGATCGAAAGGGCTGCCGGGAAAAAATCTGAAGCCGTTCGCCGGGCTGCCGCTGATCGCGCACTCGATCCTGTTTGCCAAGTCATGCCCGGAGGTGGCGCGGTGCATCGTGACGACCGACTCGACGGAGATCGCCGAGGCGGCCCGCCGGTTCGGCGCGGCGGTGCCGTTCATGCGGCCGGCGGAGCTGGCGCAGGACGCTACCCCGCTCTGGCCGGTGCTGCGGCATGCGCTGGCCGAGGCCGAGCGGCAGGAGCGCCAACCCTACGATCTCTTGATGCTCCTCGATCCGACCTCTCCGGCGCGGGAGGCGGCCGACGTGGTCGGCGCGCTGCACGAGCTGGCCGAGCACCCGGAGGCGGATGGCGTCATCGCCGTGTCGCGGCCGGAGTTCAACCCATTGTGGCATTGCGTCGTCGAGCGCGAGGGCTGGATGGAGCAGTGGATCCGCGAGGGCGGACAGGTGGAGCGCCGGCAGGATGCGCCGCCGATCTACCGCATCAACGGCGCGCTCTACGTGTGGCGCGCCGCGTTCGTCCGCAGCTATGAGGGGGCCTGGCAGGCCGGCGGGCGCTACCGGCTCTACGAGATCCCGGAGCTGCGCGCGATGTCCATTGACACCGCAGAACAGTTTGAGCGCGCCGAGGCGCTGGTGAAGAGCGGGTTGATCCATCTACCGTGGCTGCGGGACGCACTCTTATGCGCAGCGTAAACCAACTGATGGATCTACGCGGCCGGCGCGCACTGGTCACCGGCGGAGCCGGGCACGTGGGCCGCGCCGTCGTCGAAACGCTGCGGGAGTTGGGGGCGGCGGTCGGGTTGTTGGATCGTGAGCCGGACGCGTGCCGCCAGGCAGCGGTCGCGCTCTCCAACGGCGCTGCCGGGCAGCCGGTCGCGGCGCTGCCGTGCGATCTGCGCGATGAAGCGCAGGTGCGGCGCGTGACCCGCGACGCCATCGCAACGCTGGGCGGGTTGGATATCATCGTCCATTGCGCCGCCTACGTCGGCACGACCAACGCGCCGGGATGGGCCGTGCCCTTTGACCAGCAGACGGTCGAGAGCTGGGATGCCGCGATGCGCGTCAACCTAACCTCCGCCTTCGTGCTGGCGCAAGAGGCGCGCCAGGCGCTGGAGGCGTCCGGCCACGGATCGGTGATCGTGTTCGGTTCAACGTACGGCCTGGTTGCGCCGGACGGCCGGCTCTATGAGGGCACGACGATGGCCCAGCCGGCCGGCTACGCCGCTTCGAAGGGTGGCTTGCTCCAATTGACGCGCTATTTGGCGACGGCGCTGGCGCCGAAGATCCGCGTCAACGCCATCTCGCCGGGCGGGATCGCTCGCCAGCAGCCGGAGGTGTTCCGCCGGCGCTATGAGTCCCGCGCGCCGTTGGGCCGGATGGCGGCGGAAGAAGATCTCAAAGGCGCCGTGGCTTACTTGGCCAGCGATCTCTCGGCGTACGTGACGGGACAGAACCTCATCGTGGACGGCGGATGGACGACCTGGTAGCTCCCGTGGATTTTTCCGGACGGCGGATCGGCCCGCAGCAGCCGTGCTTCATCATCGCGGAAGCCGGCGTGAACCACAACGGCGACGTGGCGATGGCCCGGCGGTTGGTGGATGCGGCGGTGTCCGCCGGGGCGGACGCCGTGAAGTTCCAGGCGTTTAAGGCGGAGCGGCTGGCATCGGCGGTGGCGCCCAAGGCCGAGTACCAGGCCAAGGCTACCGGGGCGGGTGAATCCCAATTGGACATGTTGCGGCGGCTGGAACTCTCCGAGGCGGCGCACCAGGAGCTGTGGGCGTATTGCCGAACGCGCGGCATCCGCTA
>JAHFGX010000052.1 GCA_023247215.1 Candidatus Omnitrophota bacterium
GTGAAGGCGGCGCGGATGCCCCAGGGTGCTAGCCACCGCCCGATCCACCCGGTGGGCGTCAATACCGCCGTCAGCGTGATACCGGCCACGGCGGTGGGCAAGGCGAAGGGTAAATCCACCAACGCATCCAGCAGCCGGCGGCCGGGAAACCGGTAGCGCACCAGCACCCACGCCACCACCAACCCCGCCACCGCATTCACGAGCGCGGCCAGGAATGAAGCGCCGAAGCTCAATCGGTAGGCGGCCAGCGCCCGCGGTTCCGTCGCCACCCGCCAGAATCCCTCCCAGCCGATCCCCGCGGCTTTGAGAAACGCGGCGGAAATCGGCAGGAGTACGAGGAGGCTCAAGTAACTCAGCGTAATCCCAATCGCCAGCCCGAAACCCGGCAGCACGCTGTGTCGTTTAAAAAGTGTCAGACACTTTTTGTGCGGGAAAAAGTGTCTGACACTTTTTTTATCGAGGGGCATAGATCTGGTCAAAGATCCCGCCATCGTTAAAGTGCGTGCGCTGGGCTTGCTCCCAACTCCCAAAGAGTTCCTCAAGCGTGAACAGCTTCACGGGCGGGAACTGCGCCGCATACTTTGCCGCCACCGCGGCCGACCGGGGACGGTAGTAGTGCTTCGCCGCAATCGCCTGCCCTTCCTCCGAGTAGAGATAGTCCAGGTAGGCCTGCGCGACCGCGCGCGTCCCGCGCCGGTCCACCACCCGGTCCACGAGCGCCACCGGCGGCTCCGCCAGGATGCTCACGGAAGGGGCGACCACCTCCACCTGCCCCGCTCCTAGCTCCCGCGCGGCCAGCAACGCCTCATTCTCCCACACCACGAGGACGTCGCCGATCCCGCGCTCGACAAAGGTGATCGTCGAGCCCCGCGCTCCGGCGTCGAGCACGGGAACATTCCGGTAGAGCTTCGTGACAAACTCCTGCGCCCGCGTCTCATCCTGGCCAGACTGCTTGAGGGCATAGCCCCAGGCCGCCAGGTAGTTCCATCGCGCCCCTCCGGAGGTCTTCGGGTTGGGGGTGATGACGGATACGCCGGGGCGCACGAGATCGTCCCAGTCCGTGATCCGCTTCGGATTGCCTTTGCGGACGAGAAACACGATGGTGGACGTGTAGGGGCTGCTGTGGTCCGGCAGCCGTCGCTGCCACTCCTTCGGCAGCAGCCCCGATTTCTGGCTGATGGCATCAATATCGTAGGCCAGCGCCAACGTCACGACGTCCGCTTCCAGCCCGTCAATGACGGCCCGCGCCTGCTTGCCGGAGCCGCCATGCGATTGCTCGATCGTCACCGACTCGCCGGTCTTGCCCTTCCAGTGCGCGGCGAAGGCGTCGTTATAATCCTGGTAGAGCTCGCGTGTTGGATCATAGGAGACGTTCAGCAGCGTCTGGCTCTTTTGCGCCGACGAAACCGCGCCTGCGCGGCCGATCGCGACCAGCACGGCTACACCCGCGAATATCGCGTCCCGCCCTATTCGACCCCGCCATTTAAATGGCATAGACGAGCACCTTCTTCTGTTCCTGCTGGAGCCGCTCGGTCCGGCGGAGTACGTCCGCCAGGCTTTCCCGATCCAACACCTTTGCCGTGGCGTCCCGCACTTCCTTCATGACCGCCCGGATGCCGCAGGTCGCTTCGTCCTCGCACTCGTCGCATTTCTGGTAGGCTCGCTGGCTGACGCACGGCAGGGGGGCAAGCGGACCATCCAGCGCGCGCATCACTTCCCCCAAGCTGATGGCCTCGGGCTGGCGGGCGAGGGAATAGCCCCCGCCTTTGCCCTTCTTGCTTTGGAGGAGGCCGGCGTTCTTCAGCTCCAGCAGGATCAGCTCCAGGAACTTTTTGGGGATCCGCTCCTGCTCGGCCACGGCGGAGATCAACACGGGCGTATGATCCTGGTGTTTGGCCAGCGCCAGGAGCGCCCGAATCGCATATTTGGACTTCTTTGAGAGCATCTGCATATGTCTATATTATCTATGGGGAAGATAGACTAATAGCCAGCCTTTGTCAATAAGATTTTTTTAGGAGGAGGTGGGAGGCTCGGAAGGAGCGGGGTCCGCTTACGCGGCGCACTCACCGGGGCCCATATCGCCCAGCGAGAACTCCGTCTCCGCACCCCAGTCCCGGTAGGCTTCCGGGGACTGCTCGTGCGGCGGCAGGGTGGTAAAGGCATCAAGCGCTTGCTGCCAATAGCTATTGCCTTTCCGGGCCGAGAACGCCCGGAAGGTTTCTTGCGGCGAGGTGCGCTCGGCGCGATACAGCTCGAGCATCCGCACGACGGCCTCGGGAATGCGGCGGGCCGGCAGCTTCAGGACCGATTTGGCGAACTCCACCTTCCCTTCCTCAGCTAAGCCGCCGAGCATGAGTTGGAAGTGCGGGGTGAGGCGGTCGTTGACTTTGCGCGCGCCGCCGAAAAAGCCGATGTCCGCGATATGGTGCTGGCCGCAGGAGTTCGGGCAGCCGCTGATCTTCACGCGCACGTCCTCGACGTCCGAGCCGCTCATGCCGGTCTCTTTGAACTTCGCTTCAATGGCCCGCGCCAGCCCGCGCGACGCGGAGATGCCAAGCTGGCAGGTTTCCGCCCCCGGGCAGGAGGTCACATCCCAGAGCTTGCCCGCCTCAGTCTCCGCCAGGTCGATCGGCTCCAACTCGCTGAAGAGGGCAGCCAGGTGCTCGTTGCGAATCCAGCAGAGGACCAGGTTCTGATCAATGGAGGTGCGCAGCTTACCGCCGCAGTAGCGGCGGACGATCTTCGCCAGCGACCGCATCTGGCTGGAGGAGATGTCGCCCAGCCGCAGCCGGATCGTCACCACCGAGTAGCCCGGCTGCTTCTGGCCCATCACGTTGGTGAACATCCAGCGCGTGTACGTGCCGTTCACCGACGGAGCCGATGGCACGTCCATGGCCGCGGGGGGCTGCTCGTCCGTTTCCGTCACGTGCATGTCCGGGTAGGCGTAGGCCGGCAGCTTCTCCCGCTCCGCGAACACTTCCTTGCGGAAGGCGTCCGGGCCGAGGCGCTTGACGACAAACTTGATGCGGGCGGTAGCCTTGTTCTTGCGGTCGCCCAGGCGGTCATGGACCCGGACCGCCGCTTCGCAGGTGCGCAACAGCTCGGTGGCCGGCGTGAACGGCTCCAGCAGGATGGCCTGCATCGGGGCCGCTCCCAGCCCGCCGCCGACGTAGAGCTTGAAGCCGACGACCCGCTTGCCGCCCTGCTCCTGAATGGCCGCCACCGCGCCGATGTCGTGAATCACGGTCTTGGCGTGGTCCACCGGGCAACCTTCGAAGGCGATCTTAAACTTTCGGGGCAGCTTTTGGGACGCCGGGTTGCGCAGGAAATGGCGCGTGACAGCCTCGGAGTGCTTGGTAATGTCGAACAGTTCGGTGGGGCTCACGCCGGCGAGGTGGCAGGCGGTCACGTTGCGCACACTGTTGCCGCAGGCTTCGCGGGTGGTCAAGCCCACCGCCGACAGCGTGGCCATCACCTTGGGCGATTCCCGGGTGGGAATCCAGTAGAGCTGCACGTCCTGGCGGGTCGTGATGTGCCCGATGCCCTTGGAATAGGTCTCGGCCACGTCCGCCAGCGCCTCAAGCTGTTCCGCGGTGAGGTTGCCCTGCGGAATCTTCACGCGCATCATGTGGACGTCTTTGGTCGCGCGAATCCCGTAGGTGCCCATATGGAGCCGGCGGGCCTTGAACTCGTCGGGGGTAAGCTCACCCAGGAAATAGCCCTCGACCAGCTTCCGGAACTCGGCAATCTCTTCCCGGCTGGCGTTGGGAGATTCCTGGAGGAACTCTTCAAACCGTTTGTCTGCGAGAGTGTCGGCCATGAGAGCCTATTAGTATACGACGCGGCTTCTCCGTCGTCAACCACTCAGCGACGAGCAGGACGCGCCAAGCGCTGACGCGACCGAGACGCTCCCTGCCGCACCCTTAGGAAGGGGTGGGAGGAACGGGGAGGAAGCGCAGGTCTTTGGGATCGGCAATGAGGAGGAACGGCGCGCCGAACTGCTGGGTGTCCGTGAGCTGCCAGGTGGCTTGGCGACGCTCCGGCTGCAGCCGCAGCCCGGCGTCCCCGCCGCTCACCAGGTACACCACGCCCTCTCCGGAGTCATCCACCCGCCGGGCGATCGCTGACGCGCAGCGGCCGATCTGCGTCCATCCGGTGAGGGCATACCATTGCGGATGCCCCGGCTCATGCTCGAGGTGCACGTGCGTCACCGGGCGCGGCGGCTCCAGGTCGTGAAAGACCCGCATCTCCACCGCGTCGCAATTGGCATTCGG
>JAHFGX010000037.1 GCA_023247215.1 Candidatus Omnitrophota bacterium
CGCGCGGGCCAGCAGGCGCAGCAGCTTCTCCGCATAGGCCGTGGAGAGGCGCTCCTTGACGGCAATCTCCCTCACCGTCAGGAGTTGTCCATTGCGCGCCCGCGCCAACTGGAGCAGGCAACGCAGCCCGTATTCTTCCTGCGCCGAAATCTTCATGTGGCCCTCACACCTATAAGGATACGTAAACCTTACTTAGTTGTCAAGTATAAGCCCACCGCGAAACCCGGCTTAGGCCTTCTTAATTTACTTGTAGCAGACCGCGCACCTGAGGGGGGCGAGGACGCCGGTTCCGGATGGGCTGACATCATATAGGAGACTGCACATGTTGCCGTACGTCGTCGAGGTACTGGTCACGGGAGAGCAGAACACATCGCTCATTGCCCCCGTCGCGGTACTGCAGGGAAAGACCAGATATCCGCTGTAGGCCAGATTCCACGGTGACGGGCAGGTGTGCGTTCCCACCATTTGGAGGGTTCCGCCGCCCCCCGCCGCCGCATCCACGTAGGCTTTGGTGGCGACATCGTAGTCGCCGGTGGGCGAGACGCGCGGATCGGCCACGTTCATGATGCGCGAGGTTGGCGTCGCCCCCGAGAGCTTGATATTGCCGTTGACCTCCAGCCGCTCGGCCGGGCTCGACTTCCCGATGCCGACTTGGCCGGTCTCCGTCACGCGCAGGGCCATCTGCTTGCACTCCCCGGCCTCCAGGATGGCATTGCCATTCTCATCGTACCAGTCATAGCCCGCGGGACAGGTGCCGCTGACGGGGTTGGTGGTTGGGCCGATGACGCTCAGGCGGGGGAAGGGGTTCTTGGTCCCCAACCCCAGGCTCCCCGCATCCGTCAGCACCAGGCCGGTGACCTTGCACTCCCCCGCATCCACCGTGCCATCCCCATCCTCGTTGTACCAGTCAGAGCCGGCCGGACAGACGCCGCCGGTGGGATCGGTGGCCGGGCCGGTTACCGTCAGGCGGGCCGGCGGCACCCCGGTGCCCAGGGCAAGGCGCTGCGCGACCCGCAGCTCCTGATAGACCCCGCGGGGGGAGGGGTAGTACGTGGTGAGGGTCAAGTCTTCGGCGAGGGCGTAGGCCACAACGCCCCCCAACACCAGGACGACCACCCATCCTCGAATTCCGCTACGCATGCTGTCCTCCCTTCATGTGGAATCGCTGCGGGGCAAACGGACTGATGTCCAATGACGATCGGCCGGTTCGGATCAACTCGCGGATCAGATGTGCCGTGATCGGTGCGAGCAGAATGCCGTGGCGGAAATGGCCGGTGGCCGCGTACAGGCCGGGGATGCTTGTCGCCCCCAGGATCGGCTTCCGGTCTGCGGTATATGGCCGAAAGCCAATCCAGGCCTCGTGAAAGGCGCATTGCGCCAGGGCGCGGGGAGAAACGAAGCGTCGGAACCCGTTCAAGATCCCGGACATCGCCTCCAGCGTCACCCGACGGTCGAAGCCGACGTGCTCGATCGTCGAACCCACCAGGAGCCGCCCATCCCGACGCTGGACGCCGTACGCCGCCTCGGACATCACGGCGCGCCGGAACATCCGCGGTGGCGCGTGAAAGGCCAGGATCTGCCCTTTGGCCGGTGTAACCGGAAACGCCAGCGGCTGGCCCCGCACCTCTCCCGCCCAGCTGCCCAGGCAGTTGACGACTACGGGTGCCGCGATGCGGCGGCCGGAGGTCAACTCCACTGCGGAAACTGCCCCGCGACGGAGGAGCAGCCGGCGCGCCTCCTCGCCTTCCAGGCAGGCGACGCCCGCCTTCCGGCACGCAATGGCCAGCGCCTCCATCAGCTTAGCATTGTCCACCTGCGCTTCATCCGGAAAGGCAAAGCCGGCGGTGAAGCTTCCGGACAGCGCCGGCTCTTCCCGACGAGTCCGCGCCGCGGACCAACGCTCCACCTGCAACCCTCGACGATGCTGCCAGCGCATCCGCGCCGCCATGCGGCGCACATCCGCTTCGGCCAAGGCGAGGTACAGGATGCCGTCGAGATGGTACCCGGTCTCCACGCCGCTGCGCTGCTGGAGATGCCGCACCCAGTGCGCATAGCGGGCCCGCGAGGCCAGGCACAGCTCCAGGAACGCGCCAGGGCGCTCGACGTCCATATGGGCGGAGAGGATGCCGGCGGCGGCTTGGGAGGCCTCGGAGCCGATCGCGCGCCGCTCGACGAGACAGACCGAGGTGCCGCGCGAAGCCAGCTCTTCGGCAACGGCGCAGCCGATGATGCCGCCCCCTAATACGACGACGTCGAATCGGCTCAGAGGATTACTGCCCCCGGTCGGGGACGTTCGCAGGGAGATACGCGGCGTGGGCCTGCAGCACGTAGCGCCCGCTGCGCAGCAGGGGATCGGCGGAATCGCCGCCGGTCAACCGGTACCGAGTCCCGTGCGAGTGCGCGGGGCCGGTGAGGGCGGCCGGGGCCATGGCCTCATAGACCTCCGGCGCTGGAGCAGACGGGCCGGCATGCGGCGCCTCGCCGGCCTCAAGCAGAGGCTGGCCGGCAGCCACGAGGAGTCCCGGGACCAGGCACAGGAGGAAACGGGCTTGCACATCTGCCGCGCGCCGTGCTGACATGATGTCGTATCATAGCACGACGCAGCGTCGCTGGCGAGCAAAAACCTCTCTCACCCACCGAAGTGTCAGACACTTCTTGAAGTGTCTGACACTTCGACGTCAGGCGGGGATCTCTTCTCCAAGCAGCTGCTTCACGCTGTGGATCAATTCGCGGGAATCGTACGGTTTCACCAGGTAGGCGTCAGCTCCAAAGGCGTACCCGCGAAGCTGGTCAATGGGCTTGTCCATTCCCGTGCACATCACGATCGCCATGTTCCAGGGAGTAGCCAGGCGGCGCAATTCCCGGCACACCTCATAGCCGTGCATGTCCGGCAGGCGCAGATCCAGGACGACCACTTCCGGCTGGTGTTCCGCGGCGCAGGCGAGGGCAGCCGCTCCGGAATGGACCGCCTGCACGGTGAACCCCTCCAATTCCAGGCGCATCTTCACGGCTTTCGCGAGCGAGAGATCGTCTTCCACCACCAACACTCGTCTCGGCGTTTTCTCCATCCTTGCGCCTCCCTTCTTCGGCCCCACCCCAAAAATCACACGCGCCTACCCCCCCGCGGGGTGGGCGCGTGTCCAAACCGGCTTCCGAAATGTCCGCTCAGGCCAGCTCACCATGTCCGCTCAGGCCAGCTCACCGGGTGGGGCGAGCGTGCTGATGGTACTTCAAAGTATACCTGACGGCGGCGCGAGCTGCGGAGAAGCGGCGGGAGCCGGCTGGAGCGCGTATCCCCGCCGCTCAAACCGGCCGAAGAGGCTGTACGCGCACGGCACGACGAACAGGGTGAGGACGGTGGAGAGCGTCACGCCGCCGATCACCGCCACGGCCATGGGAATCCGGGTTTCTGCGCCAGGCCCCAGCGCCAATGCCGGGGGCACCGCGGCCGCCGCCGTCGTGATGGAGGTCATCAGGATGGGGCGCAGCCGGATGGGGCAGGCTTCCAGCAAGGCGTCGTGGAGGGAGCGGCCCTGCTCGCGCATCTGGTTGGTGAAGTCCACCAGGAGGATGGAGTTCTTTTTCACGATCCCCATTAGCAGGATCAACCCGATGAAGCTGTAGATATTCAGCGACTGCCCCGCCATCCAGAGCGCGACCAGCGCCCCGGAGATGCTGAAGGGCAAGGCCAGCAGCACGGTCACCGGATGCAGGTAGCTGTTGTACTGCGACGCCAGCACCATGTACGCCACGAGGATGCCCAGCCACAGCGCAAAGACCAGGCTTTGGAACGATTCGCGGAAGGTCTGCGTGCTGCCGCCGAAGACGACGCGGTAGCCGGCGGGCACCGCCGCCTTGGCCAGGGCCTGCACCTCCGCCAGCGCCGCCGCTTGCGACGCGCCGGGCGCCACGTTGGCGAACAACCCGATGGCCCGTTCGCGCCCGCGGCGGGTGATGGTCAGCAGCGTCGGCTTCTCGGTGATCGTCACGACGTCTTTCAATTGCACCATTTCTCCGCGGTTGTTCCACACCCAGAGCCGCTCGATGTCGTCCGCCTGCGTGCGCTGGCTGGGGATCAACCGCACCCGCACGTCATAGCGCCGGCCGCCGCGCGTGTATTTGCCGACCCGCTCGCCGCCGATCAGGGCATTGACGGTGTGGCCGATGGCCTCCATGCTCACGCCGCGTTCCGCCGCCAACGCCCGTTCGGGGCGCACCCGCACCTCCGGCATGCCGGTCAGGTAGTCGGTATCCACGTCCACCATCAGCGGGCTCTGCGCCATCCGCTGGCGCAGCGCCTCCGCGTGCGCGGCCAGCTGCTCCCAATCCGGCCCGCGAACGGTCAGCTCGATCGGGTAGCCGCGCTGGGCCGAAAAACCGCTCAAGCTCAGGTCCTGGACGAAGGCCTTCACGTTGGGGATGGCGTTGAACTCCTTCCGGAAGAGCGCCATCAGTTCCCGTTGGGAAAGCGGGTGCGTGTTCGGCGGCACGATGGGCCGCTGGCGGGGCGGCTTGAACGTCAGAAAGAGGATGCCGGTGTTCACTTCCCCGCCCCCGAACCCGCCGATAGAACCGAAGTAGCGCTTCACCTCCGGCCGGCTCATGGCGAATTGCTCCGCCTGCTTGAACCGCGCGTCGGTGAACTCGATGGACGACCCCACCGGCGTTTGGAGGCGGACGAGGAACATGCTCTGGTCCTGCGGCGGCACGAACTCTTTTCGCAGCGGCTTCATGAACCACAAGGAGCCGGCGAAGACGAGCGTCGCCCCGACGAGCACCACCCCGCGATACTCCAAGGCCCAGGCGAGTGCTGCGTGATAACGCCGCATCATCCAGGCGAATCCCCCATCCACCGCCCGCCCGAGGCGCGTGCTCCGCTCCCCCACCTGCAGGAACTGCGCGCAGCGCATCGGGGCGAGGGTGAGCGCTTCCAGCAGCGACAGCGCCACGGCGATGGAAATCGTCACCCCGAACTGGAAAAAGAACTTCCCGATGATGCCGGACATGAACGCCACCGGCAGGAAGATGGCGATGATCGCCAGCGTCGCGGCGATGGCCGCCATGGTGATCTGGCGGGCGCCGACGCTGGCGGCCTCCACCGGGGCCAACCCCTGCTCGCGGTAGCGGACGATGTTCTCCAGCACCATGATCGCGTCGTCCACCACGATGCCGATGGCCAGCGACAACCCGAGCAGCGTGAACGTATTGAGCGTGAAATTGAAGGCGCGGAGGCAGATGAACGATCCGATAATGGACGTCGGGATGGCCAACAGAATGTTGAGCGTCGCGCTCCACGAGCCGAGAAAGAACCAGCAGACCATGGAGGTCAGGATGGCCGAGAGAATCAACGTGAAGGTCAGCTCCTGGATCGAGTCCTCGATGAACCGCGTGCGGTTGAAGTTGATCCCGATCTCGATCCCCGGTGGCAGGGTACTCCGGACCTCTTCCATCCGCTTGAGCACCCGGCGCGCCACGGCCACCTCATTCGCGCCACGCTGCTTGCGGATCCCCAGGCCCACCGCCGGCTTGCCGCCGATGCGGGCGATCCGCCGGACGTCATTCAGCCCGTCTTCGATCATCGCCACGTCCGACAGGAACACCGTCCGGTAGATCGGCTGCCCGCCGCGGCGGCTGATGATGATCTTGCCGAACTCCTCCACGCTGCCCGCTTCGCCCATGGCCCGGACATTGAGCTCGTTGGCGCCCGTCTCGATGCGGCCCGCCGGGACCTCGGCGTGCTCCCGCTGGATGGCCGCGATCACGTCGTCCACCGTCAACTGAAACGCCTGCAGCTTCTCCGCATCCAGCCACACCCGGAGATTGCGTTCCACGAACCCGCCCAGGAACACCTCCCCCACGCCGTTGATGGTCTGGAACTGGTCCTTCAGGTGGTCTTCCACGTACTCCATCAGCTCGCGCCGCGGCAACTCGCCGGAGACGCCGAGCCAGAGGATCGGCTGGTCCTGCGGGTTGACTTTGTTGACGATAGGCGGATCCAGCTCGCGCGGCAGGCGCAACTGGGCTTGGGCCAGCTTGGTCTGCACCTCCTGGAGCGCGACATCAATGTCGCGATCCAACTCGAACTCCACGGTGATGGTCGCCTGGCCTTGCCGGGTCGAGGAGGAAATGTCCCGCACGCCCTGGACGGTCATCAGCGAATCCTCGACGATGTCCACGACGTCCGTTTCCATGACTTCCGGCGCTGCGCCTTCCCAGGTGAGGTTCACCGACAACACCGGGAAGTCCACGTCCGGCATCTGGCTCACCCCCATGCGCTGGAAGCTGATGAAGCCGAACACGATCAACCCGGCCATCAGCATCCAGGCGAACACGGGGTTTTTAATCGAAATATCGGAGAGGGTCATAGCGTTTCACCCGTCGCGGCCTGGAGGCGCCAGTAGAGCCGCTTGGCCTCATACTGCGATGCGAGCAGCTCGCGCCGGGCGTCTTGCAGCCGCTGGAGCGCGTCGAGCACGTCCAGGTGGTTCACCAGGTTCAACCGCTCGTCTTCCGCTTCCAACCGGTATTCTTCTTCGGATGCGTGGAGGGCTTCCTGAAGCGCCCTCGTGCGCTCCTGGGCGCCTTGGAGCTGGGCATAGAGCTGCCGGATGTCGTGCGCGGCTTCGCGCTGCGTCCGGAGCAACACCAGGCGGGCCTGGCGGGCCTTGGCGGCGGCCTCGCTGGTGCCGCCGTACGCCTTCCCCCCTTGGAAGATGGGCACGTCCACTTTGATGAGCGCGTCCCAGTCCACGTCCGCGGTCGCCCCGACGCGCTTGGTGTAATAGTTGCTCTCCGCGCTGACCGTCGGAAACCATTGCGCGCGCGCAATGTTGACCGCTTGTACTGACACCTGCCAGGCGTCCTGCGCGCTCTGGACATCGGGGCGCAAATCGCTCTTCGCCACATAACTGACTTCCTGGCCGAGGGCAATCGGCTGGCTGGGGTCGTCTGCCGCCACCGTCGCGCCGTCCAGGCCGGTCAGGAACGCCAGGATTTGCCGCGCCACCCGCTCCAGCGACTGCACCCGTTCCTGCTCCGCTTCCAGCCGGCGCAGTTGCGCTTCGGTGCTGACCAATTCGCTCTGGCGGGATCGGCCCAGCCGCTCCCGCTCCTTCAACTGGCCCAGCCGGTCATCCAGCGCCGCGTGAATGGCTTCGAGCACCTTGACGTCCTGCTGATAGGCCGCGAGCTGGTAAAAGGCGTCGGAGACGTCCACGAGAAGCAACTGTTCCGCCTGCGCGCGCTCATGCTCCCGCTCGCGGCGCTCCGCCCGGCTGCCCGCCATGGCCGCGAACTCCTTGAAGCCGGAGAAGAGCGGCTGGGTCACCGTGAACTTCCGCTCGGGAACGCGCGGCAAGGTGGACGAGGAGCCGCCGTTCCCGTCCTGCCATTTTTGCGAGGCGGAAAAGCTCAGCCGCGGCAGCGCGCCGCTGAGCGCCTGCAGGAAGCGCCCTTCGGTTTCGCGGATAATCTCCTGATGGATCGCGAGCGTTTCGCTGCGCTCCCTGGCCAAGGCGTAGCATTCCTGCAAGGTCAGCGCGTTCGCCTCAGGCGGGGGGGCGTCTCCCTCAAGCGCGGCGGCGGGAGCCGCCGCGATCCCGAGAACACACCAGGCCAGTCCGAATACCGTGCGAAGCTTCATGGGTCAGGAGAGGGGGTGGAACTGCTTGGTCAGCTTCGTCAGGATGCCGTGGAAGGCCGTCAATTCCCTCGGCTCGAGCACGCGCAGCACGTCTTCCCATCGCCGCCGGATCACGCCCTGGAACTCCCGGATGAAGTCGGCGCCGCGCGGCGTGACTTCCACCATGACCTGCCGGCGGTCCGCCGGATGGGCCAGGCGCCGGACGTAGCCGGCTCGGACCAGCCGCGAGATGATGCCCGTCGCCGTCGGCATCGCCACGTGCAGGCTCCGGGCCAGCGTGCCCATGGCGCACCGCCGGTGCGCGTGGATGGCGATCAAGACCAGGAGCTGGGTCTGCGTGACGCTGCGGGACAGGAAGAAATCAAGCTGGACGCCGCGGATAATCTGCGGCATCAGCTCGGCCACCGCGCGTGCGGCGTCCCTCGGCTTCGCTCGGGACGCCGCCTGGAGCGGAGTCGAATTGGCGGCGGCGTGACGGATCATCGTGTGCGGTGTCGTCGGCATGCGAAAATAGTTTCGTTATGCTAAATATTAGCATAGGCCAACTAATTTGGCAAGGGCCGCCCCGCGAGGAGCGCCCGGCCGCGGGTTACTGGGAAGGAGAGACGGGGGGAGGCTCGTCGGGGGCGAGCCGCTTCAGGAGATCGCCGATCAGGTCCTGGGCTTTCGTTGCCAGCAGCTTGGAGGCGACATAGTTGAGGTCCGGGATGACGCTGACGCGCGGCAGTTGGCCTTGGATCGCCAAGGGCAATTCCAGCTCGCCGGCCGCATTCGCCAGCCCGTCCAATTCCTCGACGCTCTTGATGAGCGCCGCCGACAGCTCCGGCTCGATGCGCAGCCGGGAGGAGAGGAACAACTGGCCGTCCATCCCCACCTGCCCCGTCCCGGTCATACGGACGGTATCGGTGGCCAGCGCCACGTCCTGAAACCGCAGCACGCCCTGCTCCACGGTGAACGCCAAGTCCACGGGCTGCAGCACCGTGTCCGTCGCCGCCAGCGTGGTGTGATAGCTCGGCGGCAGGCGGGACTCCAAGGCTTGCATCAGTCCCGGCAGCATGGAGAGCCGTTCCAACACCACCCGGAGCAGATTGAGGTTGGCGACCACCGGCTGTTCCACTTTCAGGCGCCCGCGAGCGGAGAGCTGCTTGAGGAGCTGGTCGGAGGCCAGGGTCGGCAGTGCGCCGTCCCACGCCACCGTCACCAGTCCGCGCAGCTGCGGCTCGTCCGACGCGGGCGGCGCGAACAAGTGCTCGACGGCGATCCGCTCGAGGCTCAGATGGAACCCCGCCACCTTCCCAGGCTGTGACGCATCCGGCAGCGTCACCTGGCCTCGCAGCCGGAGATTGGGGCGCTCCTGCGCCAGGGCGGCTGATACGTCCACCGCCATGGGCCGGCCTGGGATCACCGGCTGCACGGTCAGCGTCACGGACTTGAGCCACACGTCCATCGCGGGGCGGACGGACTCATCCATCCAATGCACCGTGCCCTGCTCCACGCGGACTGAGCCGATGTGCAGTGAGACCGGCGTGGGCGCGGCGTTGCTCGACTCCGCTCGGGACGCCGCCCTGAGCGGGGTGGAAGCGGCGGCGGACTGGGCCGGCGCCGCGGGCGCGGCTATTCCCAACAGATTGATCCGGCCTTGCGCGTCACGCCGCGCTTCGATCGTGGGACGTTCCAGGACAAGCGAGGCCACGCGCACGTCACGCCGCAGGAGCGGGGCCAGCTCCACCAATGCGCTGACGGCGTCGGCTTGGATGAGGGGCGGTTGGGCGGTGTTCGGCCCGTCAAGCAGGGCGATCTGGCGCGCCTGCACGGCGATGCCGCCGTTCCACCCGAGGGAGAGATGCCCGATGCGCACCGGCTTGCCGGTGGCTTCTTCCAGCTTGGCCACGATCAGGGGCCGGTACCGGTCCACATCAAAAGTGGCGATGAAGACCCCGACGCCCACCAGCAACAGGAGGAAGAGGATCCCAACGATCAGAAGGCATTTCTTCATGCCGTTATCTGGCCGCCAGAGCCAGGCAGATCCACCCCCACAGGAACGCCAGGCCCCCGATCGGCGTGATCATGCCGAGCTTTTTCAGGCCGGTGAGGCTCACGAGGTAGAGGCTTCCGGAAAACAGACCGATGCCCAGCAGCAGCGCCCAGCCCGCCGTCTGGACCAGCGGGTTGGAGGGCTTGAGGACGGCCATCCATCCGACGGCGAGCAACCCGACGCCGTGGATCAGGTGATACAGCACCGCGGTCTGGTACACCGCGCGCATGTCGGGCGCGAGGCGGCCCTGCAGCGCGTGCGTGCCGAAGGCCCCCAGCGCGATGCCCGCCGCCAACACCAGACTGCCCCAGCGAACCCAATGCATGACGGTAGTCTAGCACACCAAAAAAAGGAAGCGCTACCCTTGTCGGAGGCGCGTTAGATCAGGTACGCTTAAACAGTTCATCCCGAAAACCCCGCCGCAAGGCGGGGGCCGCCAGCGCATCTGGCGGCGGCAAACCGCCATCCGTGCGAAGCGCATGGATGGACGCCGGCAGCAGGCACGCGGGGCTGCCGGTGCGCCGCAAGGCGGGGACGCAACGCTTTCAGTCCCCCCACCTATTTGGTCTGCCGGAGGCAGACAGCTGACACAGTCAGCCGGCCATGGGCCGACACACAGGTGGGGGGAGGCTGAGCTGCCGAACGATGACCCGGGCTTCTCCACGAAGCCGCGTTGCACCCGCAGGACGGTGGTACGGGATGGCCTGTGACGCGAGTTCCCCCGTGCCATACCGAGAGGTGCGACGTGAATTGGTTGGCCCCTCCAAGCGCGTCCCGGCGCCTGGCCGTCTGGTCGCTGGCGTTCTGGCTCCCATGCGCCGCCGCGCAGGCCCAGCCGCCGCGCGCCGCATCGGAATCCGACCGCAACACTGACCCGGCTCCGCGCACCGGACTGTCCGACCTGCTCCTCACGGCGATGCTGCCGACGGCGGCGTTCCCGTCGCTGGCCTTCTCCCCCGTTGAACCCGCGTCCTCATTCGCGACCTCCGTGCACGTCCTCGGAGCGGATGCGGGATGGCTGACAAACGGCCGCGCCATTGAGCGGGTTCGGCCCGGGCCCGACCCCTGGACGCTGGACCTGGAGGTCCGCCTGGAGCGACGCACCGACGACGGCCCTGCGAAGAGCGGCGAGGCGCTGACTTTGCTGCCGCAGCCGCTGGACCTGTCTCGCCAGCCCTGGCACGTGAGCGGCTGGGTGCGCGTGCCGCCATCGCTGGTGGGTTCGGGGCCGGAAGAATATCTGACGCCGATGCGGGCGCGGTGGGTCATGCGCGATGCCCGTGGCCGCCACTGCTTCGGCCCCAATACCGGCATCTCGCTGGTTCCGGGCCAGTGGGTCCGCGTCAGCGAGCTGTCGCCGACCGATGACGCGCCGATCCCGAAAGGTTTGCTGGAAGACGGATTCGACCTGGCGGACGTGTCGGAAGTCGGGGTGAACATCGAGGCGGGCAACATTCCCCACGGGCCGGAGATCACAACTCCGCCGCGGACCGACTACCGCGGGACGATTCAAGTGCGCGAATTGATGCTGGAGCCTAGGCCACCGGTTCCGGTGTCGCCGGTTGCGCTGCCGCGTCTCTATCCCACCCGATCAGATGAAGACGCCGCCGCGCCCGTCATCCGCGACCAGCTCCGCAGCCGCCTGGGGTTGCGCGACGGCCAGATGGCGGTGATGGTCAACCTGGCCTGGCCGATGTACGCCGGACGCTACCACGCCTATGGCACCAGCCTGGGCATGGCGCCGTGGGGCGACCACTGGGGATTCAGCTCGGCTGGCACCAACGCCTGGCTGCGGCGGGACCTGCGCTACCTGCATGAGCACGGGGTGCGGGTGGTGCGCGTCTTCCTGTTCGGCGACCTGCGCGCCGGCTTCGCCTACAACGCCCAAGGACGGCCGGTGGCCTTCGACCCCTTGGTCTACCGCGACATGGCCGCCCTCGTGGCCGCCTGCCGGGAGGAAGGAATGCTGCTCGTGCCGTCGCTGCTGGATTTTCTCGTGGCGGACGGGGTCACGCGCGAAGGCCCCGGCCTGCGATGGCCGGTGGGCGAGCGGCCTGAGCTGTTCCTCCGGCCGGACTTCCGCGACGCGCTGATCCAGCTCCTGGCAGAGTTCGTGCACGACTTCGACGGGCCGGAGATCCTCATGTGGGAATTGATGAACGAGCCGGAGAACGCGGTGGCGATGGGTGCGCCGGAGCGCTTCCGGGCGCTGCGCCTGTGTCTCCACGAGCTCGCTTTAGCCCTGCACCGGCAAGGCGCGCTGACGACGATCGGATCGCGCCACCTGGGAGACGCGCAGCGCTGGTGGCGCGGCGTCGTGGACGTGCCGCAGGTGCATCATTGGCGCCTGCTCGAATCCATCCCGAACCCCTACGCGGTGGACACGCCCGCCTCCGTGCTGGGACCGTTGCCCGCCATCGTCGGCGAAGTGGAGCCGGTCGCGCCGGAGATGGTCGCGCCGCTCCTCGATCAGTTGCGAGGCGCCGGGTACGCGATGGCGGGATTCTGGAGCCTGCGAGGCCACGACGGCTACGCCTATCAGCCGATCGCCGAAGCGGTGCAGGCCTGGCTCGACGCGCAAGCCCGCGTCCAATAGTCTCCTATCATTGTCTGCGCACCTGCCAGCCGCAGGCGCGTCTTCCCTTGTCGTGGCCCGGTGCTCGGGGCATGGTTTGCCGCCCCGGCGCGACGTCCTGTTGGAGGGACAAAAATAATTCCCTGGCAGGGTGAGTAGGAAATCGGCTATACTCTGGTAAGAAAATCTTACAAGGAGGGCGCCATGAGCACACTGGATGTGACAACGATGTCTTCCAAGGGACAGGTGGTGATCCCCACGGACATCCGCAAAGAGCTGGGGCTGTTGACTGGGGTCAAGTTGATGGTGCTGACGGACGGCTCCAACTTGCTGCTCAAGCCTATCCAGACGCCGAAGTTGCAGACATTCCACGTCTTAGTTCGGCGCAGCCGTCACTACGCGAAGCAGGTCGGGTTACGCAAGAGCGCTCTTACCAAGGCCCTGCGCGCCGTGCGGCATGCAAGTCGTGCTTGATACCAACGTCCTGGTCTCAGGCGTGTTCTGGCACGGGCCGGCCAGCCGGATTCTGGAGTTGTGGGCGAACGATAAGATCGAAGTCGTCGTCAGTCCGGAAATACTCATGGAGTATCAGCGCCTGTTGGCTGAAATGGAGCGAGATAAACCCGCTGGATTGGCCAACGCCTGGACCGTGTTTATCGCCCAACATGCGACCGTGATTCATCCGACAGTCCATCCCCGGTTATGTCGGGACCCCCATGATGACAAATTCCTCCATTGTGCTCTGAGCGCTGGCGTGCGGACTGTCATTAGCGGGGACAAGGATTTGCTGTCGCTGGGCCGGGTGGCTGATGTAGCACTACTCACCCCCGCAGCCTTCCTCCACCGCTACACACATATATAGAGGGAGTCGCGCTACTTGAGTCAAGACTATTTTTAGCGGTCGCGATGTCCGCCTGGTGCTGCTATGGCTGCGATGGCCCATCCAAACAAACATCGCAGCAACGCCAGGAATTAGTTAAGCTCGTACTGGAAGAAGCAAAAGCTGAATATCAGGAACGCTTGAGCTTAGTTGCCATCAAGTACGGCCTGTCTGTTGCTCAGCTCCAAGATATCCTTGATGGTTACAAGAGCGAGCAGCACTTGGCTGAATTCCACCTAGGCGAGGAGATGCGCCTGAAACAGGTGCTGCCCCTTCCCAACAAACGTGGGGAGACAGCATCCGAAACCATTGATAGGCTTGCCCATGAGCATGGCGTCTCGCCGCAAGTTATAGCGAGCTGCATATTGGATGTTGAGATGTTGAATGCGATAGAGCAAATCGAGTATCGAGGTGACTAAGACCACAGGTATCGTTAGCCTGCTGGCCACTTTCCAAAAGTTATTGCATAGTTCAGTGAGGCGGAACCTCGCGGGCCTGGTACGGGGCCGCTGGGGTTAAGGGGAAGCGGAAGGAAACCCGAAGAGCGTACGGGCGTTGCGGGTGGTGAGCTCGCCGATCGCCTCGACGGTGGTGCCGCGAATCTCCGCGAGCCGCGCCGCCGTGTGGACCACATAGGCGGGTTCGTTCGGCC
>JAHFGX010000038.1 GCA_023247215.1 Candidatus Omnitrophota bacterium
GCCGGGGCCCCGCGTCTCCCGCGCGCTGCTGGACCGCGTCCAACAGGCGGTGCGCCGCGCGCGCCCCGCTCCGCGCGCCCTGGTCTGCTCCGGCAGCCTTCCGCCCGGCGCGCCGCCGGAGACGTACCGGCGGTATCTCTCCCAGCCGCTCCCCCCCGGCCTCCTGACGGTCTTGGACACCTCCGGCGAGGCGCTGCGGCTCGGGATCGCGGCCCGTCCCTGGCTCATCAAGCCCAACCGCTCTGAGGCGGAGGAGCTCCTCGGCCGCCGGCTTCAACGGATGTCGGAGCTCACCGAAGGAGCGCGCCATCTTGCCGCGTCGCGCGGCCCTCGCGTCGTCATCGTGTCCCTCGGCGCCGACGGGGCGCTCCTGGCCTCCGCCGGGGATCCCCGCGTCTGGTGGGCCACGCCGCCCCGGGTGCCGGTGGGGTCCGCCGTGGGCGCGGGCGACTCGCTGGTGGCGGGGTTTGTGGTGGCCTATCTCCGGACGCGCGACGCGGCCGAAGCGCTGCGGCTCGGGGTGGCCTGCGGCGCCGCCTCGGCGATGACGCCGGGCACCTCCCTCTGCCGGCGCCGGGACGTCCAACGCCTCCGCGGCCGCGTGCGGCTGCGGCTCTTGTCGGCTTGAGTTTTCGACGCTGAACCGGTAGGATACCGGGTGACAATGGCACACGTATGGACGGCATTCTACATCCTGCTGCTGGCCGTGCTGTCCGGCTATGGTTTGTACCGGTACGCCCTGGTCTGGCTCTACTACCGGGTGCGGAACCGGCGGCCGATCGCCCCGCCGGACCCGGCGGAATGGCCCGCAGTCACCATCCAAATCCCGGTCTATAACGAGCGGTACGTGATCGAGCGGGCCATCCGGTCCGCCTGCGAGGTGGACTACCCGAGCGGCCGCCTCGAGATCCAGCTCCTGGATGACTCCACCGACGATACCTCCACCATCATCGCCCGGACCATGGCGCAGTGCCGGCGTCCGGGCCTGACGCTGACCCACCTGCAGCGGGACCAGCGCCTCCACTTCAAGGCCGGCGCGTTGGCGGAAGCCCTCACCACGGCGCGGGGTGAGCTGATCGCGGTCTTCGACGCGGATTTTGTCGTCCCCCGGGATTTCCTCAAGCGCACCGTCCCGTTCTTTTCCCAGCCTGCGGTGGGGATGGTGCAAACCCGCTGGGGCCACGTCAACACGGGGTACAGTTTTTTGACCCGGATCCAATCGGTCCTGCTGGACGGCCATTTCGTGATTGAGCAGGTGGCGCGCCACCAGGCGGGCCGCTTCTTCAATTTCAACGGCACCGGCGGGATCTGGCGGAAGGCGACCATCATGGCCTCCGGGGGATGGCAGGCGGATACGCTGACCGAAGACCTGGACCTGTCCTATCGCGCGCAGATGGCCGGCTGGCGCTGCGTATTCCTCGGCGACGTCGTGCCGCCGGCGGAGCTTCCGGTGGAGATCAACGCCTTCAAATCCCAGCAGTACCGCTGGACCCGCGGCTCCATCGAAACCACCCGGAAGCTGCTGCCGACCATCCTGAAGAGCCCCCTGCCGCTGCCGATCAAGTGCGAGGCGTTCTTCCACCTAACCTCGTTCTTTATCTATCCGCTGGGCCTAATCGCCAGCCTCGGCATCGTGCCGATGCTGATGGGCGCGATGACGATCCCGCAGCACTGGTCCTTTGACATGGTGTGGAGCGCGTTTTTGACCGCGCCGGGCATCTGGTTTTACCTGTGCGCCCAGCGGGAACAGCCGAGCGGCTGGGTGAAGCGGATCGCCATGGTGCCGTGCGCGGTGGCCATCGGGATGGGGTTGCTCGTCAACAACGCGCAGGCCGTGCTGGACGGGATGACCGGACGCTCCGGCGAGTTTGTCCGCACCACCAAGTTCGGCCTCCAGCGACCCACCGATTCGTGGCAGGGCAAACGGTATCGCGCCAAGCGCACGCCCACCGTATGGGTCGAGCTGGCGCTGGCCGGCTACTTCGGCATGGGCTGCGCGGTCGCCTGGCACCGGCACCTCTATTCCAGCCTGCCGTACGTGCTGCTCTTCTGCGTGGGTTTCACCTACGTCGGGGGGCTCTCCCTCTGGCAAAGCCTTCCCATCCGCGGATGGGCCCTGCAGCGGTTGCGTCTTCGCCTGCAGCCTTCGTGAATCCGCCGCAGCCCCTCCGGCTCTCTCTCGCTCTCGCCGTGTGTTTGGCCGGCGCCGGGCAGCCGGGATTCGCCGAACCGTCCTACGATGACCTGTCCGAGTCTCTGGAGCCCGCCGCCGCGCCGATTACCGCGCAGGAGCTGGACGAGCTCACCGCGCGCGTGCTCGAAAGCCTGCGGCGCATCCGCGGCCTCGAGGCGCAGCGTCCCATCCGGAAAGCGCTGGTTTCCCAGCGCGATTCCCACGCCGCGATCGAGCGGATGATCCGCGCGGACCATCCCGAGGAGACTATCAACCGGGAAGCGAAGACGCTGATCAAGCTGGGCCTCCTGCCTCCGGATACCGATTTGACCAGCTCCGTCACCCAGCTCTATGCGCACCAGGCCGTGGGTTTCTACGACGCCCACACGCAGGTGCTCTACGTGGCGGACTGGCTGCCCGCGATGATGCAGGAAGGCGTCCTGTCCCACGAGCTGGTGCACGCGCTGCAGGACCAGCGCATCCCGCTGCTGCAGTGGCTGACGGCCGGCGTCGGCGAGGATGATGCGGTGTTGGCAAGACAAGCCATCATGGAGGGCGAGGCCACTGCGCTCATGCTGGAGACGGCGCTGGACGGCAGCGGCATGTCCTTCGACGATCTGCAGAGCCTCGACCCCGCCACCCTCACCCAGATGGCGA
Organism: Candidatus Omnitrophota bacterium; assembly: GCA_023247215.1. Lineage (GTDB taxonomy): Bacteria > Omnitrophota > Gorgyraeia > Aquiviventales > Aquiviventaceae > JACPRA01. Next base: position 2,831 of record JAHFGX010000038.1, read on the forward strand.
CCCAGACGCTGGCGGCGGACGCGCAGACGGCGTCGCTGCCGCCGTACCTGGGCGCCTTGATGACGTTCCCCTATGTGGACGGCCTGGCGTTCTTCAAAGCCCTGCGCGCCACCCATTCCTGGTCCTTTATGTCGCAGGTCTACGCGCAGCCGCCGGAATCCACCGAGCAGATCATCCACCCGGACGCGTATTTCCAGCGGAAAGATCATCCCACGCCGGTGGCGCTGCCGGACCTGGAGCGGATCCTCGGGGCGTCCTGGAAGCGCATTGACGAGAATATCCTCGGGGAATTCACCTGGCGGACGCTGTTCCAGGTCCGATTGGGCGGGACGGGATTGGGCGCGGCGTCAACCGGCTGGGACGGCGACCGGTATCAGCTCTTTGAAGACACCGGCGGCGCGCATCGCGTGCTGGTGATCCGCACAGTCTGGGACACCCCGGCGGACGCGCGGGAGTTCGCCGAGGCCTACCGGCTCGTCATCGAGGGGAAATACCGCTCGCCCCGGCTGATTGAAGCCGCGGACAGCGTGTGGTGGTGGCGGACGGAGGAAGACGACGTGCTGCTGCAGGTCCGCGGAGAAGAAGTGTGGATCAGCGAAGGCGCTCCCTCGGCGCTGACCGTTTCGCTGCGGGAAACGATCCGCCGCGAACCCGCCTTGCGGCCGGCGGACGCCGGCGTCCGGCGGGACTAAGGTGTCGACGGGCCGGCCGGCGTTGCGGGAGGCTCAACCGCCTGGGCCTCGGCCGGTTCCAGGGACTCTACACCAGTGACGGCGATCCCTTTCAACCCGCCGCGCTCATAGACGGTGCCGGTGACGTTCACCTTCCGCCCGACGTGCTCGTAGAGCAGCTCATTCGGGTCGGCGCCCGCCTCGCTTCCCAGGAACAGGTAGACGTTGTTGGCCGTATCGAGGAGGGCGAGGGTTTGCCCGCCGTCCACGGCGTCATAAATCATGTCTTCCACTTCGGTGCCGTGCCGTCCCTCGCGGAGATACAGGGCCGGATCCACGACTTCCCCCTGCAGGGTTTGCTGCCCTTCCGCCATCGCGGTGTGAGCGAACCCAAGCACGATCATGAGTGCCGCGGCGTGCCGCCACATGCTGTGCATCCAGTTGTTTCCTCCTGCTGGTTGGCCGAGCGCCTTCCCCGCCTTCTCGTATTAGATCAGAGCGCACCGGCAGCGTCAAGCAACGCACGTGATTGGTGGCGGCTGTTTCAGCTCGCCAAGTCAGGACTGATTCGTATCCATAGCGTCTTGCATATAGTCCACCACGATGCCGATCATTTTTTTTACGGTGTCGTTACAAGATTTGAACGCCATGCGGTCTAGCGCGTTATCTTTGTGCGTCCTTAACACGTCACTGATAAGAGAGTGTACAAACGACTGAGTTGCTGTTTCTACGTTCTTGAAGTCCAAGACCACTTCTTCACCTTTCTTTAAGGCAGGAAGAATTTCTTTTATTCGAATATCTCTTCCGATATCTTTGTTTTCAGCAAAAGCTCCTACCTTCTCGAAGATGTTGATTTTCTTCATAGAAATCTCGGCTTCTTGTGCTCCATTTTCTTCATCTTCAAATCCCAATATGCTCTTCGTATAGCGTCAAGTAAAATCGAAAACTCTCTTGTCTGATCCAGTGTGATATCGACACCCACAACCGTCCCCTTCCAATAGGGAAATTGAGTGCTCTTCGAATGCCGGTCTTCGAATGGGTCTGCATTTAAACGCAGCCTCTCTGATTTCTTCTTTAGAAGCTTATAAAAACCGCTTCCGCTATAGATCGCGAAAAAATCCCGGTTCACATCGGCAATGGCTTTGATGAAAAATAATCCCGCCCCGGCATTCTGTTCGGTGCCGCCAGGTTTTGAAGTCGTGCCAGTAATGCCAGGCCATAATGCCAGCCGAATAGCATCCAAATCGGTATTCGCTGCATGTGATCGAGCGATGGTGGTCTTGATGCCCAGGCCGGTGTCGGCGATGCCGATACAGATCCGGTTGGTCTTCTTGTAATACTGAGCGCAGAGCACGGCACCAATTTCTGTATCTGCGTGCTCCAGGACATTTCTGACGAGTTCGCTCACAATGTAACCGATTGTCTTCGCTTGTTCAGGTTCCTTGTGTAGGAGTGGAATCATTTCTGTGATGAAGGTCGTGAGTTCGTCGGACGAGCGTATTTGGGTAATAGGGATGAAACGTCCTTCAGGTGCGTGTTCTTGAATGCTGATGTCGCAGGGAATTTGCAGCCTGTCGAACAGCTTCATGCGGACGAGGTAGTGCGCTGATCTGGCTTCTGGTTTTTGAAAGCGGATTTGTTCCGGTCTCACCGTTAAACCAAGAGCTGCAACCATTGAGAGAACGACGGGGTGTATGGAGATCCAGCTTTGGTTCGACGTAATCTCTAGCGTGTCTGGAGAGGACGGATCGAAGCCACGTAAAAAACTATCAATATTGCCGAGAAATGCACTGTTTGGTAGATGAATCTTCATAGCCAAATTGTACCGGGAATCCCGGTAGTTTGTCAAGTACCTGCAATCCCGGTATATAATGGTAAAAAAATGACAATGGGTAGAGGGAGAGCGAGTAGAGGCCTACAAGGCTACCGCTCTGATGTGTTTTGTGCCACCTACCCTTACGTTCCTTCTTGCCCCAGGGAGATTTGACGCTCCTGCCACGCTCTGCTAGACTACCGACTGGCATTACCTTCCGCTGTGGCGCCTCCTCGGCGCTGCGCATAGCATGACCATGAGCTGTGAAATCACTGGAAGCATAAGAAGACCATGAGTCGGCCATTGGTGTCGGTGGTCGGCGCCGGGCAGGTGGGGGCGACCACGGCTCACTTGCTGGTGCTGAAAGGATTGGCGGACGTCGTCTTGATTGACGTCGTCGATGGGCTCGCCCGCGGCAAGGCGCTGGACTTGCTGCAAGCCGCCGCGACGGAAGGGCTGGAGGCCCGCGTGACCGGAACGACGGACTATGCCGCCGTCGCCGGCAGCCGGGTCGTGGTCATCACCGCCGGGCTGGCCCGCAAGCCGGGCATGAGCCGGGATGACCTGCTCCTGGCGAATGCCGGCATCGTCGGGCCCATCGCCGCGCAGGTGGCCCGGCACGCCCCCGGCGCCGTCCTCATCGTCGTGACGAACCCATTGGATGTGATGGCCGCCCTCGCCTTGAAGCGCACCGGGTTCCCCCGGCAGCGCGTGCTCGGCATGGCGGGCATGCTGGACAGCGGCCGGCTTCGCGCCTTCATCGCGGAGCGCCTCCAGGTGTCGCCCGCCTCCGTTCACGCGATGGTGCTGGGCTCTCACGGCGACCTGATGGTCTCGCTCAAAAGCTCCATCACCGTCGGCGGGCAGCCGATCAGCGCGCGCCTGAGCGCGGACGAGATTGACCGGCTCATCGCCAGAACCCGCGACGGGGGTGCTGAGATCGTCTCCTTGCTGAAAACCTCCAGCGCCTACTACGCCCCGGCCAGCGGGGTGGTGCAGATGGTCCAGGCCATCCTCAAAGACGAGCACGCGGTATTGCCGGTCTCGGTCTGGTTGGAAGGGGAGTATGGTTTGAATGATGTGTGCATCGGCGTGCCGGCGGAGCTAGCGGCCTCCGGCTTGGTCCGGGTGGTTGAGCAGCCGCTGGCCCCGGAGGAGCAACAAGCCCTGGCCCGCGCCGCGCAGCAAGTGCGCGAGGGCATCGCCACGGTGCTGGCCGCTCCCGTCAAGAAATGAGCCCTGATCTGTCCTCCGCCAAACCCGCCTCGCCAGGCCCGGTTCCGGTCCAGAAGGGGCTGGAGGGCGTGGTGGCCTCGGACACCAAAATTTCCGACGTGGACGGGGTCAAGTGCGAGCTCAGCTACCGCGGCTATTCCATTGATGAGCTGGCGGGCAAGGCCAGCTATGAGGAAGCCGCGTATTTGCTGTTGAACGGCGCGCTCCCGAGCGCCGGCGAGCTGGCGGACTGGAACCGCGAGCTGGCCGACCGTCGGCCGCTGGAGGCCGAGCTCCTGCAGACAATGGAGCGCCTGCCCTTCGGCGACCCGATGGCGTATCTCCGGACCGTCGTCTCCATCATGGGGTTGCGCGACCCGCACGCGGAGGACCTGACCCGGCTGCGCCCTCAGTCGTTGGACCTCATCGCGAAATTCCCGACGATCGTGGCCCTGTTCGACCGGCTGCGGAACCGGCGGGCGATGCTCGGCCCGCGCCCGAACCTGGGGCACGCGGCGAACTTTCTCTACATGCTGCACGGCGAGGACCCGTCGCCGGCAGCGGTGGCGGCGCTGGATGCCTATTTCGTGCTGCTCGCGGAGCATAGCTTCAACGCCTCGACCTTCGCGGCGCGCACCTCCGTGGGCACGCAGACGGACGTGTACTCGGCCATCACCGCCGCCGTCGGCACGCTGAAAGGCCCGCTGCATGGCGCGGCCAATTCCAAGGCGATGGAGATGCTCAACGAAATCGGCTCGGCGGACCAGGTGGAGCCGTTCGTCAAGAAGACGCTCGCCGACCACAAGCGCTTCATGGGCTTCGGCCATCGCGTCTACAAAGGCGAGGACCCGCGCGCAAAGCACTTGAAGCGCTCTGCCGAAGCGCTGGCCGACACAGACGACCCGAAGTGGCTGCGCATCTCCGAGCGGCTCCAGCAGGCGGTCTGGGACGCCAAGAAGCTCGCCATCAACGTGGATTTTTACTCCGCCTCGCTGCTCCACTACCTCGGCATTCCGACGGACCTCTTCACCCCGGTATTTGCCTGCGCGCGCATCTCCGGCTGGTGCGCGCACGTGCTGGAGCAGGCCGCGGACAACCGCCTGATCCGGCCGTTGGCGCACTATACCGGGCCGCGCGGTTTGCGCTTCGTGCCTCTCGACCAGCGGGCCACGTAGCACGCGCTGATGAAATTGCACGAGTATCAAGCGAAACGGCTCTTCTCCCGCTTCAACCTGCCCGTGCCCTTCGGAATTCCCGTCGGGCGGCCTGAGCAAGCCTCCGCCGCCTACACGCAGTTGAAGCGCCGCTGCCGCGCCGCGAAGCTGTTCACCTGCAACGTCAAAGCCCAGATCCACGCCGGCGGCCGCGGCAAAGCCGGCGGGGTGCGCACCGCCTCTTCGGCCAAGGAAGCGAAGGCCCAGGCCGCAGCACTCCTCGGCACGAGGCTGCGCACGCATCAGACCGGGCCCGAGGGGCTGCCGGTCACGCGGGTGCTGCTGGAGCAGCGCGTGGAGATCGCGCGCGAGCTGTACTTGTCTATCACCGTGGACCGCGCGCTCAACCGCCCGGTGGTGCTCGCCAGCGCCGAGGGTGGCGTAGACATTGAAACCGTCGCTAAGGAACACCCCCAGGCCATCGTGCGGGAATCGGTGGACCCCTGCGTGGGACTGCAGCCGTTCCAGGCGCGCCGCGTGCATGAGGCGCTGCGCCTGCCGGACAAGTTCGCGCGCCCGTTCGGCCAGATTCTCTCCGGCCTCTACGACTGTGTTCTGGCCTCCGACGCGTCGCTGGTGGAAATTAATCCGTTGGTGGAAACCGCAGCGGGGGTGTTGCTGGCGCTCGACGCCAAGGTGGTGCTCGACGACAACGCGCTCTTCCGCCACCCGGATCTGGCCAAGCTGCGCGACAAGCGCCAGGAGCACCCCCTGGAGTACAAGGCCAGCCAGGTCGGCATCTCCTACGTTGGGCTGGACGGCAATATCGGCTGCCTCGTCAATGGGGCGGGGCTGGCGATGGCCACCAACGACATCATCAAGCTCTCCGGCGGCGCGCCGGCCAACTTCCTCGACGTCGGCGGCGGGGCCAATGTGGAGCAAGTCACCAACGCCTTCCGGATTCTGCTCTCCGACACGCGCGTGAACGCGATCCTCGTCAACATCTTCGGCGGCATCATGCGCTGCGACTGGGTGGCGCAAGGGCTGCTCAACGCCACGAAGACGCTCTCCGTCACGATGCCCATCGTCGTGCGCCTGCAGGGCACCAACGTCAAAGAAGGCCGCGCCCTTCTCACCGGCACCACCCTCCCCATCACCGCGGTTGAGGATCTTGCCGACGCGGCCCAGCGCGTGGTGGCGCTCGCCCAATGAGCATTCTCGTCGGAAAAGAGACCCGCGTCCTGGTCCAGGGCATCACCGGCCAGGCCGGCGCGTTCCACACGGACAAGATGCTGGAGTACCGCACCCGGGTCGTGGCGGGCGTCACGCCTGGCAAAGCCGGCACGGCCGTGCACGGAGTCCCGGTCTTCAACAGCGTGACGCGCGCGGTCCAGGACACCGGGGCCAGCGCCTCGATCATCTTCGTGCCGGCCCCCTTCGCGTTCGACGCCGTCTTGGAAGCGGTGGACGCGGGCGTGGCGCTGATCGTGGTGATCACCGAGGGCATCCCGACGTGGGACATGGTGCGGATCACGCGGGCGCTCCAGGATCATCCGGTCCGCATCATCGGCCCGAACTGTCCGGGCGTGATCACCCCGGAGGCGTGCAAGCTGGGCATCATGCCGGGCTACATCCACCGGCCCGGTCCGATCGGCGTCGTTTCGCGCAGCGGGACCCTGACCTACGACTCGGTCTATCAATTGACGCAAGCCGGGCTGGGGCAGACGACCTGCGTGGGAATCGGCGGAGACCCGGTGCTCGGCAGCACCTTCACCGACATGCTGCGATTGTTCCAGGACGACGCTGAGACCGAGGCCATCGTGCTGATCGGCGAGATCGGCGGCACCGGCGAGGAGGAGGCGGCCGCGTTCATCAAGGCGCACGTCACCAAGCCGGTGTTTGCGTTTATCGCCGGGCAGATGGCCCCGAAAGAGAAGCGCATGGGCCATGCCGGGGCCATCGTGGCCGGCGGGCACGGCACCGCGGCGGAAAAAATGGCGGCGCTCAAAGCCGCCGGGGTGACGGTGATTGAGTCCCCGGCCGCCATCGGGCAGACGGTGAAATCCGTGCTCGCGCAGCAGGGAGTCGTCCGGTCGTAACAAACGAGTAGCGCATGAGACGTGGAATCCCGCTGAGTTGGTTGGTGCCGGTGTTGCTGTTGGGGATCGCGGCCTACGCCATCGCCGAGGACTTGACCCTCACGACGTACTACCCCTCCCCCCGTGGGGTGTACAACGAGCTGCGCACCAGCGGGGACGTGGCGATCGGCACCACCGCCGCCCCGAGCGCCCGGCTGCATGTCATCGGCGCGGGGGGGATCCAGCACCCCTTCCGGGTGGAAGATACGCCGGAGACGGGGGGCGACCTCACCCCCTTCGAGATTAACAGTGACGGCCAGGTGGGCATCGGCACCGCCACCCCCGCCTCGGGCATCAAGCTGCACGTGGTGGGCATCGTCCGCATGGACGGTCTGCAGCTCGGCACCAGCGCGACGCCGGGGCAGGTGCTTACGACGAACTCCGTCGGAGTCGGCACGTGGCAAGCCTCCAGCGGGGCGGCCCCCGGCACCATCGTGGCCTGGGCTCTGGTCGCTGGAGCCAACGGTTGGACGTGTTACGAAGGAGCGAACTGCACCGGTTTCAGCGGCCCCTGCGTCACGGCGACGGAGCTCTGGGATCCCCAGAACGTCATGACGCTTGACGCCCCGGCCTCCCAGGGCGGCACCTATTTTGCGGTCAGCGGATGCCAAACCGTCGGCCCGCAGGTCTATCGAAACGGGTCCTGCACCAATGGGTACCAGTACATCGCCATCCCTGGCAAATCCTTCAATTCCTCTCAGGGAGAATACGGATCCACCTATTACGTATGCGTGAAGCAATAGCAGGAGGGCGACATGCGTGAACGAGTCGAGCAAGTGATCAACCGGATCCGCCCCGCCGTGCAGATGGACGGCGGCGACATTGAGCTGGTGGACATCGTGGACGGCGTCGTGCGCCTGCGCCTGGTGGGGAGTTGCCACGGCTGTCCCTCGTCCATGATGACGCTCAAGGCCGGGATTGAGCGCGCCATCCGCAGCGAAGTTCCGGAGATCACCAGCGTCGAAGCCGTTGACGCCTAGAGCCCACCCCTTCACCTCGCGCGAGCCGCGCGAACTCATTCCCGCCGCCGGTGCCGGCTTGTTGCTACCCTGAGCAAGATGACTCAACGCCATGCGGGTCCGCATTTCACCGATGCGCTGAAGATCGCCGAGGTGCGCTGGTTCCTCGGCGCGGTCGCGTCATTCACCGTGGCCGGCCGCGCGCTGATGGTGATCATCGGGTACCAGGTCTACCGCCTGACCCACGACCCGGCCGCGCTGGGGTGGCTGGGGCTCGTGGAGGCGATCCCGGCCATCTCGCTTGTCCTGATCGGCGGCCATGTGGCGGACCACATCAACCGGCGCCATATCCTGCTGGTCACCCGTGCGGTCTCAACCGTATGCGCCCTGGCCCTGGCGGTCCTGTCCTGGCGCGGCCATGCCGCGGTGCTGCCGGGGTTGTACGCGGTGATTTTTCTCGCCGGCATCGCGCGCGGATTCGCCGACCCGGCCAACACGGCGTTTGAGGCGCAGATTGTGCCGAAGCATCTGACGGTCAACGCCTCCTCCTGGATCAGCAGCACGTGGATCAGCTGCGCGGTGCTGGGCCCGACGATCATCGGATTCGTGTTCGATGCGCGGGGGGCCGCGCCCTGCTACCTGTTCTCCGCCGCGGGATTCGCCGGCTCATGGCTGTGCACCGCCGCGATTGCCCCGAAGCCGTCGCCGGTGCAAGCGCACCGGGAGCCGCTGCTGAAGAGCGTCACCATCGGATGGCGCTTCGTGTTTTCAAACCCGGCGCTGGCCGGCGCGCTGGCCCTGGACCTGTTCGCCGTGCTGTTCGGCGGCATGGTGGCCCTGCTGCCCGTGTATGCGGACGACATTCTGCATGTCGGCGGCAAGGGCGTGGGGCTGTTGAACGCGGCCGCCGCCAGCGGGGCGCTGATGATCACGCTGCTGGCGACGCACCGCCCGCCCATCGCGCGCGCCGGCCGCAACCTGCTGCTGGCCGTCGGGGGCTTCGGCATCAGCGTGCTGGTCTTCGCGTTCTCCACGAGCTTCTGGCTCTCGATGGCGGCGCTGTGGTGCAGCGGCGCGTGCGACGGTGTGAGCATGGTGATCCGCCGCTCGATGGTGCGGCTGCTCTCGCCGGATCACCTGCGCGGCCGCATCGCCGCCGCCAACTGGGTGTTCATCAGCGCCTCGAACGAGCTGGGCGCGTTTGAGAGCGGCATGGTCGCCGCCTGGATCGGCGCCGTGCCCTGCGTGGCCGTCGGCGGGTTGATCACCCTGGGGGTGGTCGCGCTGACGTCCGTGGCTGCTCCAAAGCTGCGCCGGTTGCGCTTTGATGTCCGGACGCTGGAGGACCGCAACAGAGCTGCGTAAGCTGCTTGCGCAGCCTGGTCAAGTTATGCTAGCATGCCTTCCGATGTTTCAGATTCGGCTTAGACGTCGGCCATCCACCAGACTTCCCGCCATTGCACGGCCCCAGGCCATCCATTGCAGCTCTGCTCATCACGCCGGAGGTCACATGAGGCGCATGGCCGCGTGTCTGCTGGGAGGGCTCGTCCTCGTCGTCATGGGTCCGCTCTCGGTCGCGCGCGCGGTGACGCTGCCCGACTATATGGAGCACTGGGAGTTCGCGATCGACATCAATGAAGATCAAGGCCCCCGGTACGTGCTCGATCCCATCCTGCCCCTCTATCGCCATCCGACGGACGACGGGAGAGTGATCTTCCTTGAGCCGCGAACGACCTATCGGGATCACGAGTGGCTCCTCAACCTCGGCGGGGGCTACCGGCAGCTCGTGCTGAACCGCGCCTGGCTGCTCGGGGGCAACATGTTTTACGACTACGAGAGCGAGCATGCCCACTCCCGCGTTGGCTTGGGGGCGGAAGCCCTCAGCTCATTTGCCGAGCTGCGGTCCAACGTCTATATCCCGACCTCCGGCGAACGCACCGTGGAAGAAAATTCCGGCGGCATCACGTACGAGCGGGCGGTCCCCGGCTTCGACATGGAGGTCGGCGCGCCCGTCCCGTATTATTCCCGACTGAAAGTGTTCGGCGGGTTCAACTGGTACGACCAGCCGCACTTCAAGAATCGCTCCGGTTGGACGTTGCGCGCGGAATATACGCCGGTGCCCTTCATCGTGATCGACGGCACGGTGAGCGATGACAACAAGACCAACGTGGATTGGGGCCTGAAGGTCGCCTTCCGGATTCCGCTTAGCGGCAACGCCAAGCCGCTTCGTTCACCCGTGCAACTGGATCCCACCATGTTCCCGGAGAGCGACGCCGGCATCCACGTGTGGGATTTGGTGGAGCGGCACCACGAAATTGTCGTCGAGCGTCGCCGGCAAACCGGGGCGATCAGCGTCCAGATCTCGCGAGGGAATTGAGGATGAAGAACACGAGACGTCTTGTCGGGTGCGTCGCCCTGGTGGCGGTGTGTTGGGCCGCGGGGCTGGGACGGGTTGAGGCGGCCTCCGGAAACGCGGACGGCACCTACACCGTGACGGTCACGCAGGTGGAGGTCTCGAAGGACGGCGGCAGCAGCTACACCACCATTTTCAGCGGCAGCCAGAGCATCAACATCGCCTCGGTGGATGCCGGGGCGGTGGCCGCCGGTTTGGCCAGCGGGGCCCAGTTGGACGTGGGGGTCTACACGATCGTTCGGGTGACGATTGGCTCCACCCTGCAGCTGAAGGGCTACGTCAACAATGGCGCGACGACCATCTACACCAACGGAGGCAGCGATACGAATGGTTTTTCGACCAATGGGGCTGCGGCCAATACGCCCGGTTCCGACTACGCCGTGTCGTCCTTCACCATTCCCTCCGCCAACCGCACGAGCTCGACCACCGGTCTCTCCATGACCGTGACCGCAACCTCAGGGCCGACCGTCACCATCAAATTCGACACCTCGAGCATCCTCACGCAGGCCGGCGGTATTCCGTCCGTCGGAGCCCCGACCGTCACCATCACCTCGAGCTAGGCCGTCTCCTCGCGCATGGGCCGGAT
>JAHFGX010000053.1 GCA_023247215.1 Candidatus Omnitrophota bacterium
CACCGCCGCCGGCAGCGGCTGCATGGCCGCCCTGGACTGCGAGCGCTGGCTCATCGCGCAGGGGATCGAGGCTTGACCAGCGTCGAGAAGATGCTATCATACGGCTCGTCGCATTCTCTCAACCATCGTGAGGTGATCCATGGCCAATGAAACGGTCTTCAAGCGCTACCATGGCAATCCCATCGTGACGGCCAACGCCGTCCCGCGCGCCAATAGCATCCACAACAGCGCCATCGTGCCGTTCAAGCACGGCTACGCCGGCGTGTTTCGCGTGGACGAGCAGGACATGTGCTACCGGCTCCACGTGGGCCACAGCGTGGATGGCATCCACTGGAAGATCAACCCGGCCCCGCTCAAGATGAAGAGCGACAATCCGGAGATCACCGTCGCCGAGCACAGCTACGACCCCCGCGTCACCCGGCTCGGCGACACCTACTACGTCACCTGGTGCAACGCGGGCAGCCAGGGGCCGTGCATCGGCCTGGCGGCGACGAAGGATTTCAAAACGTTCCGGCAGATGGAAAACCCGCTGGCGACGGCCAACCGCAACTGCGTGATCTTTCCCAGGAAGATCGGCGGCAAATACGCCATCCTCCACCGCCCGAGCGACCGCGGCCACACGCCCTTCGGCGACATCTTCTACGCCACCAGCCCGGACCTGACGCACTGGGGCTGCCACCGGTTCGTGTTCGGGCCGAACGGTGGTTGGCAGAGCACCAAGGTCGGCCCGGGCCCGGCGCCCATCGAGACCGCCGAGGGGTGGCTCCTCATCTATCACGGCGTGTGGACGAGCTGCAACGGCTACCTCTATTACGCCGGCGGCGCGCTGCTGGACCTGGACAAGCCCTGGAAGGTGAAGTACCGCACCAAGGATTACCTCTTAGCGCCCACGGAGACCTACGAGCGCGTCGGGGACGTGCCGAACGTGGTGTTCCCCAGCTCCGCCGTCGTCTTGAAGGGCGGGATCATCCGCCTCTACTACGGCTGCGCCGACACCTGCATTTCGATTGCCGAAGCGCGCGTGGATGAGGTCGTGAAGTTTATTAAAACGCACAGTTTTTAGAAGTGGCTCACGCCCCTCGCGACGCCATGCCTCCTCGCTATGACGTCGTCGTGGTGGGGGGAGGGATTATCGGGCTGGCGACGGCGCGCACGCTGCTGCAGCGCCATCCCGGTCTGCGGCTGCTCCTGCTGGAAAAAGAATCCCGCCTGGCGTCGCATCAAACCGGCCGCAACAGCGGTGTCATCCACTCCGGCATCTACTATCGCCCCGGCTCGTTGAAGGCGTCGCTCTGCGTTCGCGGCGGGCGATTGCTGACCGAGTTCTGCGACGCCCGGCGGATTCCCTACCGGCGCTGCGGCAAGGTGATTGTCGCCGTCTCGGCGGAGGAGGCGCCGCGGCTGGACACGCTCTTCGAGCGCGGCAGGGCCAATGGCGTGCCGGGCGTGGCGCGCTTGGATGCGCAGCAGCTCCGTGCGGTTGAGCCGAACGTGCAGGGCGTGGCGGCGATCCATCTGCCGCAGGTGGCGATTGTGGACTATACCGTCGTGGCCGGGGCGCTGGCGGACGAGATCCGGCAATCCGGCGGCGCGATCCTGACCGGCGCGGCCGTCCGGGCCGCGCGCCGGGCATCAGGCGGCTGGGCGCTCTCGACGCGCGACGGGACGCATCAGGCCTCCTGCCTGGTGAATTGCGGAGGGTTGCATGCGGACCGGGTGGCCCGGATGGCCGGCGACCGGTGCGGCGTGCAGCTCATCCCGTTCCGAGGCGAATACTACGACGTGGTCCCGTCGCGCGCATCGCTCGTCAATGGGTTGGTCTATCCGGTGCCGGATCCGGCGCTGCCGTTCCTCGGCGTGCATTTCACCAAAACGCTCTCCGGCGGGACGCACGCCGGCCCCAACGCGGTGCTGGCCTGGAAACGGGAAGGGTACCGCCGCCGCGACATCTCGCTTCGGGATTGCCTGGAGATGTGCGCCGCGCCCGGCTTCTGGCGCATGGCGCGCCGCCATTGGCGCGCGGGGCTGGACGAGCTGTCCCGTTCCTGCAGCCCTCGGGCGTTCTTGCGGGCGGCGCAACGGCTGGTGCCGTCGCTGCAACTGAGCGATCTGGTGCCGAGCCGCTCCGGCGTGCGGGCCCAAGCGGTGGACCCGGAGGGTGCCTTGGTGGATGACTTCGTGCTGCGGGAATCCGAGGGCGCGCTCCACGTCTACAACGCCCCCTCGCCGGCGGCGACGGCGTGCCTGGCCATCGCCGAGACGGTCGCCGAGCGGGTGGATGCGGTCCGCTTGACCTCGTAACGCCCACGCCTCACAATAGCGTCATGGCTACCCGTCCTCTGAAACTCTCCCGGTGGCAGCTCGATCTGTTTGTCTCCTGTCCCCGTTGTTTTTGGGCGTTGAAGCGGCACAACATCTCCCAGCCGAAAGGCTACCCCTTGGCGCTCAACACGGCCATTGACGTGCTTTTGAAGGACGAGTTTGACGGCTACCGCCGGCAGGGCAAGCCGCATCCGCTGCTGGCATCAGCCAAATCGGAGGCTAAGCTCTTCGGCGACGCCGCCAAAGTGCAGGAATGGCGCAATCCGTATCAAGGGTTGCGCTGGACGGAGCGCGAGAGCGGCCACACCCTCTTCGGCGCGGTGGACGACATCCTGGAATTCCCCGATGGCAGCCTGGCGGTCTTGGATTACAAATCCTCCGGGGCGCGCGAGATTACGATCTACGACTCGTATCAATTACAGATGGACGTCTACACGTTTCTCCTGCAGCAGCTCGGCTATCGAACCGCGCCCAAGGCCTTCTTCGCGTTTTTCGTGGCGGTGAAGACCGACGGGTTCAACGGCCGGCTGCCGTTCCGCGGCACGCTGGTGGAGGTGGCGCCCAACCCCGCCCGCGTCTTGCCGCTGTTCCATCAGGCCATCGCGCTCGCGCAATCCGACCAGATGCCCTCTTGCGGCGCCCAATGCGATGTCTGCCGGTGGACCGACGAGGTGGCGCCGATTGTCACGGGCTCCGCCGCTCCGAAGGCCGCCCCGCCGGCTGCGCCTGCCGCCGGATCCGCGCCGCTGGACGCGCTCTCGATTGAGCGGGTGCTGACCGGCTCGCCCAGCGTCCCGCTCACCCCCCCTGCGTCTTCGTGACGCATTGTCTCTTCTATCCAAGCTGAAGAACGTGAAGCTGCAAGGATCATGACCGGCGAATTCATTGACACCCATTGCCATTTGGACTACGAGCCGCTGAGCCCGGCGGTGGAAGCGGTGCTGGCCCGGGCGCGCGAGGCGGGGGTCACCGGGATGCTGACCGTCGGCACGACGGTGGAGCGCAGCCGGGCCAGCATCGTCCTGGCGCAGCAGTATCCGATGCTCCGCGCGGCGGTGGGCATCCATCCGAACGATTCTGACGAGGCGACTGATCAGGCGCTGGCCGAGATTGACGCCCTGGCGGCGTCGGATTGCGTGGCGGCGATCGGGGAAATCGGGTTGGATTTCTATCGGGACCATGCCGCGCCGGAACGGCAGCGGCAGGCATTCGGGGCGTTTCTGGAGATCGCCCACCATCGGGATTTACCGGTGGCGATCCACTGCCGGGACGCGTACGAAGAGCTGTTGCGCGTGCTGCAGGCTCACCGGAGCAGCCGCTTGCGCGGCGTCATCCACTGCGCCTCCGGCCCGCCGCAGTTCATCGAGGGGGCGCTGGCGCTGGGGTTCCACATCTCGTTTTCCGGCACCGTCACCTTTCCGAACGCGCAGGCGACCCGCGCGCTGGTTCCGCTGGTGCCGGATGGCCGCTTGCTGATCGAAACCGACGCGCCGTTCCTCGCGCCGCAGCCGGCCCGCGGCCGGCCGAACGAACCCGCCTATGTGGTCCACACGGCGGCGCGGCTCGCGGAGATTCGCGGCACCACCGTCGAGGCGATCGGCGAGCTCACCACCCGCAACGCCCGTACGCTCTTCGGGTTTCC
>JAHFGX010000003.1 GCA_023247215.1 Candidatus Omnitrophota bacterium
CCACACCGGATCTGCTCGTGGCGGATGAGCCCACCACGGCGCTGGATGTGACGGTGCAGTTGCAGCTCCTGCGGCTGTTGCGGGATTTGCAGCGCAGCCTCAAGCTCTCCATCCTCCTCATCTCCCACGATCTCCTGGTGGTCGAGCGGATCGCGCACCGGGTGGGGGTGATGTCTCAAGGGTGCCTGGTGGAAGCTGGGCCGGTGGCCCAGGTGCTGCGCCAGCCCCAGCATGCCGCCACCGCCGAGCTGCTCCGCGCGCGGGACGCGCTGGCATTTCCAGCCTCCTCATGACCGAACCCGTTCTCGACGCGCGCGAGCTCCGCAAGTCTTACGCTCACCGTCGGGGCGCAGCGCAGCGCTCGGGGCGTCTCGTCGCCGTCGAGTCCGTCACGTGCGCGGTCCAGGTCGGAGAAGCCGTCGGCCTCGTCGGGGAATCCGGCTGCGGCAAGACCACATTGGCCAAGCTGCTCATCGGCCTCATCACGCCGGATGCCGGCGCGGTCCGCCTGCAGGGGCGGGTGCTGCAGCAGTTGCGCGGCAGGGAATTGCGCGCCGCGCGGCGCCAGGCGCAGATGATCTTCCAGGACCCCGGCAACAGCCTGAACCCGCGCATGATAGTGGAGGAGATCGTCAGCGAGCCGTTGATCATCCACCGCGTAGCTCACGGGGCCGCGCTCCGCCGCCGCGCTGAGGAGCTGCTAGGCCTGGTGCAGTTGCCTGCCGCCATGCTGCGCCGCCTGCCGCATGAGCTCAGCGGCGGCGAGCGCCAGCGCGTCGGCATCGCCCGTGCCTTGGCCACCGATCCGGCGCTGCTCATCTGCGATGAGCCGATCTCGTCCCTCGACGTTGCCGTCGGCGTCCAAATCCTCGAGCTGTTGCGGAGCCTGCGCCGCCGGCGCCATATGGCGCTCTTCTTCATCTCCCACGACCTGCGCGCCGTCGCCTCGCTGTGCGACCGCATCCTCGTCATGCGCGAGGGGAAGATTATTGAGGAAGCGGCCACTGCCGACGTGCTCCACCGACCCCAGCAGCCCTATACGCGCTGGCTCCTCCACTGCGCCTCCCTCGACCTCGACGCCCTGAACGAACCATGAACCCAGGGGAACCTGTTGAAATCCGCTGCCCCTATTGCGGCGAGCTCCTTGAAATCGTTATTGACCAATCGGCCGGCCGACAGCAATATATAGAAGACTGCCACGTCTGTTGCCATCCCATCCATCTGCGCATTTCCATTGATGAAGAGGGTCTGCCAAGCGTCGAAGCGCACCGAGAGGACGAATCATGAACAGCACGACACCAGCCAAGCTTGACCGGTTCCGCGTGTTCCTTTGGTTGTTCGCCGCGCTTCAGATGGGGACGCCGTCGGGATCGGCGGCAGAAATACTCAAGCAGCCGCGAACCTACGCGATCGGATTGGGCTATGTTACCGCCCATCGCCCGCTGAGTGTGACCGCCGCCTACGATCACATTGCGCGCGCAGCCGACATCGCGTACATCCAGAAGACCTGGAGCGAATGGCAACGGCCGGAAACGTTGGACGAGGTGACTATCGCCCGCCACAAGGGTCTGAAAATTTATCTGGCGTTGGATCTGTTAAGCTACAGTGCCCCGCCACGGCGCGATGTCGTGCTGGCGGATGGAGCAGCAAGCAATTTTTCTTCGCCGGCCGTTCAGGCCGCCTATCTCCAACTGGTGACGGATCTCGTTCGCGCCTATCAGCCGGATTATGTTGTTCCTTTAGTGGAAGCCAATCTCCACGCGGCGCACAACCCGGGCAGCTATTCCGCGTTCAAGCAATGGTATCCGCAGGTGTTCCAAACCATCAGGCGCTTGAGCCCAGGAACGCGAATCGGGGTGAGCATGAGTTATGCGGATTATATGAGTCCGTCCGGGTTTGGAGCGGAAGACCGGGAGGCGTACCGTCGCGCCATCAAAGATTTCGAGCCGTATTCCGACATGGTGTGCGCTTCCGTGTATCCTTTTCTTCTCTATGTCGGCCCTCGCCTGACGACGTCCCCGCCGTTGACGTTTCATCCCAGGCCGAGCGGCATTCCAGAAGATTTCTTCAACGAGCTGGCGGGAGGATCGTCCTTGCCCCTGTTTATTTCCGAAACAAGCTGGGTGAGCCGCACGTTTGACATTGCCGGGATCATCCGCATTCAATCGTCCCCGGAAGACCAGTCCGACTATGTGGCGCGATTGACCGAACTGGCCGGCCGGGCGCAAGCCCAAGGACAGAAAATTGAAGCCATCAATTTCGTTTCGCTCGTGGATCCGGATGAGCGCAGTTGCGATGCCGCGCTCACGGCTTCAGGGCTGTCATGGTTCTGTTCGTTGGCGCTGATGAATTCGACGGCCCAGGACAAACCGGCGTTTGTCACAATGGAAACCTGGAAACGCGACGAGCCGTACCGCGGGCCATGACACGGCGTCTCGCGCTCACCGTCCTCTATAGCGGCTCCGTCCTCCCGGAAAACGTCCGCATTCTCCTGGAGCCTGAGCGCCGCTTGCTGGGATTGTGAGGCTCTACAGAAGGCGGTATAATACCCAACGATCATGGTCTGGGAACGGTTATGGTTATCCTTTCTGCCTCTGTGCGTGGCAGTTGACGCGCTGGGCGTGGTCCCGCTTTACTGGGCCCTCGTGCAGGAGCAGCCCGTCTCGCAGCGCCGGCAGACCGTGCACCAGGCGGTGATCGTCGCGTTTGTCGTCGCGCTGGTCTTTCTGTGGATCAGCGAAGCCGTCTTTAAGCTCATGGGCATCCAGATCGCGGACGTGATGATTGCCGGGGGGCTTATTTTATTTGCGCTGTCACTAAACGACCTGCTGCACCCGGAAAAGGTGTCCTACGCGTCAGGCGGGGAGGTGGGAGCCGTGCCGCTGGGCGTGCCCATCATCGTCGGGCCGGCGGTGCTCACCACGGCGTTGCTCGTGCGCCAGCGCTACGGCCTCTGGCCGACCATCAGCGCCTTGAGCCTGAACATCTTATTGGTGTGGGTGATTTTGCAGGTGGCTGACCGGCTGCTCCAGCGCATCGGCAGCGCCGGCGCCCGCGTCGTTTCGAAGGTCATGAACCTCGTCTTGGCCGCGTTTGCCGTGATGTTGGTGCGGCAGGGCCTGACGATGGTCTTGCCGCGATAATCGCCGCGGCACGCCGGATCCGGCGGCCGGGCGCTCCCTGGATGCATGATCATCACCAGCGACAGGTGATTCTCTCATGACGATGCAGCGGGTCTTAACCTTTATCATGGCGGGCGGGAAGGGGGAGCGATTGTACCCCCTCACCAAGGACCGCGCCAAGCCGGCGGTGCCCTTCGGCGGCATCTACCGCGTGATTGACTTCACGCTGTCGAACTGCATCAACTCCGGCATCCGCAAGATCGACGTGCTGATCCAGTACAAATCCATCTCGCTGCAGCGGCACCTGCGGATGGGCTGGAACATCTTTGACAGCGAGCTGGGGGAATACATTGACGTCATCCCGGCGCAGCAGCGCGTGGAGGAGCACTGGTACCTCGGCACGGCGGACGCGGTCTACCAGAACATCTACTCCATCGAGCAGGAACGGCCGCAGGAAGTGCTGGTCCTGGCGGGCGACCACGTCTACCGGATGAACTATTCGCAGGTGGTGGAGTTCCACCGGGCGCACCAGGCGGACGTGACCGTCAGCGTTGTGAAGATGAAGTGCGAAGAGGCGACCGGGTTCGGCATCGTGCAGGTGAACGAGGAAGGGCGCATCATCGGCTTCGAGGAGAAGCCGCGCCAGCCCAAGCCCATCCCCGGCGACCCGGCGCACTGCTACGCCTCGATGGGGATTTACCTGTTCAAGCGCGAGCCGCTGGAGCAGGTGTTGATCGAAAACGCCAAGCGCAGCGACACCACCCATGACTTCGGGCGGGACGTGCTGCCGCGCATGTTCAGCTCGCACGGCGTCTTCGCGTACAACTTTCAAGACCGGCACACCGGCGAGCCGCGCTATTGGCGGGACATCGGGACGCTGGACGCCTATTACGCCGCCAATATGGACCTGGTGCACCCAGCACCCCAGTTCAATCTCTACAGCCCCAACTGGCCCATCCGGACGTACCACGAGCAGTGGCCGCCGGCCAAGACGATGTTCGCGGACGAGGCCACCGGGCGGGTGGGCTCGCTGCTCGATTCGCTGGTGTCCAACGGCTGCATCATCAGCGGCGGGCGGGTGCAGCGCTGCGTGCTTTCTCCGAACGTGCGGGTGAACAGCTTTTCGGAAGTCTATGATTCGATCCTGATGGAGCGCGTGGAGGTGGGTCGCTACGCCAAGATCCGCCGCGCCATCATTGACAAGGACGTGGTGATCCCGCGTTACGCGGAGATCGGCTACGACGAGGAAGAGGACCGCAAGCGGTACCACGTGACGGAGCAGGGCATCGTGGTGGTGGCCAAGGGCACGGTCATCGAGGAGCCGCGCAAGGCGGTTTCGTTGGTGGGGACATGAGCGCGGCATTGACGATTGGATCCGTGGCGCTGCGCTCGCGGCTGATCGTCGGGACGGGGAAGTACCGCACCGGCGAGCTGATGCGCGAGGCCGTCGAAGCCTCCGGCGCCGAGATGGTGACGGTGGCGGTGCGCCGCCTCAACCTGGACAAACCCGGCGAGCCCAACTTGCTGGAGTTTTTGGATCGCTCCCGGCTGACCTTGCTGCCGAACACGGCGGGCTGCTATACGGCGGAGGACGCGATCCGTGTCGCGCGCCTGGGCCGCGAAGCCGGGTTGTCCAACGTGGTGAAGGTGGAGGTGATCGGCGACCAGAAAACGCTGCTGCCCGACACCGAGGCGCTCTTGAGCGCCACCAAGGCGCTGGTGCGCGAAGGATTCGTCGTGCTGCCGTATACCAACGATGATCCCGTCATGGCGAAAAAGCTGGAAGACGCCGGCGCGGCCTGCGTGATGCCGCTGGCCGGGCCGATCGGCTCCGGGCAGGGGATTCTGAATCCGTTGACGATCCGCTTCATCCTGGAGGCGGTCTCCGTGCCGGTGATCGTGGATGCCGGCGTCGGCACGGCCTCCGACGCGGCCGTAGCCATGGAGCTGGGCGCGGATGGCGTCTTGATGAACACGGCCATCGCCGGGGCGAACGATCCGGTGAAGATGGCGCGCGCCATGCGCCTGGCGGTGGAAGCGGGCCGCCTGGCGTTTGAAGCCGGCCGCATCCCGAAGCTGCCGTACGCGTCTGCCTCAAGCCCGGCGCAAGGCACCCTGCGTGCCTCTGTCGCGGCCGCGACCAAGTAAGATGCCGATCACTCAGCGAAAGGAACCGATGAGCGCGCCATCCCACTCGACAACGCAACAGCGCACCTACCGCGTGGCCGTGATCGCCGGCGATGGCACCGGCCCGGAAGTGGTCCGCGAAGGGCAAAAGGTATTGGAAGCCGCGGCCAAGGCCGAAGGGTTCACCCTGGCGTGGGAGCCGCACGACTTCAGCGGCGCGCGCTACCTGCGCACCAACGAGCTGGTGTCAGACAAGGACATCGAGGCGCTGCGGGCGACGGCCGCCATCTATCTGGGCGCCGTGGGGCATCCGGACGTGCCGCCTGGCATCCTGGAGCATGGGGTGCTGCTGCGCCTGCGCTTCGCGCTGGACCAGTACATCAACCTGCGGCCGGTGAAGCTGTATCCGGGCGTGTGGACGCCGCTCAAGGACAAAACGCCGGAGCACATTGATTTTGTCGTCGTGCGGGAGAACACCGAAGGCCTCTACGCCGGGGTCGGCGGGTTCCTGCGCAAGGGCACGCCCGATGAGGTGGCGTTGCAGACCTCCGTCAACAGCCGCAAGGGCGTGGAGCGGTGCGTCCGCTACGCCTTCGAGCTGACGCGCGCGCGCAACAAGCGCAAGAAGCTCACCTTCTGCGGCAAAACCAACGTGCTCACCTATGCGCACGACCTCTGGCAGCGGGTGTTCCAGGAGGTGGCGAAAGAATATCCGGACGTGCAGACCGACTACGCGCACGTGGACGCCACCTGCATGTGGATGGTCAAGAACCCGGAGTGGTTCGACGTGATCGTGACGGACAACATGTTCGGCGACATCATCACCGACCTGGGTGCAATAATTCAAGGAGGCATGGGCATTGCCGCGGGCGGCAACGTGAACCCGCAGGGCGTGTCCATGTTCGAGCCCATCGGCGGCTCCGCCCCCAAGTACACGGGCAAGAACGTGATCAACCCGCTGGCGGCGATCTGCGCCGGCGGGATGCTGCTGGAGCATCTCGGCGAGCGACACGCGGCCGCGCGGGTCGAGCAGGCGGTGATGCGCCTGACGCCGCAGCTCAAAAGCCTGGCGGCCGGGCAAATGGGCTACAGCACCACGGAAGTGGGGGATCTGGTGGCGCGGTACGTGGCAGAGTGGAAGGCCACGTGAGAGAATCTGTTGTCATGAAGTCTCGAGCCGTGTCGAAACGGAACGCGCAGACCGTGGCCGTGGTTGGCGCCACGGGCGCGGTGGGCACCGAGATGCTCCGCGTACTGGAGGAGCGCCGCTTTCCCATCGGCAAGATCGTGCTGCTGGCCTCGGAGCGGTCCGCCGGCAAGCGGCTGCGCTTCAACGGCACAGCGGCCACGGTAGAGCGGCTTCGGCCGGAGGCGTTTGAGGGCGTGGACATCGCGCTCTTCAGCGCCGGGGCAAGCCGCAGCCTGCAATTCGCGCCGGAAGCGGTCAAGCGCGGCGCGGTGGTGGTGGACAACTCCAGCGCCTTCCGCATGGATCCGGCCGTGCCGCTGGTCGTGCCGGAGGTGAACCCGCACGCCTTGCGCCGGCATCGCGGCATCATCGCCAATCCCAACTGCTCGACGATCATCATGCTCGTAGCGCTCAAACCGCTGCATGACGCGGCGACGCTTCGCCGGATCGTCGTGGCGACTTATCAGTCCGTCTCCGGCGCCGGGGCCAAGGCGATGTACCAGCTCTGGGACGAGTCCCGCCAAATCCTGGGCCGGTGGAAGGGCAAAGCCGGAACCTGGTCGGCCGACGGGCAGCCCTGGAAGCTGGCGCGCAGCGCCGGCCCGCTGCCCAAGCAGATTGCGTTCAACGTGATCCCGCAGGTGGACGCGTTTCTGGACAACCGCTCCACCAAGGAAGAAATCAAAATGGTCCAGGAAACGCGCAAGATCCTGGAGGCGCCGGCGCTGGCGGTCTCCGTCACGTGCGCGCGGGTGCCGGTGTTTGTGGCCCACTCCGAGGCGGTCTGGATCGAAACCGCGCGGCCCTTGTCCGTCGCTGAGGCGCGCCGGTTGCTGCAAGGCGCGCTGGGTGTGAAATTAGTAGATGAAGGGGCCCGGGGCAGGTACCCGTTGCCGGTGGACGCCGGCGGGCAGGATGCGGTGCTGGTGGGCCGCCTCCGGGCCGATGAATCGGTG
This sequence comes from Candidatus Omnitrophota bacterium, assembly GCA_023247215.1. Classification (GTDB taxonomy): domain Bacteria; phylum Omnitrophota; class Gorgyraeia; order Aquiviventales; family Aquiviventaceae; genus JACPRA01. The sequence goes on from JAHFGX010000003.1 coordinate 7,395, forward strand.
AAGAACGGCCTGGCGTTGTGGCTCAGCGGCGATAACCTCCGCAAAGGCGCGGCCACCAACGCCGTCCAGATCGCCGAGCTCCTCCTCCACGCCAAGGGCGCGTAGCGCACAACCTGTCCCCGCGGTACCCGGTACCTTTCTATGCGTACGCTGAAGCTCACCGTCGCCTACGACGGCACCGGATTTTCCGGGTGGCAGGCGCAAGGGTCCAACGCCCGGAAGCCCACGATCCAAGGCACCCTGCAAGCGGCATGTCGCACCGTCCTGCGCGAACCGGTGAATGTGCTGGGCAGTGGGCGGACCGATACCGGCGTGCATGCGCTGGGGCAAGTGGCGCACCTGAAAACCGGCTCCGAGATCTCGCCCGATCGGCTGCGCATGGCGCTCAACGGCGTGCTGCCGCCGGCCATTTCCGTCATGGAGGTGAAGGAGGCGCCCCCGGACTTCCATGCGCAATTCAGCGCGGTGGCCAAACGCTACCGGTATCAGATCGTGATGGGGCCAGCGGTCCTGCCGTTTGAGCGGCGGTATGTCACGCAGGTGCGGGTGCCGTTGAACGTCGCGCTGATGCGGCGGGAAGCCCGGGCGCTGCTGGGCCGGCACGACATGGCGGCGTTCCAATCCGCGGGCCGCCTCGTGCGCGACACGCGCCGCACGATCCTGGATCTCAGCGTGCGCCGGCGCGGGAATCATCTCACGATCGAGATCGAGGCGGACGGCTTCCTCTATAAGATGGTGCGACGGATCGTCGGCACGCTGCTCGACATCGGGCAGGGGCGCCTGCCGCCCGGCACTGTCAACGAGCTGCTGCGCAGCCGCGATCCCCTGCACGCGGGCCGGCCGGCGGACGCGCGAGGGCTCGCCCTGGTGTGCGTCCGGTATGCGACAGGCTGATGGTTGACAGTGCTCGCACAGCGTGCTACACTACGCGCTTCCTGCAATGGCCCGAATCAAATATCAGCAATCAACCACATTTGCCAAACCGGGCGAGGTGCCTCGCGCGTGGTGGCTTATTGATGCGAATGGGCAGACGCTTGGGCGGCTGGCCACTCGGATCGCCACGATGCTGCGCGGCAAGCATAAGCCGATGTACACCCCGTATGTGGACACCGGCGATTTCGTGGTGGTCGTGAACGCGAAGTCGCTCAAGGTGACCGGCAACAAGGCTCAGCAGAAGAACTATCCGCAATATTCCGGCTACCCGGGCGGATTGAAGCTGGTGCCGTATGCCCGGATGATGGAGACGCATCCGGACCGCATTCTCCAGCACGCCGTCAAGGGGATGCTGCCGCCGGGTCCGTTAGGCCGGCGGTTGCTGGAAAAATTGAAAATCTATCCCGGGGCGGAGCATCCGCACAAGGCTCAAGTCCCTCAACCGTTAGGAGCGTAGCGTCGTGGTCGCCATGGATCACATTGACCTTCCAAGCGAATCCGTTGAATCCGCGCAACCGGTCGTCACACCGCCTCCGGCTCCCGCGACGACGGTAGTGCAGCGCGTCCAGAAGCCGGCGCCGCAGCCGAAGAAGAGCAACGGCGCGCCTTCAACCCTGTTCCAGGCCACGGGGCGACGCAAGGAATCCATCGCGCGGGTTCGCCTGACTCCGGGATTGGGGAAAATCGTGGTCAATCGCAAGGAGCATGAAATCTATTTTCCCCGCGAGGCGCTTCGCTTAGCCATTCACCAGCCGTTGCTAGTGACCCATCAATTGGGCAAGTTTGACGTGTCGGTGATCGTCACCGGCGGCGGGCTGGTGGGGCAGGCCGGGGCGATCCGCCTCGGCATCGCCCGGGCGCTGCTGCTGAGCGATCCGACGTTGCGGGCGGGCCTGCGGGAAGCCGGGTTATTGACCCGCGATCCCCGGGCAAAAGAACGCAAAAAATACGGGCAGAAGGGAGCCCGCAAGCGGTTCCAGTGGACGAAGCGGTAACGGCGTCAGCCGCGTCCGTGCATGCCTTCACAACGTGTGGACCATGACAGCGATCACACCTCATAGATGGCCTCGACCCGCGTCGCAGTGGTCGGAGCGACTGGCTACACCGGCGAAGAGTTGCTCCGCCTGCTGCTGCATCATCCCGCAGTCCAACTCACCTACCTGGCCGCTTCGGCCAAGTGGGAACGGCCGACGCCTGTCTCGGACGTCTTCCCGCGTTTCGTAACTCATCTCGGTTGTTCGGATCTCCTGATTGAACCGTTGGACCCGGCCCGCCTCTTGAAGGCGAGCGACGCGGTCTTTCTCGCGCTTCCGCACGGCGAAGCCATGAAACTGGCTCCCGCGTTGGTGGAGGCTGGCAAGCGCGTCGTGGATCTCAGCGGAGATTTCCGGCTGCGCGCTCCGAGCCTCTATCCCCAGTGGTATCACCTGGATCATGCCGCCCCAGCCTGGCTGACCGACACCCGGGTGGCGTATGGCCTCTCCGAGTGGTGCCGGGAGGCGATTATGAAGGCCAAGCTGATTGCCAACCCTGGCTGCTATGCCACGAGCATCCTGTTGGCGGTGCTGCCCCTCTTCCACGCCGGGCTGGTCGAGGACAACGCTTTCATCGTGGACGCGAAGTCCGGGCTCTCCGGGGCGGGCCGGAAAGCGGAGACCTCCCTGTTGTTTTCCGAGATGAGCCAGAATCTCCGCGCCTACAAGGTCAACCAGCACCAGCACATGCCGGAGGTGCTGCAAGGCATTGAGCAATTCACCCGCCGGCAGGGCCGGATGACCTTCGTGCCGCAGGTTATCCCGGTGCACCGGGGCATGCTCAGCATGATCTATCTGCGCACCCGCGCGACGCTGGAGGACGTGATGGCGGCGTATCAGCGCGCCTACCCGGCGGAGCGGACCCCGTTTGTGCGCGTGCAAGCCGGCAGGCTGCCAGAGCTCTGCGATGTGGTGGAAACCAATCGGTGCGACATCGGGATCATGCATGACGGATCGGGGCAGCTGATCATCGCCAGCGCCTTGGACAACCTGACCAAAGGCGCCTCGGGCCAGGCCGTGCAAAACTTGAACCTCATGCTGGGCTATCCGGAAACCGCAGGGCTCGTCTGATGCCATGGATGAACGGCGGGGTGACGGCGGCGCTGGGATTTGTGGCCGCCGGGATTCATGGCGGCATCAAGCGGGGGTTGAAGCCCGACCTGGCGCTGGTGCGGTCTGAGTCGCCGTCGGTGGCTGTGGGCACGCTGACGACCAACCGGGTCAAGGCGCCGCCGATCGTGATCAGTCAAGGCCGGCTGCGCAGCGGCCGGGCGGATGCCGTGCTCTTGAACAGCGGCTGCGCCAACTGCATGACCGGCGCGGCCGGCTACCAGGATGCCGTGCAGCTCAGCGGCGCGGTGGCGCGGCTATTGGGGCTGCCGTCGGAGCGGATCCTCGTGGCGTCCACCGGCATCATCGGCCGGCGGCTGCCGGCCCCCAAGCTGTTGCGGGCGATCCCCAACTTGGTTCGGGCAGCGTCGCGATCCGGCCATGCGAACGCCGCCCGCGCGATCCTGACGACGGACCAGCGCATTAAAGAGGCCGCCGTGGAAGCCCGCCTCGGCGGGAAGCTGTGCCGGCTCGGCGGCATGGCCAAAGGAGCCGGCATGATCGCGCCCTCGATGGCGACGATGTTGTGCGTCCTAACCACCGATGTGAAGATTGAAGCGGCATTCGCGCGTCGGCTGCTGCGCGAGGCGGTGGAGCAATCCTTCAACCGCATCAGCGTCGACGGCGACATGAGCACCAACGACTGCGTGTTCCTGTTGGCCAACGGACGCTCCGGGGTGTCCGTGCGGCCGGGCGCGCCAACCGCCCGGCAGTTCGCGCGGATGCTGCAGGCGGTCACCCATCGGCTGGCGTATTTGATCGTGCAGGACGGGGAAGGCGCCACACGGGTGGCCGCCATCCAGGTGGCCGGAGCGCGCACCGATCGCGAGGCGCTGGCCTGCGCGCGGGCGGTGGCGACCTCCAGCCTGGTGCAGACCATGCTGGCCAGCGGCGACCCGAATGTGGGCCGGATCGCCTCCGCGGCCGGCGCATCCGGCGCGCGGTTCGACCCAAAGCGCCTGGCCATCCAGATCGGCGGCCACACGGCGGTGGCGCGCGGAGTGGCCCGTCGCATTGGAAAAGAGCTGGCCAAGCAGATGTTCGGCTCGCGTGATGTCACGATCCGCTTGGATTTGGGCGCAGGCCGAGGGACGGCGCACATGACCACCTGCGATTTGACCGAGGCGTACGTGCGGATCAACGCGTTTTATCCGACGTGACGGGTATCTGATGCAAGACGTGATCCGCAAAGCCGACATCTTGATTGAGGCGCTGCCGTACTTGCAGGCATTCCGGGGCAAGGTGATCGTGGCCAAATACGGCGGCAGCGCCATTGACAATCCCACCGCCATGCGGGGCATTCTGCAGGACCTGGTGTTCTTGAGCGTCGTCGGGCTGCGGCCGATCCTGGTGCATGGCGGCGGGCCGGCGATTACGCGCAAGCTGGCGGCGCGCGGCCATGAGACGACCTTCATTGACGGCATGCGCGTCACGGACCGCGCCACGGTGCAATTGGTGGATGACGCGCTGACCGAAGTGAACCATCGCCTCGTGCGGCAGGTTCGCTTGCTGGGCGGGCAGGCCCAGGGTGTGGTGGCGCACGACCGGGTGGTCGTCGCCAGCCCGCACCCGCGCGCGAAGGAGCTGGGGTTCGTCGGCTTGGTCCGCCGTGTCCGCGCGGCGCGCCTCCGGGCCATCCTGGGGCGGCACGTCGTTCCGGTGGTGTCGCCGATCGGCTCGGCCGGCCGGCAGCGGTACAACATCAACGCCGACACCGTCGCCAGCCATGTGGCCGCCGAGCTGCGCGCCGAGAAGCTGGTCTTGCTGACCAACGTCCGGGGCATCTTGCGCAAGCCCGGCCACGTGGAGTCGCTGTTGTCCACCGTCTCGGTGAAGGAGACCGCGCGGCTGGTGAAGTCCGGCGTGGTGCAGAGCGGGATGATTCCGAAAGTGGCGGCATGTGTTGAGGCGCTGCAGCATGGCGTGAAGAAAGCGCACATTATTGACGCGGCGATCCCGCACGCGATGCTGCTGGAAATTTTCACCAAGCAAGGGATCGGCACGGAGATTATCCGCTGATGGCCGGCACCACGCGGGACGTGATCGCCCACTATGACCGGTACGTGATGAACACGTACGTCCGGACGCCGCTGGTCCTCACCAAAGGCAAGGGCAGCCGCGTGTGGGATCTCGAAGGGCGCGAGTACCTGGACCTGTTCCCGGGCTGGGGTGTGAGCGGGCTGGGGCATTGCCATCCGTGGATCATGAAAGCGCTGCGGGGGCAGTCCGGCCGCCTGGTCCACGTGCCGAACAATTACTATCACCCGGCGCAGGCCAAGCTGGCGAAGAAACTGGTGAGCCTGGCGTTCGACGGGAAAGCGTTCTTCGCCAACAGCGGCGCGGAGGTGGTGGAAGCCGCCATCAAGCTGGCGCGGCGATGGGGGCAGGCTCAGACGCCGCCCACGCATGAAATCATCGTCATGGAGCGCTCCTTCCACGGCCGCACGATGGGCGCGCTCAGCGCGACCGGCCAGCCGAAGTACCAGGAGGGATTCGGCCCGCTGCTGCCGGGATTCGTCTGCGTGCCCTTCGGCGATCTCGACGCGGTGAAGCGCGCCGTGACGCCGCAGACCTGCGCCATCCTGCTGGAGCCGATCCAGGGCGAGGGCGGCGTGCGCGTGGCCGCGCCGGAGTTTTTACGCGGCGTCCGGCAGGTGGCGGAGCAGCATCGCCTGCTGGTGATGTACGATGAGATCCAAACCGGCATGGGCCGGACCGGGACGTGGTTTGCGTTCCAACAGACCGGCATCGAGCCGGACGTGCTGCTGCTGGCCAAAACGCTGGGCGGCGGGGTGCCCATCGGCGCGATGATCGCCAAGCGCGCCATCGCCGGTGTGCTGACGCCGGGCACGCACGCCTCCACCTTCGGCGGCAACCCGCTGGTGGCGGTGTCGGCGTTGGCGGCGTGCGAGGTGATCGAGCGGCAAAAATTGCTGGACCGGGCGACCCAATTCGGACGGGTGGCGCGCGAGCGGTTGGCGGCGCTGCAGGCCCGTTGCCCGATCATCGCCGAGGTGCGAGGGATGGGGCTGATGATCGGGATTGAGCTGCGCGTGAACGGGGGGCCACTCGTCGAGGCGTGCCGCGCCCAGCGGGTGTTGATCAACTGCACGCAGGAGCGGGTGCTGCGGATCCTGCCGGCGCTGACTATCACGCGGGCGCAGTTGGATCGGGGATTGGACGTCTTGGAGCGCGTGCTGCTGGAGTCGGCATCTCATGCATGACATTTTACGAGTCACGGACCTTTCGGCGGAGGAGCTGACGGCCGCGCTGCGGTTGGCCGCGCGCTGCAAGCGGTCTCCTCGCCTCGGTCAGGGCGTGTTGGCGGGCCGGGCGCTGGCCCTGGTGTTTCAAAAGCCCTCCGTGCGCACCCGCGTGTCGTTTGAAGTGGCGGCGGTCCAGATGGGCGGGACGGCCATCTACCTCGGCCCTGAGGACATCCAATTGAACCACCGGGAGCCGGTGCAGGACGTGGCGCGCACCCTCTCGCGGTACGTGGACGGCATCATCGTGCGTACCTTCGGGCATGAAGACGCGGAAGCCTTCGCGCGCTGGGCCTCGGTGCCGGTGATCAACGGCCTCTCCGCGCTGCACCATCCCTGCCAGGCGGTGGCGGACCTGCTGACGATCCACGAGCGCTTCGGCCGGCTGCGCGGGCTCACCGTGGGATACGTGGGCGATGGCAACAACGTGCTCCATTCGTTGATGGAGGCGTGCGGGATGCTGGGGGTGCACCTGCGCGTGGCGACCCCGGCGCGCTATCGGCCGGACCGCGCGCTCTGGGCGGACGGCCTCGTGCGCGCCAAGCGCCACGGCGCGACCCTCATATGGTACGATGATTCGCGCGATGCGGTTCGAGGCGCCCAGGTGCTCTACACCGACGTGTGGGCGAGCATGGGGCAGGAGCACGAGCGGGCCGTGCGGCTCAAAGCGTTTCGGTCGTTTCAAATCAACGCCGGCCTGCTGAAGCTGGCGGCCCGTACCGCGATTGTCTTACACTGCCTGCCGGCGCATCGCGGCGAAGAGATCACCGCGGACGTGGTCGAAGGGCCGCGCTCCGTCGTGTTCGACCAAGCGGAAAACCGCTTGCACGCGCAGAAGGCGTTGCTCATGATGGTGTTGGGAGAGAAACGATGAAGACCGTGGTCTTGGCGTATTCCGGGGGGCTGGACACCTCCGTCTGCGTGCGGTGGCTGGCGGATCGCGGCTACCGGGTCGTCGCGTTCATGGCCGACGTCGGCCAAGGCGAGCCGTCGCAGCGGGTGCTCTCGCGGGCCAAGATCGCCGGCGCGTCGCAGGTGATCGTCAAAGATTTGCGGAAGGAATTCGCCCAAGATTACGTGCTGCCGGCGCTCCAGGCACACGCCGTCTATGAAGGCAAGTACCTCTTGGCGACGGCGCTCTCCCGTCCGCTGATCGCGAAGCATTTAGTGGAGGCGGCGCGCGCGGCGAACGCGGACGCAGTGGCGCACGGCTGCACCGGCAAGGGCAATGATCAGGTCCGGTTTGAAGTGTCGGTGCGGGCGCTGGACCCGCGCTTGCAGGTGCTGGCACCGTTGCGGGTGTGGGAGTTCCGCTCCCGCGAAGAAGAGATCGCGTACTGTGCGCGCCATCGCATTCCCATTGACGTGACGCGGAAGAGCCCCTACAGCATTGACCGGAACTTGTGGGGGGTGAGCGTCGAAGCCGGGGTCCTCGAGGACCCGTGGCGCGAGCCGCCGCTGGACAGCTTTCAATTTGTCAGCTCGCCGGAGCGCGCGCCGTCTCGCGCCGAGGTGGTCACTGTGGAGTTTCGGGGGGGCGTGCCGATCCGGTTGAACGGAACGCGGCTGGCCCTGGTGCCGTTGATTGACGCGCTCAACCGGATCGGGGCACGGCACGGCGTCGGGCGCACGGAGCTGATCGAGAGCCGCGTGGTGGGCATCAAGTCCCGGGAAGTGTATGAAGCGCCGGCGGCCCAGATCTTGTGGGAAGCGCACGGGGAATTGGAGCGGCTGGTGTTTGACCGCGAGTTGCTGCATTTCAAGCAATCGCTGGGGCCGAAATACGCCGAGCTCGTCTATAACGGCCTGTGGTTCACGCCGCTGCGCGCGGCGCTGGATGCGTGCATCGGCTTCACCCAGCAGCGCGTCACCGGAGCGGTGCGGTTGAAGCTCTTCAAGGGGTCCTGCCAGGTGATCGGGCGGCGCTCGCCGCACAGCTTGTATCGCGAGCGGCTGGCCACCTACTCGGCAAAGGACCAGTTCGACCATGGGGCGGCGGAAGGATTCATCAAACTGTTTGGGTTGCCGTATGAAAGCGCGAACCTCTCAAAATAAATTGTGGGGTGGACGGTTCCGCAAGCCCACGGATCCCCGCGTCGAGCGCTTCACCTCGAGCATTGGGGTGGACGCGCGCCTGGCGCGCTACGACGTGCGGGGCTCCATCGCGCACGCCCGGATGCTGGGCGCCTGCGGCCTCTTGTCGCGCGCGGAAGCGGCCCGGCTCGTGGGAGGGTTGACCAAGCTGCTGCGCGCGATTGAGCGGGGCGCGTTCAAGCCCGACCCGCGTGCCGAAGACATTCACACGCAAATCGAGACGATGTTGAAGGCGATGATCGGCCCGGTGGCCAACAAGCTCCATACCGCCCGCAGCCGCAACGATCAGGTGGCGCTGGACCTGCGCCTCTATTGCCGGGATGTGGCGGAGCAGCTGGACGGGCAAATCGCCGCCTTGCAGCGCGCGCTGGTGGACGCGGCCGCAGCGCATCAGGACGTCGTGATCCCCGGCTATACCCATTTGCAGCGCGCGCAGCCCGTGCTGCTGGCGCACCACCTGTTGGCCTACGTCGAGATGCTGCAGCGCGACCGCGGGCGGCTCGCCGATGCTAAAGGACGGATCAACATTTCGCCGTTGGGCGCCGGGGCGCTGGCGGGGACCTCGCTGCCGATCAACCGCCGCGCCGTCGCGCGGGCCTTGGGCATGAGCGGGGTTGCGGGGAACAGCCTGGATGCCGTGTCGGACCGGGATTTCGCCGTGGAGCTGGTGTCGGCGCTGGCGCTGCTGGGGGTGCATCTGTCCCGATTCGCCGAGGATCTCATTCTCTGGGCGACGGAGGAGTTCGGCATCCTGGAGCTGGACGACGCGTTTGCCACCGGCTCCAGCCTGATGCCGCAGAAGAAAAACCCGGACGTGCTGGAGCTGATCCGCGGGCAGGCCGGCATCATCCTGGGCGGCTGCACCGCGCTGCTCACCATGCTCAAAGGGCTGCCGCTGGCGTATAATCGGGATTTGCAGTGGGACAAGGCCGTCGTCTTCCAGGCGGTGGACGCCTCCTCGTCGGCCGTCGGCGTGCTGATCCCATTTGTGCAGCACCTGCGCATCCGGCGGAGCCGGATCGGCCGGCTGCTGGAATCGGATGAGCTGTGCGCCACGGACATTGCTGAAGAGCTGGTCCGGCACGGCGTGGCATTCCGGACCGCCCATGAAGCGGTCGGCCGGGTGGTGCGCGAAGCGGCGGTCCGCGGCCGGCGGGTGCGCGACGTGGCGGCGGCATCGCTGCCGCTGTTCGTGCGGGGCCTGGATGCGCGGGCGCTTCGGCGATTGGACCCGCGCCAGTCCGTGGCGCGTAAGGTCAGCGAGGGCGGGACCGGCCCGCGGCAGGTCCGGCAGGCGATCGCGCAATGGCGCCGGCGTTTGCGCCCGGCGAGGTGAGTATCAGCCATGCATGATTTTCATGTGAGACGCGGACAACTCTATTGCGAGCAGGTGCCGGTCGACCGTATTGCCTCGGCCGTCGGCACGCCGGTCTACATCTACAGCCACCACACGCTGCTGGACCATTTCCACAAGCTCCGGCGCGCGTTCCGGGCGCTGCAGCCGCGGATCTGTTTCTCCGTGAAGGCCAACGGCAACCTGGCGATCTTAACACTCCTGGTCCAGGAAGGCGCCGGGCTGGACATCGTCTCCGGCGGGGAGCTGTTCCGGGCGCTTCGCGCTGGTTGTCCGCCGGGCCGCATCGTCTTCGCCAGCGTGGGCAAGAGTTCGGAGGAGATCCGCGAAGCGCTGCGGCGGAAGATCTTCTGCTTCAACGTGGAGTCGATCCCTGAGCTCCTGGCGATTAATGCGGAAGCGCGCCGGTTGGGCTGCGCGGCGCCCGTGGCCCTGCGGATCAATCCAAACGTGGACGCCCACACCCACCGCTACATCACGACGGGCACGGCCGAGAGCAAGTTCGGCGTCAGCCTGGAGGCCGCGGAGGCGTTTATCCTGCGGCGGTGGCGCGAGGTGCCGGCCATCACGCTGTTGGGGTTCCATCTCCATATCGGATCGCAGATCACCAAGTCCGCTCCGTTCCTGAAAGCGATCCGGCGCGTGGGGGCGCTGATCCGGCGCGTCCGGCGGGCCGGGGTGGACGTGGACTATTTGAACCTGGGCGGCGGGTTGGGGATCGTCTACAAAGACGAGCGGCCGCAGACCGCGGAGGCCTTTGCGAACGCGGTCATCCCGGTGATTCAGCGGCTCAAGGTGCGCCTGATCCTGGAGCCGGGCCGGTTCATCGTCGGCAACGCCGGCATCCTGGTGACGCAGGTGCTCTACGTGAAGCCGATGCGCACGCGGGACTTCGCCGTCGTGGATGCCGGCATGAATGACCTCATCCGGCCGGCGCTGTATGGCGCGTATCATGAAGTCGCGCCGACGAAGCGGAACGGCCAGACCGCGACGCGCCTGTATGACGTGGTGGGTCCGATCTGCGAAAGCGCGGATGTGCTGGCGCGCGAGCGCCGGCTGCCGGTGCTCAAACCGGGCCGCCGGCTCGCGATCTTCGGCGCCGGGGCCTATGGGTTCGTGATGGCCTCGAACTACAACGGCCGCCCGCGTGCGGCCGAGGTGCTGGTGAAGAACCGCCGGTGGTTCATCATCCGCCGGCGCGAGACGCCGGAAGATTTGCTGCGGCAGGACGTCATTCCGTCGGCGCTGGTGAAGAGTTAAAGACATGCCCCAACACCTGATCCCGTTTACGAAGATGGCCGGCACCGGCAATGATTTCCTGATCGTCAGGCCTGAGGCGCGCCTGCGCCGCCGGCTCGGGGCGCAGTGGGCGGCGGCGGCGCGGCAGTGGTGCGACCGCCGGCTCGGGGTCGGGGCGGACGGGCTGCTGGTGATCGAGCCGTCGCGCCGCGCAGACGGCCGGATGCGGATCTTCAACGCCGACGGCTCTGAGGCCGAGATGTGCGGCAACGGCGCCCGGTGCGTCGCCCGGTACTTGATCAGCGCGTCACCGCGCGGCACGCGCGGGCACGCGGTGGTGGACACATGCGCGGGCGTGTTGCGCGCCGACGTGCGCGGCGACCACGTGGCGATCACGATGCCGGCGCCGCGCGACCTGCGCCTGGGCGTGCCGGTGCAGCTCCGCGGCCGGCGGCTGCATGTCCACTCCATCAACACCGGCGTGCCGCATGCCGTCGTGCCGGTGGCCTCCCTGGGCCGCATGGATGTGGATTCGCTCGGGCGGCAGCTGCGCTTCCACCCGGCCTTTCAGCCGGCCGGCGCCAACGTGAATTTTGTGGAGGCCGATGCCCGGCACCCGGATCGCGTCAAGATCCGGACCTACGAACGCGGTGTTGAAGGCGAGACGCTGGCCTGCGGAACGGGCGCCACGGCCTCGGCCATTCTCTATGCGGTTGCGAATGAAACGAACGGCGCATCAGGCCGACGGCGGGTTGAAGTGGAGACGCAAGGCGGGGACACGCTGGCAATTTCGTTTGCGGTGCGGCGCTCAGCTGGACGGTGGCAGGTTGGCGACGTGGTGCTGGAGGGCGCGGTGCGGTGGATTTGCCAGGGTGTTGTGCCTTGGCCAATAAAAGGTGGTCGATGACACAGCGGCTGAGAGGCTCGATGGTGGCGTTGGTTACGCCCTTCCGGGGCGGACGCCTGGATGAGCCTGCCTTGAAGCGCCTGGTGGAATTCCAAATTGAGAACGGCACGCAGGCCATCGTGCCCTGCGGCACGACCGGGGAATCCGCCACGCTCTCCCATGAAGAGCACGACCGGGTCATCGAGCTGGTCATCCAGGCCGTGCGCGGCCGGATTCCGGTCATCGCCGGCACCGGGTCCAACAATACGCAGGAAGCCATCCGGCTGACGCGGCATGCCAAGCAGGCCGGCGCCGATGCCGCGCTGCTCATCTCCCCGTATTACAACAAGCCGACCCAGCGGGGACTGTATCTCCACTTCAAAGCGGTGGCGGAGGCGGTGGAGATCCCGCTCGTGCTCTACAACATCGCCTCGCGCACCGGCGTCAATATTGAGCCGGACACGCTCGCGCGGTTGGCGGCGGACGTGCCGTCAATCGTAGCGGTCAAAGAATCGAGCGGCAATTTGGAGCAGATGAGCCGGATCCTGCAGGTGACGGGACATCGCCTCGCGCTGATCTCCGGCGACGACGGCTTGACCTTGCCGGTGCTGGCGATCGGCGGTGTCGGGGTGATCTCGGTCGTGGCCAATCTCGTGCCGGCGGATGTGGCTGGCATGGTCCGCGCGTTCGAGCAAGGGAAGCTGCAGGACGCCCAAGCCCGGCATGAGCGCTTGTTGCCGCTGGTCAAAGCGCTGTTCGTGGAGACCAACCCGATTCCGGTCAAAACGGCGATGGGCCTCCTCGGCCTGATCGAACCGTCGCTGCGCTTGCCCCTCTGCGAGATGGAGAGCGGGAACCTGGACAAGCTGACTGCGGCCCTGCGGGCCTATGGGTTGCTGAACGCAGCAGGGTCACGTCGTGTTCCCGGGCGCCGCTCAAAGGTGAAAGCCCATGCCGGTTAAGCTGGTGATCACAGGATGCGGCGGCCGCATGGGCGCGCGCATCGCCCAATTGGCGCTGGCGGATCACGCCACGGCGGTGGCGGGAGCCGTGGAAGCCCGCGGCCACCGCGCCGTCGGGCAAGATCTTGGCGCGCTGCTGGGGCAGCCGGCGCTGGGCGTGCGCATCACGGACGATCTGGACGCGGCGCTGAAATCCGCGGACGTGCTGATTGAGTTCACCGAGCCGGCCGCCACCGTGGCGAACGTGCAGGCCGCCAGCGCGCTCAAGAAAGCCGTGGTCATCGGGACCACGGGGTTGACCGACGCCCAAGCGCAGGCCATCCGCCAGGCCGCCGCCCGCGTGCCGATCGTCTGGAGCCCGAATATGAGCATCGGCGTGAATGTGCTCTTCGAGCTGGCGAAACTGGCCGCGCAGCGGCTGGGGCCGGCATACGATGTCGAGGTTGTCGAGGCGCATCACCGCGCCAAGAAAGATGCGCCCAGCGGCACGGCCAAGCGATTAGTCGAGGTGATTGCGCAGGCGCGCCAGGTGCCGGCGGCCTCCATCCCGGCGCACGCGATCCGCGCGGGCGACATCGTGGGCGACCATACGGTGGTGCTGGCCGGCCCGGCGGAGCGGCTGGAGCTGACCCACCGCGCCCACAGCCGGGACGTGTTCGCAGGCGGCGCGTTGCGGGCGGCTCGCTGGGTCGTGGGACAGCCGCCGGGGTTGTACGACATGAGCCACGTGCTGCTCAACGGAGTGAAGTAGTCTGATGGTCGAGGTGGGGTTGACCGTGCAAAAAGCCAAGCGCTTGCAGGCACTGCCACCCTATCTCTTCGTCGAGCTGGACCGCGCCCGACGGAAGCTCCAGGCCGCCGGCCACGACGTGATTGATTTGGGCGTGGGCGATCCGGATCTCCCGACTCCTCGTCCGGTGATTGAGCGGCTCGCCCAGGCGGCTCAGGACCCGGCGAACCACCGCTACAGCTTTACGGAAGGGCTGGGCGTGTTGCGCCAGGCCATTGCCGCGTGGTATCTCAAGCGGTTTCGCGTGTCCTTGGACCCGGCCACGGAAATCCTGCCGCTGCTGGGATCAAAGGAGGGGATTGCGCACCTGCCGTGGGCCGTGGTGAATCCAGGCGAAGCGGTGCTGGTGCCGGACCCGTGCTATCCGCCCTATCGCAGCGGCGCCATTCTGGCGGAAGCAGAAGTGATTAGTATGCCCCTGCGCGCTGAGATGGACTTCCTTCCGGACTTGGGCGACATCAATCAGCGCGCCGCGCACCGGTCCAAGCTGATGTTCCTGAATTATCCCAACAACCCGACGGCGGCCGTGGCTTCCGACGCCTTCTTTCAGGAAGCGGTCGAGCTGGCCCGGTCGTACGAGATCTTGATCGCGCACGATGCCGCGTACTCGGAGCTGGCCTTCGACGGCTACCGTCCCGCGAGCTTCCTGCAAGTGCCGGGCGCCAAAGAGGTCGGCATTGAGTTTCATAGCATCTCGAAGACGTTTCAAATGACCGGCTGGCGGGTCGGCTGGGCCTGCGGCAACGCCACGGCGATTGCCGCGCTCAACCAATTGAAGACGAACCTCGATTCCGGCATCTTCCAGCCGGTCCAGTATGCGGCGATCGCGGCGCTGGAGATGGATGAACAGCCCCTGCGCGAAGTGTGCGCCGTCTATCAGCAGCGCCGGGATGCCGTTGTGGACGGCTTGGCCCAAGCCGGATGGGCGATTCCGAAGCCGAGCGCGACCTTTTACCTCTGGGCGCCGGTGCCCGGCGGGGTATCGTCCATGGATTTTGCCCGCCGGGTCCTGGAGCAAGCCCATGTGGTCATCACGCCGGGCAGCGGGTTCGGGCCCAGCGGCGAAGGGTTCGTGCGGTTCTCCCTGACGGTGCCAGTCGAGCGGCTTCGGGAAGCCGTGGCGCGCATCGCCAAGGTCTTGTAATTCCTCGTTCGGCGGCATCCCCGCCAGCACCCAGCGCATGGCACGCGTATTTCTCGGCCTCGGATCCAACGAAGGCGACCGTGCTTCATATATTTCCCAGGCCGTGCAGCGCTTGAGCGCCACCCCGGGCATCCGTGTTGTCCAGGCGGCGCCCCTCTATGAAACAGCCCCAGTGGGCGGCCCGCCCCAGCCGGATTATCTGAATACCGCGGTGGAAATAGAAACCAGCCTGGAGCCGGAGCCCTTGTTGGCGGCGCTGAGGGCGTTGGAGCAGGCGCTTGGACGCTCGTCTTCGGAGGTTCGGTGGGGGCCGCGGCCCATTGACCTGGATATCTTGGTGTATGAGGATCGCGTGATGACCACGCCCGCCCTGACCATTCCGCACCCGCGCATGCACGAGCGGCGATTCGTCTTGGAGCCGCTGGCGCAGTTGGCGCCGGGGCTTCGGCATCCGCTCCTGGGTCAATCCATTGACGAGTTGTTGAAGGCCAGCCATATTCAGGAGCAGGAATGCAGATAATTCGCTCGCTCGGGCGGATGGTGAAGGCCGCGCAGTCTGCGCGGCGGGCAGGGAAGACCATCGGGTTTGTCCCGACGATGGGCGCGCTGCATGAGGGGCACCTGAGCCTGATCCGCGCCGCGCGCCGCGCGCACGACGTGGTGATCGTCAGCATCTTCGTCAACCCGCTGCAGTTCGGGCCGCGCGAGGATTATCGCCGGTATCCGAGGCCGTTTCGGCGCGACTCGGCGCTGGCGAAGCGGGCCGGCTGCGATGTGATCTTTGCGCCGACGGCCGCGGCGATGTATCCTGCGGGCCGCCGCACGATCGTGGACGTGACAGGGTTGAGCGAGCAGCTTGAGGGCGCTGCGCGTCCCGGCCATTTTCGCGGGGTCGCCACCGTCGTGACGAAGCTGTTCCATCTCGTCCAGCCCACCACGGCGTATGTCGGCCAGAAAGATTATCAGCAGGCGCGCCTCATCCAACGCCTGGTGGAGGACCTCAATCTTCCGCTGCGCGTCAAGGTGCTGCCGACGGTCCGGGAGCGCGACGGGCTGGCCATGAGCTCGCGCAATGTGTACCTCACGGCGGAACAGCGATGGGAAGCTCCGGTCCTGGCGCGTGCGCTTCGGGCCGCGGCGGCGGAGATCCATCGGGGCACGCGGCGCGCCTCAACCGTGCGCGCCCGCTTCGCCCGCGCGATCGCCGAGGCTCCCCATGCGCGCCTGGACCGCCTCGATGTGGTGGACGCGTCCACCCTCCAGCCGCTCACCCGCCTGCGGGGGCGCGTGGCGATTCTCGCCGCCGTCCGCCTGGGACGCACGCGACTCATTGACAACATTCTCGTCGCTGTGCCATAATGCCCTCGACGAGACACCGACGATGCTTCGCACAGTCTGTAAATCCAAACTGCATGGCGCGCACGTGACGGAGGCCAACCTCCAGTACACGGGCAGCCTGACGCTGGATCCGCTGCTGATGCAGGCGGCCGACCTGGTCCCTTACGAACAGGTGCACGTGGTCAATGTGAACAACGGCGCCCGGTTCGAGACCTACTGCATTGAGGGCGCGCCGGGGTCCGGCACCGTCTGCCTCAACGGGGCGGCCGCCCGCCTGGCCGTCGTGGAAGACAAGCTCATCGTGCTGTCATACGCCCACGTGACCGAAGAGGAGCTGGCTCAATTGGCCCCGAAGTTCGTGTTCCTCGATCAGGACAACCGCGTCGTCCGGATCGCGACCACCGAACTGGCGCATCAGATTGAATAATTGTTGGGCATGACCCGCGTGGGGCTTGTCGGGTGCGGGACGATTGGAACAGTCCTGGCGCAAACGATCGAGCGTGACTATTCTCGCCGTGCCACCATCGTGGCCTTGCATGATCACCTCCCAGCCCAAGCCAGCGCGCTTCAGCACCGGTTGGCGTCTCATCCTTCCATCCTCTCCTTGCCTCAATTGGTCCGGCGCAGCGACCTGGTCATCGAAGCGGCTGCCGCCTCAGCGGCTTCGCGCGTGGCCCAGTTGGCCCTTCAGGCGCATCGCCACGTCCTGATCATGAGCAGCGGCGGCTTACTGGCGGACCTGGGATGGCAGCGGATTGCGCGCCGCTCCCGCGGCCGCCTCTACGTGCCCAGCGGCGGGGTGAGCGGGCTGGACGGCGTCAAGGCTGTGGCGACCGGCGCGCTTCGGCGCGTGAGCTTGACCACGCGCAAACCGCCTGCCGGATTGATGTCCGCCCCGTTCGTGCAGCGCCGCCGGATGGATCTGCGCCGCCTGCGCCGTCCCCGGCTCCTCTTTGAAGGGTCGCCTCGCGAAGCCGTCAGGGCATTTCCCCAGAACACCAACGTCGCAGCCACCCTCGCCTTGGCCTGCCTGTTGCAGGCGCCGGCCCGGTCGCGCCGGCCGGCCATCCGGGTGCGGGTGGTGGCGGATCCCTCGCTGCGCTGCAACGTGCACGAGGTCGAAGTGGACGGCGAGGTCGGCCGGGTGTCCTGCCGGATTGAGAGCCGCCCATCCTCGACGAATCCGAAAACCAGCGAGGTCGCCATCCGGTCGGCCCAGGTCGTCCTCCGGCAGATGTTTGGATCGGTTCAGGTCGGCACGTAAGCGTGGAGCGGAGAACACCAGCGATAGGAAGGGGGTGACTACACGTGGCTGAGAAAGTGGCAAAGGTTGGGGTGAAGAAGGCTCGAGGGTACCTCTACTTTGTCGACAAGCAGGGCGACATCTCCCGGGCCAAGATGGCTCGCGGCGGACAGAAGCGTCGCGGCAGTCGACGACGATAACGTAAGTCACCTCCACAGCCCTCGTTGGTCGCCCACCGGCGGCCGGCGGGGGCTGTGTGTTTCTTATGCTCGGAGGTTCAGCTCGCCTCGCCGCTGGGCGCCCCCACCGTGGGCGCCTGCGCTCCACTGATTTTCTCGCTCGTCCCGCCTACGGCGGGACACCATGGCCGCTCGAAAATCAGAGGCGCGGCTCCGCTGACCTCCTCGCGGAACGCAGCACCTTTGAAGTGATCCGGCGAGGTCGAGGCGCGGCTCTATCGGCCTCCTCGCCGACGAGTGAGGCGTAAGCGTTTTTGGTATAATTTGACGATGTCCCACGATGCGATTGTGATTCGAGGCGCGCGAGCGCACAATCTCAAGAACGTCAACCTGACCCTGCCCCGCAACCGGTTGATCGTCATGACCGGCCTCTCCGGCTCCGGCAAATCGTCGCTGGCATTCGATACCCTCTATGCCGAAGGGCAACGCCGGTACGTCGAGAGCCTCTCCGCCTATGCCCGGCAGTTCTTGGAGCGGCTTGACAAGCCGGAGGTGGATGCGATTGACGGCCTCTCGCCGGCCATCGCCATCGAGCAGCGCACCACCGGCGGCAATCCCCGCTCCACGGTCGCCACCCAGACGGAGATCTACGACTACCTGCGGGTGTTGTTCGCCCGGGCCGGCGAGCCGCATTGCCCCCGCTGCCGGGTGCCGATCAGCCAGCAAAGCGCCCAGGAGATCGTGGCCAACCTGTTGCGCCGGCCGGAGGGGACCGATATCGTCCTGCTCGCGCCGCTGGTGCGGGGCCGTAAAGGGGAAGCCCTGGAGGTGTTCCGCGACATCAAGCGCCAGGGATTCGTGCGGGCGCGGGTGGACGGGATGATTGTGGACCTGGATGAGGCGATTCGGTTGGACAAAAAGCGCGCCCACACCATCGAGGTCGTGGTGGACCGCCTGCCGATTGAGCCCTCAGCCAAATCGCGGCTGACGGAGTCGGTGGAAACCGCCCTGAAAGTCGGCAAGGGGCTGCTGATTGCCAGCTCGGCCAACGGCAAAGGCCGCGCCGCCGAAGATGCGGTGTTCAGCGAGCGGTATGCCTGCGCCCGGTGCGGGTTCAGCTTCCAAGAGATTTCTCCGCGCATCTTCTCCTTCAACTCGCCCTACGGCGCGTGCCCCACGTGCGACGGCCTTGGCACCAAATTGGAAATAGACGCGGAGCTGGTCGTGCCGGATCCCTCCAGGTCGCTGCGGGAGGGCGCGGTGGAACCCTGGCGTCGCGGCGGCCGGCACATGACGATGTACTACGCCCGGCTGCTGCGCGAGGTGGCGGACTATTATAGGGTCAATCTCGATGAGCCGTTCCGCCGCTTGGGCCGCAAGTTCCAGAACACCCTCCTGTGGGGCTCGCCGGATGAGATTTGGGGCGGGCCGTTTGAGGGGGTCCTGCCGAACCTGGAGCGCCGCTTCCGGCAGACCGAGTCGGATTACGTGAAAGAAGAGATTGCGAAGTACATGAGCGTGCTGCCGTGTCCGGATTGCCGTGGTGCTCGCCTCAAACCGGAAAGCCTGGCCGTGCTGGTCCAATCCCGCTCCATCTATGACGTGACCACCTGGTCGGTGATTGAGGCCCACGCCTGGGTGCGGTCGCTGACCCTCACCGCGCGGCAGCAGGTGGTGGCCGAGCCGATCGTCAAGGAGATCGGCCTGCGCCTGCAGTTCCTCCTCGACGTGGGATTGGGATACCTCACGCTGGACCGGGCCTCCGCCACGCTCTCGGGAGGCGAGGCGCAGCGCATCCGCCTGGCCACGCAGGTGGGCTCCGGGCTGGTGGGCGTGCTCTATATTTTGGACGAACCTTCAATCGGGTTGCATCCAAGGGACAATGGGAAGCTGCTCGACACGCTGGAGCGGCTGCGGGACCTCGGCAATACGCTCGTCGTGGTGGAGCATGACGAAGCCACCATGCGGCGGGCGGATTACGTCGTGGATCTCGGCCCCGGGGCGGGGAAGCACGGCGGAGAGATCGTGGCGGCGGGCCCCTTGGAGGAGGTGCTGAAAGAACCGCGCAGCCTCACGGCCCAGTATCTCACCGGCGCGCGCGCCATTGCGGTGCCGCTGCGTCGGCGCCAGCTCGACAGCCGCCGCGCGCTCCTCATCAAAGGGGCGGCCGAGCATAACCTCAAGGGCGTGGACGTCGCCATTCCGCTGGGCGGGTTTGTCTGCGTGACGGGCGTGTCCGGCTCCGGGAAATCCACGCTGGTGGACGACATCCTGTATCGCGCGCTGGCGCGCCGTCTCTACAACAGCAAGGAGAAGCCCGGCAAGCACGAGGCCCTGCTTGGCGCGGAGCTTGTGGACAAGGTGATCGTCATTGACCAGTCGCCCATCGGCCGCACGCCGCGCTCGAATCCCGCCACCTATACCGGGGCGTTCGGCCCGATCCGCGAGCTGTTCAGCCGCACGCCGGAGGCCAAGCTGCGGGGATTCGAGCCCGGCCGGTTCAGCTTCAACGTCAAAGGGGGGCGCTGCGAAGCGTGCGAGGGCGACGGCATCAAGCGGATCGAGATGCATTTCCTGCCGGACGTGTACGTGCGCTGCGAGGTCTGCAAAGGGCGCCGGTTCAACGAGCAGACGCTGCAGGTGCTCTATAAAGGACGCTCCATCGCGGATGTCCTGGCCATGACGGTCGAGGACGCGCTCGAGCTGTTTGCCAACGTGCCGGCGATCGCCTCCGTCCTCCGGACGGTCCAGGACGTGGGGCTCGGGTACCTGGAGCTGGGCCAGCCTGCCACCACGCTGTCCGGCGGAGAGGCGCAGCGCATCAAGCTGGCCAAAGAGCTGTCCCGCCGGGCGACCGGTAAGACCCTCTACCTGTTGGATGAGCCGACGACCGGGCTGCATTTCGCCGATGTCGAAAAGCTGTTGGGGGTGCTGCACCGGCTGGTGGACTACGGCAACACCGTCCTGGTCATCGAGCATAATCTCGAGGTGGTGAAAACCGCCGACCATGTGATTGACTTGGGTCCGGACGGCGGAGATGCGGGCGGGCGCATTGTGGCGCAGGGGACTCCGGAAGCGGTGGCGCGGACGCCGGCCTCCTCCACTGGACGATTTTTGAAAGCGATCCTCGCTCACGTGACATGACGACGATCCGACGGATGGAGTGGCTTCTGGCATGGTGCCTCGCCTGGGCGCCTGTCGGTTTTCCGGCGTTTGCCCAAGCGCCGGCCTTCTCCGAAGAGGCGTACCAGGCGGTGCAGGGCGCATTTTTGCGGGAGGATTTTGCCGGCGTGGTCCGCCAGGCGCAGGGATGGCTCGCGCAGGAAGAGCCGCTGACGCCTCAGCGGGCGCGGGTCTGGATGTGGAAAATTCTGAGCCTGGATCGCCTCGAACGGACCAGTGAAGCGCTGCGGGAGCTGGATCGGGTGAAAGCGCAATTGGCGCGGCTGCCGGTTGCGCAAGCCAATGCGCTCTGGCCGGAGGTGTTGTTTTGGGAAGGCGAGCTGAGCCGCCATGCCGCCCGCTGGGGGCGGGCCCAGGCGGCCTATGATCGGTTGGTCGCCTTCTATCCAGCGTCATCCTGGCGCGCGGCCGCCCATTTCGGGTGGGGGATTGCGCTGTTCCAGCAGCGCGCTTATGACGAAGCCGCCGGGCAATTCCGCGAGGCGGCCCGTCGAGCCTCCGGCTCCGCGCTCGCGCGGGATGCGCGCCTGTCGGAGGTGGCCTGCGCGCTTCAGCGGCAGCAATTTGACGACGCGCTTCGCTTGATCCAGGAAGCCGCGGCGTCCGAGCTTTCGCCGGAGCAGCAGGCGCAGGCGCGAGTCTATCAAGGGCAGGCGCTGACCGGTCTCAACCGGTTCGAAGAAGCCTCCGGGGTTTTCCAGCAGGCGCTCGCCATCGACCCCGCATCCCAGTGGACGGCCTTGGCGTATTTCGGACGCGGGTGGAGCGAATTTCAGCAGCAACGCTGCGCGGAGAGCCTCGAGGCTCTTCATGGGTATCTCGCGAGAGGCGGGTCTGCGTCAAGGCCGGAGGTGCTGCTCATGCAAGGCCGGTGCGCGCTGGAACGCGGCGACGTGGAGCGCGGGATGCGCGCCCTGGACGCGGTCATCACGGCCCAGCCTCCATCGGATCCGTTCGCGGTCGAAGCCCGGTTGGGACTCGCCCAAGCGCTGCAGCGGCAACGGGAGTTTAGCCGGGCCTCGGCGCTGCTCCGGGCTGCGGTTGGCGCAGTGGCTGATCCGCTGCTCCGAGATCGCCTGCGGCTGCAGCTTGGCTCCGCCTATCTCGCTCAGGGGGCGCTCGAGCAGGCCCGGGCCCAATTTGCTGCCGTGGAAGGCCGCGCGGCCCCGCAGGTGCGCCAAGCGGCGCAATTGGGACTCGGAGATGCGTGGATGGTGGCGGGAGATGCGGAGCAGGCCATGCGGTACTATGAAGAAGCCAGACAGGCCGCTCCGGAAAGCGATCCGGGATTGCTGGCCGCCTACCGGTTGGGCCGCACGAAGTTGCGGGCGGGGGCCGCAGACGAGGCCGCGGTCTTGTTTGAGTTTGTGATCCAGCATGCCTCCTGGCCGCCGGAGGCTCGCGGGCCGAATGCTCCGCTGGCGCCGGCCGAACAGCTCACCATTGACGCACGGCTGGCGTTGGCGTTGGCTGAGTTGGCCGCGGGCCGGGCGGAGGAAGCTCGCGCCCAGCTCATCTGGGTGCAAGAGCAGGAAGCGTGGACGCCGCAAGCTATCCGGTCGGACTATTATCTCGCGCTGCTGTCCGCCCAAACCGGGGCGGCGCAGGATGCGCGTGCCAGATGCGAACGCCTTCTGGCGTCCGCCCCGGAGGCCGAAGAGGCCGTGGAGGCGCGTCTGCTCTTGGCGGACCTGGCGCATCGTGATTCCCGGCTGAGCGAAGCGATTCGATGGTATGAGGAGGCCGCAGGCCTCGCACCGGAGCGGCGCAGCCAGCTTGACTATCAAGTCGCCTCATGTTACGAAGAAGGCGGGGACATGACGGTCGCGGTGCACCGGTATCGCGCCATTGACGAGGCTCCTTGGAGCGTTCGAGGGGAGTTGGCAGCGGCCAGGTTGTTTGAACGCGAAGAGCAGTGGGCTGAGGCTGAGAAAATTTACCAAGCGCTGGCGCGCGAGCCGGTCCCGGAAGCCAAGCTGGCCCAGGAACGGTTAGCCGCGCTGCGTCAGCAACCGACTGACTAGGTTACCAGGGAGGAGAGATGATTACAGAGATCGGCATTGTCGCTGGAGAAATTTGGCACTACCTGGATGAGCATGGGGAGGTGGTGTTTTCGAAGTTGCAGAAGGGGATTGACCGCCCCAAGGAACTGGCGCTCATGAGCTTGGGGTGGCTGGCGCGCGAGGGACATGTGGTGGTCAACCAGCACGGGCAGGATTTCCGCGTGGCGCTTCGCCGGCCCTCGTAGAGCTCGCACCGCATGACGTCGGACGAAGTCGTGGTCTTCGTGACCTGCCCGCGCGGCCGGGTCGCGCAGCGATTAGCGACGGTCGTCGTGACCAAGCGCCTGGCCGCCTGTGTGAACATCGTGCCCGCGGTGCGCTCCGTGTTCCGGTGGCAAGGGAACGTGGATCAGGCGGAGGAGGCGCTGCTGCTGATCAAGACCACCGCCCGCCGGTTTCCAGCGCTGTCTCGAGCCATCAAAGCGGCCCATCCCTATGACGTGCCGGAGATTATCGCCCTGCCGATCACGCAGGGGTTGGCTCCGTATCTGGCGTGGGTGTCATCGAGCGTCGCCCTCACCACACGATAAACATTCGGATCGCCGTCCAATATAGCCAGAGGAGGGGATTACCCAAGTACCGTAAGACCGGGTTGTCAATTTCCGAAAACAAAATCCTTCCCTCGAATTTCCCCACGATTTCTTTGTCTTTCCTGGCGCGCAGATGGCCGATCTCTTTTCGGCGCGCCCTGATCAGCCGCCAGGTGTCGGGCGCCAGGAAGTGCCGCCACAGCCGCACGCGAACTTGCCCCCAGCCTTTCGCGAGGAAAAAGATGCTCATGACCGCTTCTGAGAAGACCAGGCAGGGCAAGATCAAGACGAGCGTGCGCAGCTTTTCAAGCGTGAAGATCGTCATGAGGCGGTTGCGGTCCAGGTAGAAGAGCATGTCGAGCGGTTTGGGGAAGGTGTATTTGTGGTGGCAGATGGAGGCGTCCACCACCCCGACGTTGTATCCGGCAAGCCGGGCCCGCCAGCAAAACTCCAAATCGTCGTGGTACATGAAGTACTCGTCCCGAAAGAGCCCGATGTGCTCGAAGACCTGCCGTTTCACCAGCATGGCCGCCCCGCTGACGTAATCCCCCGGCAGGGCGGTGGGCACGGGACTGTTTTCTTGCCCGTAGTTGTCGCAATAGCCATACCCAAGGAATTGGATCCGGTTGCCGAGGGAGTTGATGCGGGTGGTGCCGTGCAGCAGGATCTTGGATTGCAGGATGTGGAGATCCGGGCAGTCATCCGCGGCCTTCACCAGGGTTTCCAGCCAGTACGGATCCACCACGGTGTCCATGTTCAGCAGCACCAGATATTCGAATCCCTCGGCCAGCGCCACCTTGAGGGCCCGGTTGTTTCCGCCGCTCCATCCGAGGTTGCGGGCGTCGTCAAAAAAGCGAGCGGTCGGCGCAATGTGCGCGGCGAGCTGGGTTCCGGCTTCCGTGGCCTCGTTGTTGATGATGAAGACGGCGAAGTATTCTTGCGGGTAGGTTTGGGCGCAGAGGCTCGCGTAGCACTCGGCGAGGTACCGTTGCGCGTAGTCCCCGTGGTTCACGAGGATCACGGCGGCCCGGGGCCGCATCACTACGCCATTCCCATTGGTTTCGGCGCCCATCTTATTGCGTCATCGCGTGGCGCAGATGGGCGCGGAGCCGATGGCCTGCATGCTCTGCCGTCCAGAATTCCCTGACGGCTTCCACACCACGTTCGCCCAGCCAGGCGCGTCGCGCCCCGTCTCTCAGCAAGGTGGAGATGGCATTCGCGAACACGCCTTCATTCCGGTCGGTCAGCACGCCGGTCTCGCCGTCCACGATCGCCTCTTGGAACCCGCCTTCTTTCACCGCGACGACCGGTGTTCCGCACGCCATGGCCTCGAGCGGCGCGAGGCCGAACGGCTCAAGATGCGGGGCGTACACAAACAATCGGGCCCGATTGTGCAGTTGGACTAATTCGTCGTCAGAAGGCAAGACCCGAAGATCCAAGCGCACGTCCTGCTCCTTCGCCAGCCGCTGGAGGTAACGTTGCCAGGGCCAATACACAGCGTTTGAAGCGATCACGAGCCGTGGTCGTCTGCTGGGTTCAAGCAGGCCGAGCGCTTTCACGAGGAACTCATAGCCTTTTGACAGTCCCAGGTGCCCGACGGAGAGGACATAGTTCTCACGTGGCAAGTTTAGCGGACGAAAGGTTTCGGTATCGATTCCTAAGTAGCAGACAGTCGCGTTGACGCCATAGGCGCGGGAAATAACCTCTTTGGAGAAATGAGAGTTGGCGAGGATGTGTTTCGCATGAAGCGCATTCTGCCGGTCGATTGGAGGAACCTTTCGTCCAGCATACCAGAACCCAAGGCGGCGTGCCAGGCCCGTCACCCCTCGATACGACTGGCTCAATGTTCTGAGAATCGCTTCATTGAAGCGGCACGGTTGTTGACAGTAATAGATGTGCGGGGTGTCGAGGAATTTGAGGAGGAATGGCGACATCGTATAACGGTCTTGCTCGATCAACGCGATGTCGTACTCGCCGCCATCGATCGCCGCGGCCATCCGCTTCTGCGTTCGCTCGAGGTCGGCCAGTGGATACCGGTACGATCCGAGCGGCGGGAGATGCCTGATCGTGGAGGTGAAGGCTCCTCCGAGCGTTGGCTGCACGGGAAACACCCGCACCGTGCGCGCCCAGGTTTTCAAGCTGAGGAACCCCTCATCGGCCGTGGAGGGGATGAAGACATCGACGACCCAGCCTGCCTGCGCGAAGTGCTTGACGAATCCATGAAGGGCTCGCTTGGCTCCCCCGGACGGCAGGTTATGGAAAACCGCCACCTTCATGCGCGCGCGGTTTCCTCGTAGGTCCGAAGCGTCTCCCGGGCGGTCCGGTCCCAGGAAAACTGCTGGGCGCGCTGCTGACCCTTCTGCCCGAGCGCATCTCGAAGAGACTCGTTAGTAAGCAGTTGGTGCAGGGCGCCGGCTAGCGCTTCCGGGTCTTCAGGATTGACCGCCAGGCCCGCGTCGCCGATCACCTCTGGAAGCGAGGAGACGTTCGAAGTAACCACTGGGATCCCGCAGGCCATTGCCTCGAGCACGGGCAAGCCGAACCCTTCATACAGCGAGGGGTACACGAACACCGAGGCCCCGTTGTAGAGCTGGGGCAAATCCTGCTCGTCAACTGCTCCGGTGAGGACGATCGCGGATCGGAGCGGCGAGCGCTCAATTCGGCGATAGATCTCCTGGGTTTTCCATCCCGGAGCTCCCACAAGCACCAGGGGGGCCGGGGGGCGGCCGAGCCGGTGCGCCAAGCGCTCACACGCCTCAATGAGCCGTGCAAGGTTCTTTCGCGGCTCAATGGTTCCCACGTAGAGGAGATAGCCCGGGGAGAGGTGATATCGGGAGAGCGTCGGCAAGATCTCTGCGTGAGTCAGAGGCCGGTAGCGGGTCGGATCGCACCCTGGGTAAATCACGCGGATGCGTTCGGGCGGGATGCCGTACTGCGTGATCAGATCGCGCTTCGTGTGCTGGGAGATGGCAATCACTGTGTGCGCTCGTGTCTTTGCAAACGTGAGTTTCCGAGCGTGTAATTGGATGTTGCCGTGGGTGTGGAATTTGGGGAAGAGCAGGGTGGTGAGGTCACACACGGTGACAACATGTTTCCCATCCCTGGGGCCCCATAAGAGGAGTTCTGATGAGTGAAAAATATCCAGGTCAGCCAGGCGAGGTTTGATATGGTAATGGAACCAGAAACGCACCCAGGCGTGAGTGATTGGTCTGAACCATTGCTTGACGGATGCTGGAGTTCTCCGGGTCAGTACGGAGGACCTCGGCGGAAGGGCCTGGCGACAGGAGATGCGGCGCAACCTCGATGCCAGGGAAGGGTCTGAGGAGGGAGGGATCGGCACCTCTTCTGGCAGAAGGGAAATCAGGATATAGCGGTTACTCACATCGATCCGCAGAAGCGCCTCAACCAAGCAACGGGTGTACCGCGGCACGCCTCCCATTCCTGCGGATGCCGGGGTCACGTCGATTCCGATCTTCAAGGGGCGCATCGGCCTTGGAGTGTCCTGGGTGGTGTTGCCTAACCTGACCGGCCATGTTAGAATTCCAGCAGGTAAATTTCTTATTATAGCTCGTTGTCATCTGCGATAGCGCGAAATTACATCATCAGCGATGGTCCCGTTCACGCATCAAGGTACCGGATTAGCCAGCCACTCCCCGCTGCCGGCCCGAATCGATCGTCAGGTGTGTGGGATGCTCTGCGCCCAGGCGGTTGAGAAACTCATCCTTGCCGTCTGTGGTATCGTGCTCATGCGCCTGCTCTCGCCGGTTGATATGGGTATGATGGGGCTCGGGTTGCTGTTAGTGGGACTTCTCAACTCCGTCGGGATCGGCATCGAAACAGCGGCCGTTCAGCTCCGCACGCCACGTGATCGCCGGATGCTCTTCAGCGCGTCTCTGGTACGCCTTATGGTCGGGATCGTTCTGTTTCTCCTCATCGTGACAGCCAGCGATCCCGTGGTGAGGTTCTTCGCTCACACCGTGGTCCCACACGCCGTCCTGAAGCGAGTGACCCGGATCGTCGCGGTATTGCTCGTGACCGAGGCCCTGTGCTGTTACCCGAGAGTTCTGCTGCAGCGCCAACTCCGATTCGGCCCGTTAGCAGTCGCGCAAGACCTGTCAGCGGCGTGTTATTCCATCTGCGCCGTGGTGCTCGCCTGGCAGGGTTATGCGTATTGGAGCTTGGTGTACGCGCTCCTGGCTTCCCAGGCATGTTTGGTCTTCTGTCTCTGGACCGTTGCCTGCCGAGAGCGACTGGCTCCGCGGTGGGATTACCATGCTGTGAGGAGGCTCTTCGCGTATGGCCGGCACGTCAGCAGTGCGGCGATTCTGGCGGCACTGACGACAAAACTCGGTGAGCTCATGGTGAGTCGCTGGTTTGGGACGGCAGCGTTGGGTGTATACCTGACGGGGTCGGCGTGGGCGAAA
Organism: Candidatus Omnitrophota bacterium; assembly: GCA_023247215.1. GTDB lineage: Bacteria > Omnitrophota > Gorgyraeia > Aquiviventales > Aquiviventaceae > JACPRA01. Next base: position 35,164 of record JAHFGX010000003.1, read on the forward strand.
TGGACTGATCTCAACGTGACCAATGTAGTCAGCCGCGTACTGTTTCCCAGGTACGTGCAACTGAGCGAGGAGGGAGAACGACTACGTGAGAGTGTGGAGCGGGCGCTCTTTTACGTGTACGCGTTGGTCTTGCCGATCATCGGTGTGCTGGCTCTGTTTGTGTTAGACATCACGCACACGCTGCTTGGCTCACAGTGGCGGGTGATCTCCGAGCCGGTGAAGATTCTTTCCATTGCTGGGATGATGGGGCCGTTCATTAATCTCTACGGACACGCCTTGCTCGCCAGTGGTCGGCCGGAGTTGGTTCAAAAGTACTCCAAACTACATCTCATGCTCTTTGCGGGAGCTGTGTATCCGGCTGCGCAGATCGGCGGGCTCTTCGGAGTTTGTTGGGCGGCAGTACTCGCCGACCTTGGCGTGGTGGTGGCCGTGTCCCAGATGGGCAGGGAGGTGTTGGGCATTCAGCCGCATCGGGCGATTCGTGCGATTGCCGCACCTCTTGGATCGCTGATCGGGGCTGGAGGGCTCGCAGGGCTTCTGAGGGCGTTGTGCCCCGTGTCAAATGTGTCCACGTTGAGCTTGGAGGTTGGGTGTTTTCTTGGAATGTTCATCGGGATCTTGAACGTGTTGACCAGAGGCCGCGTGTTTCGGGAAGCACATGCTCTGCTGCGGCCAGTAGCCGCTCCATCGGTTTCCGGAACTGTCGCATGAGACGTTCCGCGGTCGTTGAGTGGGACTAACTCCATGTCGTTGGTCAGCGTCATTGCGCTCAATTGGAATCGGAAGGAGTTGCTTCGCGAGTGTCTTGAGTCGCTCGAGCGTCAAACGTTTCGGGATCTCGAGGTCATCGTTGTGGATAATGGGTCAACCGATGGCTCCGTCGAGTTGGTACGGCAGCGCTTTGCCTGGACGCGGCTCGTGTCGCTTCCGCACAACTGCGGGTTTTCTGGCGGGAACAATATCGGGATCCGTCATGCCACGGGCACCTATATCGCCCTGTTGAGCAACGATGTGGTGGCATCTCCTGGGTGGCTCACGGCCCTCGTCTCCACGATTGAGAAGTATCCGGAGGTTGGGTTCTGTGCGTCAAGGATCCTCTTCTATGATCAGCCGGAGCTTCTGAACAGTACTGGGATTCTCTATTTTCCAACGGGGGAGGCAATTGATCGCGGGTGGATGCAAATGGATGGGCCTCAGTTTAGTCAACCTGATTACCCAATCGGGGCCTGTGCCGCCGCCGCCCTCTATCGGCGCGCGATGCTGGAGGAGATTGGTCTGTTTGATGAGGAGTTTTCACCTGCCTACTACGAAGACGTGGACTTAAGCCTTCGCGCCCAGCTCCGGGGCTATCGTTGTGCGTATGTACCCGCGGCGGTCGTCCACCATCGCTTTGCCTCCACCATGGGGTACCGATCGCCTGAGCATGTCTACTTATGCGAACGCAATCGCTGGTATGCCCTCATCAAGAACGTCCCATTGCGGACCCTCATCAAATACGGACGGGTGATCGTAACCATCGCCAGACGGCGGCGCGTTGATCACGTTCGTGCAGGGGAAGGGAGACCATTTGTGTCGGGACAACTGGCCGCGTTGCGCAAGCTTCCTCTCATGATGAGGAAGCGACGAGAAATCCAGCGGCGTCGCACCATCTCCGCCCGAGAGTTTGAAGCGTTACTCACCGTTCAACCTCAACCACTGCCTTCTCAAGCGCGCGTTCCAGGTTCTGGCGGGCCTCAGCCGAATCAGGCTTGAGCCGGACGGCTTCGGAGAACTGCGTGGCGGCTTCTACGAAGCGGTGCTGCTCTGCCAGGAGGACGCCGAGGTTGTTGTGGGCGTTCGCCAAGTCAGGCTGAAGCCTGAGCGTCTCGGTGTAGTGTCTCATGGCTTCTTGGGTATTTCCTTGCAGCCCAAAGACCATCGCCAGGTTGTAGTACGGTTCGGGGGCCTCAGGGGAGAGCTGAATGGCGTAGGTCAGGTGGGCCACGGCCTCATCGAGTCTGCGCTCTCGAGCCAGCGCCTTCGCCAGGTTGATATGAGCGCGCGGGTTGTTAGGGCGCTTGGCCACCGTATCGCTCCAAATGGAAAGATTGCTGTGATAATCAGCGTTTCGAAGAGCCGTGGCCAATCCTAGCGCGGCCACGCTGCCGACGACTAGAGCCGCTGACAGCGCGTGCCGTCGGCGAGGGTGGCGAGGCAAGAAACGCATAGAGAGCTCATACATGCCCAGGACGATTCCCGTGAGAACCGCAGCGAGGGGTAGGTACATTCGATATTCAGAGATCAGATCCGCGAGGGGGATAACGCTGGACGTGGGGGCCAAGATCAGGAAGAACCAAACCCCCAAGAAACTGAGCGGCCGGTGACGCCGCCATCCCCACGCCGTTAACAGCAACGCGCTGCCAACCAACGAAGCGGGAAGCGCAATCTCTCTCAAGCTTCTCGCCGCCGGCCAGACGTAATCGAAGCAGAGGGGGTGCGGCCAGAGGGCCAGGCGAACATAGTGCACGAGAATGCCAGGCTGGGTCATGGCGTACGACAGCGGCGTAAGACCAGGGATGCCAAATCCTGCCGAAGGATTCGCCATGGGGTGGATCTGCCGCAGGAGCAGAGGCGGGAGACTGCAGGTCACGACCAAGCCAAGGTAGAGCGTTCCACGATGGCGGAGTGCCTCCATGGTTGATCGGGCCAGGAAGCAACGGTCATACAGCAGCACCATCAGCGGGGCGGTGATCATGACGGGTTTGCTCCCCATGCCGAGTGCGCATGAGACGACGGCCGCCGCATACCATCCCCAGCGGTAGGTGGCACCGCTGCCTCGCAAGACGCAATACAGGGTCAGGAGGTAGAAGAGCCCCATAAGCGACTCCGCCCGTTGCGTGAGGTAGGTCACGCTCTGGGTCTGGAGGGGGTGGGCCACCCAGAGCAACGCCACCGCCAACGCGAGCCACGGAGCCGCGTGTCCGTAGCGGGCCCGCAGGCGCTCGCTCAGGAATGTCCGTCGGACGAGGCCAAAGAGCGCCAGGGCCGTCAGGACATGGATCACCAGGTTGACGACGTGGTATCCCCACACGTTGAGGCCGCCGAGGGCGTCATTGAAGGCGAACGACAGCTCCACCGTCGGCCGATGCGTGCCAGTCAGGAGCCACCCCATCGGCCAGGGGTGGCGGACATTGGGATTGTCGCGGATGACATGGTAGTCATCGAAGATGAACGGACCGGAGAAGCTGTTGTGGTACGCGGCGAGGCCGGCGATGATGATGGCCCATCCCATCTCGCGAAGCGCGGCGCGTTTCCGCTGATGACCAGCCGCTTGCATGGGGGCTAGTATACATGAACCGAACTCAAACGGGCATCAATGGTTGACAATCCCGCGCCGGCTCAGTTATACTTTTTATTGTCAAAACTTAAACGTTGTTAGTGTTGGCCATTCAACTGGCGAAAAGGCTAACCTCAGCACGACAGGATGCTGGTCCCGCCCGCGGTGTGGCGTGGGGGTGGGATGCCGGAAGGCGGGGGCGCAAAGCTGCGGGTCTCTTGGGTAGACAGCCCAGCTACCGAACCAGTGCACGAGAGACAGCCGAGCTGCGCACCAGGAGCCGGCTGTTTTTGCCGTCAAGGCAGGCAGAGGGAGGATGACGACGTGAGATGAGGCGCACAGGAGAACGGGGCATCGCGTTGGGGGTGGTCATTATTACCGCGGTCGTATTCTCGGTCGCGGCATTTGCGATTTTGACCTTGTCCATGGGTGGGGCGCAGCAAGCCGGATCATACGCCCGGCGGCTGAAGGCCCGCTACGCAGCCGAGGCGGGGCTGGTGTGGGCGACACAGCGCTTATGGGGGAACCCAACCTGGACGTCCTCAGCGGGCACGGATCTGGCCGTGGGCGGCATGAACGTGGACGTCACTCTGTCCGCGTGTCCGGCCCCGCCGGCCTCGTGCGACAACCGGCAACTGCAGGCGAAGGTGACGTATTGAGATGGGGAGCTGCGTTCGCGGGTTTACCCTGATGGAGCTGCTGATCGTCGTGGTGCTGGTCGGCATTTTGGCTGCCGTCGGATATCCTGCGATGACCAAGGCGATGGAGCGAGCCTACTGGCGCGCGGCGCAGGATGTGCTCAAGACGATTTATGCGGGGGAGCGGACCTACTTTTTTGCGAATAACGCCTACTATAATGTGGATGAATCGGTTGCCGGCATGACGGAGTGGCGGAAAATCTACACGGATGATCCAAATCTTGGCTCTATTCCGGTCAAGTATTGCGTGACGGCTGCCGCGGCCACCACCTTTACCGCGTGGGCCTGCCGGAGTTCGACGGCTTGCAGTGCGGGATGCGGAGCAGAGAAGGGGATCTCCATCAACGAGGTCCGCACGATTGATACCAGCGATTGGCCAATGCCATGAGGGGGGACGGGATGAGACAGGTGCAGCGAGGAATTACCTTGATTGAAATCCTGGTGGCGGCGGTGATCGCCGCCGTGGTCGTCGGGGGCACGATGACGGCGTTCCTCAGTGCCACCAAAGTGTCCAAGGTCTCTTCCGAAGAGGTGGGGAGTGCGGCGTACGCCCAGCAAACGATCGAGCGGTTTCGAAATAAAATCGCTTGCCGCCAGAGCACGGAACTCGCCACCGACACGTGGTTTGACAGCGCCTGCGCTCCGGCGGCGCCTTCGGGGTTGCAAACCGACGGCGATATCAGCGGCTCCGGAATCCCAGGGGCCACGCGTCAGTATCAGGTGGTCGCGATGGATTGCAACGGGGATAGCGATGCACTCGATGGCATTGACGATTGCTTGCAGATGACTTCCACGGTCCACTGGACGCCGGCCCAATGACCCCCCGACACCTGATGCCAACCCACCCCCGCTTCTCAGACCGCGCGGGGTTGTCGCTCCTGGAGTTGTTGATTGCCGGGACCTTAGGGCTGGTGGTCATTCTCGCACTCAGCCAAACCGACGTGAGCCGGGTGCGGCTGGGCGACCGGATCAGTGAAGCCGTCTTCCGCCATGCCGATGCGCGCAGCGCCATCGGGCACGTGGTAAAGCGGCTGGAAGCCGCGGATCGCGTCATCTTGCTGGATGCCAGCAATGCCGCCTGCCAGTCGAGCTGCGTCTCCGTGCAACTTCGGATCCCTCCGACTGATCCAACGCAGCTGGACACTGCGGCCAGTTATCAGTGGGTGCAGTATAAGCGGGATGCGACCAGCAACGAGCTTCGATATTACAGCCCCGCCTCCTCCTGTGCCATCGCGCTGAGCTTCAAGGATGTGACCGGTTTCACGCTCAGCTACGAGAACCAGAGCCCCGCACCGCCTGGTGGGGAACCGATGGGAGTCAGCGACAGCAATCTGGTGCAAGTGAGCCTGGTTGCGACTGATCCGAAGACAGGCGACACGACGACCTTTCCAGCTTCGGTGACGATTCGGGGGGCTGGGTATACCAATGTATCCAGCGGGTTGTCGGAAGCGGGTCCGCAGCCTCCGGCGCCGTGTTCGTAACGCGACGATGAGATCAGCCTAAGGATATCTAGCCATGGCGCGGCAGGGTGTCAGCTTGGTGATCAGGCCTGGAACGGTGGAAGTCATCCAGGCCGTCCAAGGCCTCCAGGGGATTCGCGTGACCCACGCGACCCGCGTGTCGGTGAAGGGATCTGACGATGCGCACATGGTGGAGGCCATCAGCACCGCCTTGGATCTGGCCCATGTCAAGACGCGAAGCGGGATTGGCGTCTGCCTGGCTGCGCAGGATGTCCTCCTCCGGTTCTTTACCATCCCGCTCCTGCCGAAACCGGAGTGGACCAATGCCATCCAGTTTGAAGCGCGCAAATATGTACCGTTCAAAACATCTGACTTGATTTGGTGTTATCAAGCGGTCGAGCAGCGGGCGGCCAGTCAATTGGCGGTGGTGTTCACGGCCATCCGCAAGGATGCGTTTGAGCGGCTGCAGGGGTGGCTCAGCCAAGCGGACGTTCAGGCGACCTTCATCGAAGGGCAGAGCTCCAGCTTGGCGCGGGCGGTTGCGAATGTCCAATCAGCGCGTTCCGCCGAAGTTGTTGCAGCCATTGATGTGGATGAGGCGGCTAGCGTCGCGCATGTGATCATCCTCAAGGGCGATTTGCTCTATCTGGCGCGCGACATTAATTTGACAGCCCGGGCCGGGGGCGAGCCAGCGTTGATGGAGCCCTCGCCGGAGGCGGCTGCCCCCACGGTGGGAGAAGGAGCGGCAAGTTTTGACCAGGGATCGGAGACAGAACGTGCGCCGGAGACGGCCTCCTCCAACGAAGACCATCGAGTGGAGCGGCTGCTGGGAGAGATCCGACTGTCCCTTGATTTCTTTGCGCGGGAGCATCCCGGCTTGGCATTATCTCGCGTGGTCCTGTTCGGGGATGCGCATACCGTGCAGCCCTGGAGTGTCTGGCTAAGCGAGCAGTTGCATTGCCCGGTTGAGGTCGGCGCGCTCCCCCTGGCAACGCCGCGCGGCCAATCCATGTCATTGGAGTATGCCTCTGCCTTAGGGACCATGCTGCGGCAGTTTAAGCCCGCGCCCACCCAATGCAACTTCTTGGTGTCAGCAAAATCAGTGGCTCCTCGCGTGACCGTGACGTTAAGCCGCGGCCTCAACCCGCAAGAGGCTCGGGTGATCCTCAAAGCCATGACGAAGCCGCTGGCGATTCAGAGTGTTGTAGCCGCCATTGGGCTGGGTGTCCTCTGGTACGTCGTCCGGCAGAATGTGGCGACGGCGCACGCGCAGTTGGCGGCGGCCAAACAGCAACAACATGAGATGAAGTGGAAATTGGATGCTCGGAGCCAAGAGGAATTGGCGGCGCTCCAGCAACAAGCCCAGCAGCGGATCGGCGTCTTGAGGGGTCTGGTTGATGACCGGGTGATTGTCACCGAAAAACTGGACGCCCTCGCGCGCGCCTTGCCGGATGGCATTTGGTTGGAGGGATTCCGCTACGACAATCGTTTTCTGGATCAGACCAGAACCGAGACCTCGTTGACCATCCGGGGCGCATGTTTTCTGCCGGAAGAAAAGAGCACGGAGTTGTCAGTTATTGGAGAGTTCACGAGCCGCGTCCGGCGCGATCCGAGGTTCTTCAACGGATTCACCAGCGCTCAGTTGGGAGAAATTTCCGTCAAGGAAGACAATCCGCGCTATACGTATCGAACGTTTAAGCTGAACTGCAGCAGCTCAGGGAAGCGACTCTAAGGATGCTCACACCTACATGAACCCGGCGTTGATTTCCGGCATCATTGTGCTTGCATTGGCCGCACGGGTAGGATACGTTAATATCTATCTCTCAGGGCAAGAGGAGGTTCGGCACGTTCGTGAAGAGCAGCATCGGCTGGAGGAGTTTCAAAACTTGCGGCTGCAAGTGGCCTCGGCTCTCGACCGAGCAGAGCATCTTCGCACAAAATTTGGCCAGAAAGCCGAACCAGATGGGCTAATGCAAGAAGTGGACCGATTAGCCCAGAAGGTAGGCGTTCAGTTGGGCAGAATCGGGCCAGAACAAACGCGGGAAGCCAGCGGGTTCCTGTATCTGGCCATTTCCTTGGAGGTGACCTGCACGTATCACGAATTGGGCCGCTTTCTGAGCGAGATCGAAAGCTCTGACACCTTCTTTATCCGGGTGGATGAGCTGGATGTGTCCCGGATCGTCGATCCCCAGGGCTTGGCGGCGACCAAGCTGGTGCTTAGTACGCTGTATGTGCCGCCGTTACTCGAGCCGCAGGGTTGAGCATGGACCCGCAGCAAAAGGCGAAGTTGCAGAAGGTTGCCATGGTGCCGTTGGTTGGCGTGTTCGCCGTCGCGCTGTTGAATTCGCTTCGGAGCGCCGGCCTGCTGAGCAGGCCGCCCGCCGCTTCCCTCACCGCTGCGCCCGTCGTATCTGCGCCCACCGCGCCTGCCCCCACCGCGTCACGAACGCCTGCGCTGGAGAAAACGTCCGGGAAAGCCTCCGGGCCGCCCGCCGCGGCTGCCGCGAAGGTCGACGGCGATGCGGCGCGCATTCCCTATACGGCGGAAGCTGATGGGATCCGCGATCCTTTTGTGGATCTCCTGCCTTCCGACGCGCCGGTCGTCGCCGAAGTCCAGGCCCCTGCGCCCACTCCCGTGGTCTGGCCCACCGTGGTTCTTCAAGGCATTATCTGGGAAGCGAAGGCCCCTCACGTCATTATTGATGGCCAAATCTACCGTACAGGAGACACGGTGCAGGGCATGCGGGTTGTTTCTATTACTCGAACCGGAGTGACCGTGGAAATGCAAGGATCCAGGACCCAACTCATGATGTCCAACTCACAACCCCAGATGGCGTCTCCACAAGGGCAGGCGACCGGGCTGGCGTCGCCTTATCCGCCGTCTCGATTTCCCGGAGGTGAACGATGAGGTTGCGCGTCTGGTCAATGGCAGTCGCGACTGCCCTGGTGATCGTTGGAGGAGAAGCGGCCTACTCGGATTCTGATTCGGCGGCGCCGGCGCAAGGTGAAGAGCAGCCGCACGCGAGCATCACGGTTTCGACCCCGGCTTCGACCTCATCGGATGCGTCTTCGAAATCGGAGTCTGCTTCGGAAGAAACCGTGCGTCTGTCCATGAACTTCCAGGACGTTGCGCTGAAAGACGTGTTGAAGGCGTTTTCCCAACAAACCGGCATCAATTTAATTGCTAGCGAAGAGGTCGAGGACCGAAAAATTACGCTCTACTTGGAGGATGTCACCGCACTAGATGCACTGGATCAAATCCTCCGGGTTTCGAATCTCACCTATGAGCGCCCCGCCGGGAGCCAAATTTATGTCGTCAAGCCGAAGCCGGAAGGCGCGGAGGCTGGGGTTGTCGCCACGATTACCCGTGTCTACCGGATGAAATATGCCCGGGTCTCCAACTCCCGCTTGGCGCAGCAAGCCAATTCAACACTGAGCGCCTTGGGGAGCGGGGGTGGGGGCAGCGGAGGGAGTTCCGGAGAATCGTCCTCTTCATCTTCATCCGGTTCATCCGGCGGCTCCAGTTCAAGCTCAAGCTCAGGGGGCGGCGGTGAGGGAGGCGGCGGGGAAGGGATTGATACGGTGATTGGAAAGCTGCTGACGGAAGATGGGAAGGTGATGGTGGACGGCCGAACGAACAGCTTGATCGTCACCGATGTTCCCACCAATTTTCCGCGCGTCGAGGCCGCTATTGCCAGCTTGGACGTGAAAACCTCCCAGCTTCTCATCGAGGTGGAGCTCATCGAAACGTCGCTCTCCAAGCTCAAGGATTTAGGGATCGAATGGGGAACCGGTTCGGAAGGCAATATGCTCAAATTCATTCCCGGCCAGAAGTCCACGCAGTTTCCGTTTGTGTTTGTGCGGGAACAGTCGCAAACATTTCTTTCGGCCCAGAGCGGATTGACGAGCGCCACCAAGCCAGGGCAAATCGCGCTGGGGACGGTGGATGCCTCGCAGATGACGGCGATCCTCCAGGCCATTCAGAGCGACTCGGACACCAGGATTCTGGCGCGGCCGAAGGTGCTGACCTTGGACAACGAAAGCGCCGTGATTCGCATGACGACGAACCAGGCTATCGGCTTTCTGACTACCAATCAGGCCACCACCGGGACCACCTCCGCTGCCCCGGAGCGGGCGCCGACCGGCGTGCTCCTCGTGGTGACGCCGCAGATCAACCAGGACGGCTATGTGACAATGCTGGTCGAGCCATCGGTGACCAAGGCCACGACGTCTCAAGTCACCCCGCCGTCCGCCGTCGGCGGCACCATTCGTGATACCAAGACTCGCAGCGCCCGGGCGCTTGTTCGGGTGCGCAATGCGGAAACCCTGGTCCTGGGGGGGCTGATTGACCGCACCCAAGAGCATGTGGTGCAGCGAGTGCCCTTCCTCTCCGATATCCCGCTGATCGGCGGGGCATTTAAGGATACTGAAATCACGGATACCGAAAGCGAGCTGATTGTGTTTATCACGCCCAGAATTTTGTCGGAGCGCTATGGCGAGTGGATGGCCTCCACCGCCATACCGATGGCGGCGCGGGAGCAGGCCCCGACAGCTTCACGCCAAGAACTCATCGAACAAACGCTGAATCGCTTGGAGCAATCTCAGTTTTAGCTCAGTGATGGACACAGGATCACGATTACCTCTCCTTGAGCAGACGGCTCAGGGAATCTGGAGGCCGCGTCGAGGCGTGATGCCGATGGCAAAGCTCGGCGACAAGTTGGGGAATCTCCTCCTGAAAGCCGGGTTGGTCAACCCCGAGCAATTGACGAAGGCGCTCGAAGCGCAGCGGGGCACCACCAAGCGGCTAGGAGAGGTATTGATCGAGCTCGGTTTTGTGAAGGAGCCCGATCTCGTGATGGCGCTCAGTCGGCAGTTGGGGATCCCCTACGCGACGAAAAACTCTGGCCTCCTTCAGCCGCGGAAGGACGAGGGATTGGAGAAGCTTGTTCCGTCTGAAGTGGCCCGGCAATACCTTGCGCTTCCTTTATCCCGGCACCTCAACTCTCTGACCGTGGCATGCGTTAATCCGCTGGATCTCCTGATGATCGACAATCTGACGCGGCTGACCGGCTGTGAAATCTACCCGGTGGTGACGACCCGTCCGGATCTAGAGGAGGCGCTCGCCTTGTTTTATGGCACCGACTCCATGTTGAACAAGGCCATCGGCGAGTCCTACCAGATTATCGAAACCGAAATTGACGAAGGCGACGAAGTGTTGAACCTGGACCGCTTGAAGGAGGCGGCCCAGGAAGCCCCCGTCATCCGGCTGGTGGATCTCATCATCCGGCAGGCCATCACCGACCGCGCCAGCGATATTCACATTGAGCCCTTTCGGGAAAACATCCGCATCCGCTATCGCATTGATGGCGTGCTCTATGAAATTGCGCCGCCGGCCAAGCAGCTTCACGCGGCGATCATCTCGCGCATCAAGATTTTGTGCAAGCTGGACATCGCCGAGAAGCGCCTTCCTCAGGACGGTGGGTTCAGTATGATGATGGAAGGGCAAACCATTGACTTCCGCGTGTCCACGATCCCGACGATTTATGGGGAGAAAGTGGTGATCCGGATTTTGAAGAAGTCTGCGACGCTCCTGAACCTGGGACACCTGGGATTCGATGCGCGGGAATTAGAGCTTTTCCGTCGCGCCATTCATGAGCCCCACGGCCTGATTCTGATCACCGGTCCAACCGGGTCCGGAAAAACCACCACCCTGTACGCGGCGCTCAGTGAAATCCTGTCTCCGAAGAGGAACATCTCCACCATCGAAGACCCGGTGGAATATCGGCTCGAAGGCGTCAACCAGGTGCAGACCAAATCCGGCATCGGCCTGACCTTTGCCGCCGGGCTTCGGGCGTTTCTGCGCCAGGATCCTGACGTGATCATGGTGGGAGAGATCCGGGATGCCGAAACCGCCCAGATTTGCGTTCAGGCGTCCTTGACCGGGCACCTGGTGTTCAGCACGCTGCATACCAACGACGCCCCCACAGCCATCACGCGGTTGATTGATATCGGCGTGGCCCCGTACCTGCTATCCTCGACGATGTCCTTGGTGGTGGCCCAGCGGTTGATGCGCAAGCTCTGCCAAGCCTGCAAAGAATCTTATGAGCCGTTGCCCGCCGTTCGGGAACAGTTTCAGATCACGGAGCCTCTGATCTATCGAGCCAAGGGGTGCGATCAGTGCGGCCAAGTCGGCTATCAGGGCCGGATCGGAGCCTACGAGGTCATGACCATGAGCCGGGGGCTTCGGGAGCTGACCACGAAGGCCGCCTCAGCGCATCTGTTGAAAGAGGCTGCGGTCAAAGAGGGGTTAGTCACGTTATGGGAAGGTGGGTTGACCAAAGTGCGGGCGGGCCTGACGAGCCTTGAGGAGCTTGAAGGGGTGGTCATGGAGAGCGGGGCGTAATGCCCACCTTCCTGTATGCCGCGCGCGATCGAAGCGGCCTGGTCCAGACGGGCCATGTGGATGCGGCCACGGAAGACGAAGTGCTGTCGGTGTTGCAAAGCCGAGGGCTGTTCGTCACGTCGGTGTCCCGGAAAGACCTTACCGCGGCCGGAGGGACGGCTTCAGGCGCGCAGCTAAAGCGCAAGCTGCATGGCCGCGTGACGACGGAAGATAAAACGATGTTCTGCGAGCAGCTTGCCACGCTGTTGGAAGCCGGGGTGCCATTATTGAGGAGCCTGCAAATCCTTTGTGACCAAGTGGAGAGCCGCCCTTTGTTGATCGCCTTGCAGGGCATTCGGCGCGACATTGAAGGCGGCAAAACCTTCCACGAAGCTGTTGCCAAGTACCCCAAGATTTTTTCGCCGTTTTGGGTCAACGTGATCGAGACGGGGGAAGCCAGCGGGCGGCTGTTCCAGGCCATGACCCAGCTCGTCCAATATTTGAAAACCGCTGGGGAATTGCAACGCAAAGCCGTGACGGCATTTACGTACCCTGCCGTGTTGATTGTGGCAGCGATCGGGGCCTTGTTTATTTTTGCGCTCAAGATCATCCCCATTTTCAGCGGCATGTTCAAGAGCATGAACGTCCAGTTGCCGTGGTTGACGCAGGTAATCATTTCCTTCAGCGAAGTGCTCCAGCACTATTTCCTCGTGATTGTGGTGGGCACGGCAGGGCTTGTCTACGCCGGTAAACGGGTCCTGCAGTCGGAGCCGGGACGGTGGGCGATGGATCGGCTCCTGTTGAAGCTTCCGGTGTTTAGCCCCTTGTTCACTCAAATGGAGCTGGCGCAATTTTCGCGCGGGTTGAGTTCATTATTGGACAGCGGCGTGCCGATTCTGTTGGGGTTGGACATCATGCAGAAGAGCGCGACGAATAAGGTCTACGGCAAAGCCTTTGGAGAAATCCGAGACCACGTGCGCGAGGGGCGCCCGATGGCCCAACCGATGCAACAGGCGGGACTGTTTCCCGCGCTCATGGTCCAGATGATCCAGGTGGGCGAAGAGATCGGTGAGTTAGGAAAAATGCTGAATAAAATTGCCGTCTATTACGAGGCGCGGGTCAACGTGTTCATTGAGCGCTTGACGATCTTGTTTGAGCCAATTGCGATTATTTTCATGGCGGTGGTGGTGGGCACGCTGGTCGTGGCGATGTTCCTGCCCATCTTTAGCATGACGCAAATGACTGGGCACTAACAGACACATCAGGTATAATTTAAGGTAGTATAATTCTCTCCAAGCATATCGAAAGGGGGTGAGGCAAGGCAAACGGGTCAGCATCGGGATGCGGAAAGTCGTGTGTTGGCTGTCTTCGTTCTTATCTATCATGGTTATCTGACAAAGGAGTGCCTGATGCGTCACCAACGTGGTTTTACGCTCCTTGAGCTTCTCATGGTCGTCATCGTCATCGGCATCTTGGCCTCGATCGGCCTGCCGCAGTACCTGCGGGTCACCGAACGGGTGCGCGGGGTGGAAGCCATTCAAGTCTTGGGGTCGATTCGAGCCGCCCAAGGCCGCTACCGGGCCCAATCGTCCGGCGGCGCCTTTGCGACCGCGATCACCGACCTGGACACCGACGCGCCGACGATGAAGTACTGGGACACCCCCGCGGTGGGCAACTTCAATGGGACCAGCATGCAGTTGAAGCGGACCGGCGGGACCTACGCCACGAACGTGCTGGGGATCAACTGGAGCACCGGGGATTTGTGCGGGAACTTTGTGCCGCAGGGCGGCCTCAGCGGGTGTTGAGGGACGGGGGTGTGAAGGCGGGGGTCTCCACCCTGCGCTCGAAGGTGCCAGGCGGTGTCGGGAAGGGCCTGCGCAGCTCGAGCGCAGGGTTTACGTTGCTTGAGCTCCTCATGGTCGTCATCGTCATCGGCATCTTGGCTTCCATCGGCCTGCCGCAGTACCTGCGGGTCACCGAACGGGTGCGCGGGGTGGAAGCCATTCAAGTCTTGGGGTCGCTTCGAGTCGCCCAAGGCCGCTACCGGGCCCAATCGGCCAGCGGCGCCTTTGCGCTCGCGATCACCGACCTGGACACCGACGCGCCGACGATGAAGTACTGGGACACCCCCGCGGCGGCCAACTTCAATGGGACCAGCATGCGGTTGAAGCGGACCAGCGGGACCTACAGCTCGAACGTGCTGGGGATCAGCTGGAGCACCGGGGATTTGTGCGGGAACTTTGTGCCGCAGGGCGGCCTCAGCGCGTGTCCGTAAGCGGTTTTTCTGCCATTTGCGCATGGGTTCTGTGACACGGTTTTTAGGGGCAGTAGCTCAGCTGGGAGAGCGCGACAATCGCACTGTCGAGGCCCGGGGTTCGATCCCCCGCTGCTCCAGTTCTCCGCACCATCTACTGTTTCGCTTCGCGTGCGCCGCTTCGTAATTACTCCTGCCTGCATCAAGGGCGAAACGATTACCCTTGATGACCCGAAAGAAATTCACCACCTCTCCCGTGTGCTGCGATTGGCTGTCGGGGATCGGGTTCTCTGCCTCGATGGGCAGGGGCGAGAGTATGCAGGAGTGATTGTCCAACAAACGTTCCAACAGGTTCTCATTCACGTGGACCAGCCCCCTCGCGAGGTTTCTGCCACGCGGCTACTCTGGCTGGGGCAGGCGCTGTTGAAACACGATCGGTTTGAGTGGGTGGTCCAAAAAGCCACGGAGTTAGGCGTATCAACCATTACCCCGCTGGTGACAGCCCGCGTGATCCCTGTTCTCCTCCCTCGGCAAGCGTCACTGAAACTGGCGCGATGGCGCCGGATTGCCCAGGAAGCTGCAAAGCAGTGTGGGCGAGCCACCATCCCCTTCATCGAGCCTCCGTGTCCGTTTGAAGACGTAGTGCCGAGAATGATTGGTGAAGGGGTGGTGTTGATTCCCACGCTGGTCACCACCGCCGTGCCGATTCGAACTGTGCTGGAGGCCAATCGTGACCCAGGGGCGGTGGCTGTCGTCATCGGCCCGGAGGGAGATTTCACGTCGGCAGAAGTCGCCCAGGCCCAAGTCCATGGTGCCCGGCCGGTCTCGTTAGGATCGCGAACGCTCCGGGCGGAAACTGCGGCCATTGCCAGCCTGGCGATGGTGAGCTACGCATTAGGGGAAGCGTGATGGAGGGTGGGCGAAGTGCTCGACCGGCCCAAATCTCGTGGGCGCAATGGGGAGCGTGGGGAGCATTTGCCGCATTCGCGGTCTTGTGGGCGGCTCGCTGGGCGACATTCCCCTTGGTCTTGGATCCCTACTATCATTTGTTGATCGCGCGGCAAGTCGCGGCTGCTGGGGGGCCAATCGCCTATGAATGGTGGCAAGATGCCCCGTCCGGCCGCCTCCATCTTTACCCGCCGCTCCTGCACGTGCTGCTGGCGAGCGGGTTGAAACTGGGATGTTCTGGGCTAACCGTCTTGCGGCTCGCCAGTATCACATTGGTGCTTGGGCTGATATGGAGATTGGCTCGATTCATGCAACGAATGCTGGATGATCGCGCGGCGGTGCTCGCCCTGTGCCTGGTCTGGGTGCCGTTTTCATTTCTTCTGCATGCGGCGGTGACATTGGCAGCCACTTTGGGGCTCATTGAACTGCTCTGGTACCTGGAAGCTCTTCAGAAGGGAAGGGTGCTCGCCGCGGGTGGGTTGTTTGGGTTGTTGTGGTATACCCATCTGGGTTTGCCATGGGTGGCGCTCGCCGCGACCTGCGCGTATGGATGGGTTCGACTCGATCTTCGCTGGCGGTTTGCGCAGGCCATCGGGTTGGGGATTGTGTTGGCTGCGCCGTGGTGGTGGCACCTTGCCACCCATGCGTTATGGCTGCATCCGATCCCGCGATTGGAGAATGAACAGTTAGACTTCTCTTTACCGTTGCTCGTCCTCGCAGCTGCTGGGGTGGTCATGGGCTGGAAGGACGGGCGGGCGAGTCGCCTGCTGGTTTGCTGTTGGGCGGCGTTTGCCCTGTACGGGACGACCTATTGGTATCGATGGTGGAACGGCGAGGGCATGATGCCGTTGCTCTTGCTGGCAACCAGGGGTCTATGGGGGATTGGGCAATGGTGGCAGGCGCATGTCCGGCGTCCATCAGCGCCGGTTATCCAGATGATCTGCGTGCTGGGGTGCCTGGTATGGCCGACGCTGGTTCTCGAGCCCCATCAGGCCGCGGCCGGCGTGCCGGTGCGGGAATGGAACTGGCGATGGGCCGATACGGGCATGTTCCATCTTGTGGGATGGCCTGGCACGACGCCCAAGCCGTTAGACGTGAGCTTGGCGACGCCCGAAATGGAAAGGTTGGCGTCGCTGGTGGCGCGCGCGAGCCGGCCGGGAGAGATTCTGTGGTCCAATGCGGACTACGCCGGCGGCTTGGTGGCCGCCCTTGCCGACCGGCCGATGGCCTCCGCGATGTTTTCCGAAGTGGCCGCGTCGGTCATCGCGGATCCCGTTGCCGCCGCGCATTGGATTGTGTGGTTTAAATTGCCTGAGGCGGGGAGCGAGCACCGCCTGCGCGCGCTGGTCCAGCGGTATGGCTTGGCGCTGGCGGCCGATACGGACCTCGCGCTGGTCTTTCGGCATCCTGGAGGGGGACGGCTGGCGGAGCGCCCGCGCGCCGTCATTCCGTTGTGGGTTTCGGGTATGTTATTATGTGTCGTGCTTAGTGGGATCATCTGGGATTTTCATCGGCCAAACCTTTGCGGGGTGGAGTGAGGATGGGAACGAAGGAAATTTTTATCAGCGCGGATCAACAGGAAACGCGGGTGGCGTTAATCGAGAATAAGCGGTTGGAAGAGTTTTACGTCGAGCGGCGGGACGACCCGCGGTTGGTCGGCAGCGTGTACAAAGGCCGCGTCGCCTCCATTGTTCCAGGCATCGGCGCGGCTTTTGTGGATATCGGGTTAGAAAAGAACGGGTTTCTCTACGTGTCGGACATTGTGGATCCGCCCGAAGAGGATGCGGTATTGGAGGCGGAAGGCGAGCCGCCTCAGGCCCGGCGCGGAGGGGGGCATGGAAACCGGCGCCGCTCCCGCATTGAGGAACTGGTGAAGCCGAACCAGGAAATCTTGGTGCAGGTGGTCAAGGAGCCGTTTGGAACCAAAGGGGCGCGCTTGACGACTCATGTCAGTCTCGCAGGCCGTTATCTGGTCTTGATGTGCAATGATTCCCGGGTGGGGATTTCCAAGCGGATCGAAGACGGGCAGGAGCGGGCGCGGCTGCGCGAGCTCTTGGGGCGGCTGCGCGTCTCCACGGATTCCGGATTGATCATGCGGACGGCCGGGGTGGGAAAAGGCGAAAAAGAGTTTACCCGTGACGCCCGGTATCTTTCCAGCGTGTGGCAGCAGATCAAGCGGCAAGAACAGCGCACCAAGGCCCCGGTGTGCCTGCACCAGGAGTACGAGCTGGCCTCCCGCGTGATCCGCGACAGCTTCACCGAAGACGTCCACCGGATCATGGTGGATTCCAAGGAGGAAATCAAGAAGCTGGCACGATTCTTGCGGACGCTGATGCCCGGGGTGCGGGTCCGGCTGGACTTCTACCAGGGGGAAACCCCGTTGTTTGAGCGCGAAGGATTGGATGATCAAATCGCCGCGTTGTTTGAAAAGCGGGTGTCGCTTCCTTCCGGCGGGGGTCTGGTGATCGAGCCGACTGAAGGGTTGGTGGCGATTGATGTGAACAGCGCCCGCTTTACCGGCCGCCGCAATCTGGAAGAGACGGTGTTTCAGGTCAACAAGGAAGCCGCCGTCGAGATCGCCAGGCAGCTTCGCTTGCGGGACATCGGGGGGATCGTGGTGATTGATTTCATTGACATGGAAGACCACGATCACCGGCGACAGGTGGTCCGGCTGATGGAAGATGCCCTGAGCCGTGACCGGGCGAAGACCAATTTCGTGTCTTTCTCAGAAATCTGCGTGGCGGAGCTGACCCGCCAGCGCATGCGCCGCTCCGTGGAGACGGTCTCCCACCAGACCTGCCCCTACTGCAACGGCCGCGGTACCGTGAAATCCGTGGTGACCATGGCCATTGACGCGATCCGGCAAGCCCAGCGCGCCCTCAAGGGCACGACCGGCAAGACGTTGGAGCTCTATGTCCATCCCCACGTGGCGGTTCGCTTACTGCAGGAGGACCGGCAGAGCTTGACCGCGCTCGAGCAGCGCTTGCGCGCTCGCATCTTGGTGATGTCCGACCCCAGTCTCCACCTGGAACAGGTCAAGGCGCAACTCGGCGGGTAGTCCGCCGGCGCCTTATTTTCTTTTCTCCATGCCAGCCTCTCCAGCTCCAACGGCGCCTTCGCCGGCACGGTGGTGGGACACGGCACTCCTCGGCTCCCTCGTTCTGTGCGTCGGGCTGGTGGCCTATCACCTGATCCGATGGCCCATTCAGGCATGGGATACCGACCTGTGGTATCACCTCAGCGGCGGCCGGTATCTGTTTGAACATTGGGCGCTCCCCCGCGACACCTACTATTCCTTCTATTCGCCGGCCCACCCCTGGGTGGATTATTACTGGCTCTTTCAAGCTCTCGTCTATCAGATCTACTCCCACTGGAATTACGGCGGCCTGGTGGTCTTTCGAGCCAGCATGTATCTGGTGACGTGGCTGATCATCATCCGCTATCTGCTGCAAGGCTGTCGGGTGCCATCGGCAGGCGGGTGGCTCAGCTATGTGGCGGTGTTATACGGGATCATGTTGCTGCCGCGTTCTATCCTTGTTCGTCCTCACCTGCTGAGCTACTGCTTCATCGCGACCTTCATCTACATGTTGGAATGCCGGCCACGCCAGGCGTGGGTGCTGCCTCTCTTAGCCGTTTTGTGGTGCAATTTTCACGGGATTTACTATCCAGTGCTCCTCCTCATCAGCCTCGCCTATCTTCTGGAGCATGTCTGGGAACGCGCCATCGGCCGGCCGTACGACCGCGCTCATGCGCAACGCTTCGTAGCTCCCCTGGTATTTTCCTGTCTGGCGATCTATGTGACGCCGCACGGTGCAGCGTTATTTCCGCTTCCATTTACCCCACTCATCTATACCAAGCAGACCATCGGAGAATTTTCTTCTTTCTCTTTAACCGAGGCGTTTTCCGTCTATTTTTCTCCGCGGGCACCTAATTATCACCTTGTCGTTACGTCGCTGCTGGCCTGCGGGGTGACGGCGCTGATCGTCGCGGCGATGAGCCGTCGGCTCAGGCTGGCACATATCGTGTTGTATGCGGGGGGGCTCATATTATGGACCCAGGGAGCGCGTTTTTTGAATGAGTGCCTGCTATTGACGTTGCCCTTACTTGTGTCCGCGTATGGCCGACGGCCATCGGCAGCAGTAGCTTCCGTCTCATCGGATGCCGCGTTGAAGCCGGGCCTGGCGCCAGTTCATCTAGCTCCTTGGGCTCGAAGACCGGCAGTGCTGGTCGCCATGTTGCTGCCCCTGATGTTCTTAACACGATTTTTCTCACACCGGCCCCGCTATCCGGTGTCGCCTCAAAACCTTCCAGAAGGCGTGGCGGCATTCATGCGGCAACTTCCAACTGGAGGGACCGTCTTGAACTTTCCTAACTGCGGGGGATATCTTCGGTGGATGCTGTTCCCGCAGTATCGAATCTTCATGAATTTGGAGCTGCCGCCGTTTACGGACACCGACCTCTATGGCGCGGAGGAGGCGTTTGTCAACCAAATCAGCCTGGAGCGGCTCGTGAGCCAATATGATCCGGATTTTATCGTCGCGCCGAACGTATTGCCAAATTTTCCGCGCCTGATCACCGCGTTTCCCGAATACCAATTGGTCTTCTTTGACGACGAAGAGGTGTTGTATGCCAACCGGCGACGAGTTCAGCAGATTGCGGAACGTTATGCCATCAACGGGCTCGATCCGTTTATGTTGGCAGGCCATTTGACGGTTGGAACCTCGGAGAGCGCCGATTTGGATGTCCAGGCGCTTCGGAACAATCTGCCACGCCTGTTGGAACACTATCCGGACGGTAGAATGACCAATCATCTGGCGGCCCTGATGGCGGCCCGTCGTGGCGACTATGAGACGATGCGGCGCCACGCCGAACGGATTATTCGCGCCTTTCCTGAAATCTCAGTCGGTTATCAGTTGGAAGGGGATGCGTGGAGGGGGGGAGGAGCCTCCTCCCAGGCGCTGGCGGCCTATCATCAGGCCTTGCGTGTCGCCAGGTCGGATGAGCACGGTCCAGTGTATGAAGCCATCGCCTGGACCTATGCTCAGCAACACCGGTATCGCGAGGCCTATAAGGCATTGAGCAAGGCCGTGGACCCGCTTTCAATCGATACTCCTCCTGAAAAATTGTACGTGCTCAGCCTCTACGCGTCATGGGGAGGGAAGAGCCGTGAGGCCAAAGCGTTCTGGCAGTTCTTGTATGACTTCAGGCTGGAGCCAACGGATCCGTTACGAGAACGAATTCGTTTATTGTTGAAGGAGCCTGCCTGAGCGGATTCCGGGCAAGCCAGCGACGGAGTTTATGGTTGACCGGTCGCCACTTCTTGGCTATACTAATAAACTCCATCGGGCCTCTTTCTGGCAATCACAACTTAACCTCCTGTACTGAAATTGGTTGGACTACATCGAGGAGTGACAATGTACGCGATTGTTGAGTTGGGTGGGCGGCAATGGCGGGTCGAGCCCGGCATGCGCCTGAAGGTCAATCGGTTGCCGACGGCCATGGGCGGCCACCACGTGGTGGACCGCGTTCTCTT
>JAHFGX010000054.1 GCA_023247215.1 Candidatus Omnitrophota bacterium
ATGGAGACCGGCGCACCGGTGGTGCCGGTGGCCGTCACCGGCACGCACGCGCTCTTGCAGCGCAACAGTTGGGTGCTCGCGCCACGCGCGGAGATCCGGCTGACGCTGCTGCCGCCGCTGTATCCATCCTCCTATGAGGCGGCGGACGTCGAGCGGTTCCGCGAGGACGCGCGCCGGCGGATTCAGGACGTGCTCTAGGACGTGGCGGCGCCCAGCGAGGCGCTCAGCGCGTCCAGCCGGGCGGCGGGATTCTGTCCGAGATGCGCCCACACGACGCGGCGCCCGCGGGCCATCAGCGCCTGGGCATCCCCGTAGGCTTGCGCGCGCTTGAGCACGCTGAAGGAATAGGGCCAGCCGGGAATCGGCGCATCCCTCGGGTCCTCGGCGGTCAGGACGATAAACGCGGCATCGCGCGGCCCGCCTTTGTGCAACTGGCCGGCGGCATGGAGGTAGCGCGGGCCGATGCCCAGCGTGGTCGTGACTCGGCCGGCCGCGGCCACGCGGCGGCGGAACGTCGCCACGGCCGCGTCCACGTCGCCGGTCCGCGGCAGAAACGACAAGACGGCCACGTAGGAATCCGGCGCGAGCCGGCTGAGGAGACGGCGCAGCCCTTCCTCCAGCGAGGCGCCCGGCGCGTCCGTGCCGCCCCAGGCCTCGCCCGTTCCTTCGACGACCGGCGGCTCGGCCGGCCAGGCCCGGCGCGCGACATAGGCGTCGAGCACGAGGCTGGTGCGCGTCTTGCTCTCCTGGACGTTGGGCTCGTCGAAGGGATTGAGCTGCATCAACGCGGCCGCCAGCGACGTCGCCATGGCCCAGCGCACGACGTCGCCGCCCAGATCATACCGGTCGCGCCACGCGAAACGGGCCACCGGCTGGTCAGTCTGCACCAGGGCGTCCACGCGCCGGCCCAGCGCTCCGTCCATCTCCCCCACGCACTGCCATTCCGCGACCAGGCTGCCGCTCATGGTCGAGGCGGCATCGCCCGCGGACTCGCCGACCACCGGCAGGAGGCCCTGCCCATCTTTTCCGGTGCTTTCCGCCACGAGCTGCTCGATCCATGCGCCAAGCGGCGCCAGCCGAGCCGAGGTCATTATCATGAGCTTGCCCCGGCCGACGGCGGATCCGGCAGCCAGCCACGCCCCGAGCGACGCCGCAGGGTTTGCGGGCACCTCGATCGCCGGTCCGCACGCCTGGCTCATCGCCTGCGCCCTGGCCAAGAGGCGGTCCAGATCCATGCCGATCAACGCGGCCGGCACGAGGCCGAACCACGTCAGCGCGGAAAATCGTCCACCCACGTCCCGGCCGGTCGCGGGGCCGTGCGAAAATACCTGGCGGAATGCCTGCGCGCGCGCGTACGTCTCGAGCGGCGTTCCCTCATCCGTGATCGCGACGAAGCGGCGGCCCGGCTGCGACGGCGCGGCCGCGCGCGCCTGGGCGATGAGATAGTCGCACAATGCCCGCACCTCGATCGTCGTGCCGGATTTGCTGGAGACGATGACCAGGGTCTTGGCCAAGGGAAGTTGGGACGTGGCGGCCAGGATGGCGCTGGGGTCCGTCGTGTCCAGCACCGTCAGGTCCAGCCATCCCGGAGCCGTGCCGAAGATTCCCCGGCACACCTCCGGAAACAGGCTGCTGCCGCCCATGCCGATGAGCAGCGCGTGCGTCAAGCCGTCCCGGCGGACCGACTCGGCGAACGCCCGGATGGACGCGGCGTGGGCCGGCATCATCGCGGGAAGATCGAGCCATCCCAGCCGCTCTCGAATCGCCTGCTGCATCGCCGCGTCCGACGTCCACATGCCGGCGTCGCGCGCCCACACCCGCTGCACCATTTCCGCAGACGCCATCTGCGTGCTCATGGCCTCCACCCCGGCCGACTCCACGCCGGGATACACGCGCTGCAACGCCGGGGAGTTACCGGGGGGCATCATGGGAAGCGGCTGGCGGCGCCTGCCGGCTGACCTGCAGATCGTCGAAGAAAGCGACGGCGTCCGAATGGGTGTTGTCCGTGTCGGCCATCAGGCCGATGGCCACGACGTCCGGCGGGTCCTGCCCGAAGCACCGGCGGTAATCCGCCTCCACGTTGCGGGCCATGGATTGCCAGGCGCCAAGATGCGCCGGGCCGGACTCAACGACGATGGCTTTGGAGTGCGACGAGTACGGGCTGGGCAACACGGCGCCGACCGGCTGCGTGGCGGACCAGACGTAATCCAGGTTACGCTTCTGCCATGGCAGGGTGCTGGTATCAAAGTACACGTAGACCCGCGCCGAGGCGTCCGCGCCGCTCTTATGCGCCAGGTCCTCCCCGTGCACCAATTGGTCCACGCGCCAGCGCCAGCTCAACCAGGGGTAGCGGCCGGCGTCATACCGGAACGGGCACAGCAAAATGGAGGCGCCGTCATGGCTGGTGGCTTTGACGCGGCCCTCGCCGTCTTGCACATCAAGCGTATAGCGCGTCCGCCGGCGGACCTCCACCTCGTGCCAGCGCTGCAGGTCTAAGACGTCGAACGGCTCGTGAAACAAGAGGTCGGAGGAGCGGGCGCCAGGTTCCGATGGATGCGCGGGGATCGCAATGGAAACGGATGGCAACCGAGCGCATCCGGCGACGACGAGGACGGCCAGGAAAATCAGCGCCCCGAACTTATTTAATCGGCTCGGCGGCCGACGCTTCTCCGGACTCGACCGAAGCCTCCAGATGCGCGGAGAGCTGTTCCCACGTGCGCTTGCCGACCACGCCGTCTGCGGTGAGTCCATTGGCCTGCTGGAATTGCCGGATGGCCTCTCGTGTTTGGGGTCCGATCTTGCCATCAATAGGTCCTTGGTAGAATCCCGCTTGCTTCAGCGCGCGCTGGATCTCTTTCTTGGACGGCTTCGCCGCCGGAGCCGGCGCGCTTGGAGCCGACGCGGCGCCGTCGGGAGCCGGCGGGGCCACGGCGGCATCCATCGGCCAAGCCGGCGAGGTGGCGGAAGGCGTCATGGCCGTGTGCTCCAATTGGCCGACGCGCTGATCCAACACTCCGACGTTCGATTCGAGTTGGTTCATCTGCCGGGCGTACCGCTGCCCGCCGCACCCTGCGACGACGACTCCGACGATCAGCAGCCCCAGTATGCGCACACGCATCCGTCCCCCTCCGCGATTCCCTCTGTTGAATGCCATCCTGTGCCTGCGGGTAGTCTAGCAGCGTCGCCGACGCCGATCAAGCCTCGATTTGGAACGTCGTGTGGCGGATGCCGAACCGCTCGGCCAGCACCTGATTGATGCGCTCCAAGACCGCCGGGCCGTCCTCCAACCGCGCCACCGTCACGTGGCCGCTCATCGCGTCCAACCCCGTCGTCAAGCTCCAGGCGTGCAGGTCATGCACCTCCAGCACGCCGGGCACGGCGCGGACCGCCTGCGTGAGATGCTCCAGCTCCAGGTGCGCCGGCGTGCCTTCCAGCAGCACGTGCACGGATTGTTGGACCAGCATGAAGGAATTCAACCCAATGAGGAACGCGATCAGCAAACTGACGGCGGGATCGGCCCACACCCAGCCGCGCCAGCGGATCAGCAGCGCGGCCACGATCACGCCGCAGGAGCCCAGCGCGTCGCTGAGCACATGCAAGAGCGCCGCGCGGAGGTTCAGATTCGCGCTGGCGCCGCGCGCCAGCAGAGAGGCGCTCAGGAGATTCGCCGCCAAGCCCAGCATCGCTGCTATGAGCATCGGCCCGCTGTGCACCGTGGAAGGTTCCTGCAGCCGATGGATGGCCCGCGCGGCCACCCAGATCACCAGCAGCCACAACATCATTCCATTGACGAGGGCGGCCAAAATCTCGGTGCGGTAATAGCCGTAGGTCTTGGCCATTGTCGCCGGGCGGCTCGCCACCCAGGCCGCGAACAAGCTCAGCGC
>JAHFGX010000039.1:0-7910 GCA_023247215.1 Candidatus Omnitrophota bacterium
ACCTGGAAACCATGCTGGAGCTGCGCGATCCTGCCATGGGGCCGATCGGCCCGTGGGACCTGAGTCTGGCGCTGGTGCTGCCGTTTTGGTTCTGGACCAAGCAGCACTACGGCGTCCACGCGGCGCTGTTTGACAAGGCGTCCACCGAAGCCGCCTATCAGGCGATGCAGAATGAGATTGCCCGGCGCATCCACGAGCACTGGCACGGCATGGCGGCGGCCTACACGACGGCCGTGCGCTACCGCGACGGGCTGCTCCCGCTCAGCCGGCAGGCGGTGGTCGAGGAGCTGGCCGCCTATCAAGGCGGGCGACGCGCCTTCGCCGACGTCTTGGAGGCGCTGCGGGCGCTGGCGGAACAGCAGCGGCGCTACGCGGAACAATTGACGCAGGTGGAGCAGCATACGGTGCTGCTGGAACAGGCGGTGGGACGGCCGCTGCGCGCCGAGCACGCGGTGGACACGACCCAGGACAGCGGGAGCAGCTCATGAACGCTCGACGGAAGGTCATCCTGATCATCGGCATCACACTCGCCGCCCTCGGTACATCAGCGGTGCTGTCCGCGCGCCGAGCCGGGGAGCGCACCTTCGCCAGTCGCCATGCCGTGTATTACTGCCCGATGCATCCCAGCTACACCAGCGACCGGCCGGGAGACTGCCCCATCTGCAATATGCGATTGGTGAAGCGGGAAGCCGATGCCGCGTCCGGCGCCACGCCGGCGGTCCGTCACGAACAGAAGACGGCGAAAGACGTCTGCTATCTGCATCAATGCCCGATGGCGCAGCAGGGCAAGCCGTGTCCGATGCTGGTCGTGGCGAAAGAAGGGGAAGCGGTCACCTGCCCGGTCTGCGGGACCCACATTGCCGCGCCGGAGGCTCCCGCCTCCTCGACCCTTCGACGCGCTCAGGGTCGTCCCGAGCACAATCGAGGGGCGGCGGGCAAACGGATTGTGTACTGGACTGATCCGATGCTGCCCGGCTACAAGTCCGACACCCCCGGCCGCTCCCCGATGGGGATGGAGCTCGTGCCGGTGTACGAGTCGGAAGAGAGCGCGTCCGGCGCCGGCCCGGCGCCGGAGGGCTACGCCACCGTGCTCGTGACGCCCTACAAGCAACAACTGATCGGTGTGCGGACCGCGCCGGTGGCGCGGCGGGCCCTCACCAAGACGATCCGCACCGTCGGGCGAGTGGCATACGACCCGGAGCTCTACCAGACAGAGCAGGAGTATCTCCAAAGCCTGAGCGGGTGGCTGGAGGCCCTCTCCATCCAGGCGGATCCGCAAGTGGTGCAGCGCGCCCAGCAGCTCGTGGAGTCCAGCCGGACGCGATTGCGCCTGTTGGGACTGGGGGAGGAGATGATCCAGGACCTCTCCGCGAAGTCCGGGCCGGACCGCAGCTTATTGCTGGCGGACGGCTCCGGCGAGGTGTGGGTGTATGCGTCGGTGTATGAGTTTGAGTTGCCGCGGATTTCGGTCGGGCAGACGGCGATGCTGGAGCTGCCGGCCGCGCCGGGGGCCGCCTTCACCGGAACGGTGCGGGCGATTGACTCCGTGCTGGACGCGGCCACGCGGTCCGCCCGCGTGCGGGTGCGCGTGAAAGACCCGGACGGTGCGTTGAAGCCGGAGATGTTCGTCAACGTGTCCATCGCGGTGCCGCTTGGAGAGACGCTGGCCGTGCCGGCGGAGGCGGTGTTCAACACCGGCACCAAGCAGATCGTCTTCGTCGCCAAAGGCCAGGGGATGTTCGAGCCGCGCGACGTGACGCTCGGAGCCAATGCGGATGGGTCTGTCGAGGTCATCGCCGGCGTGGTCGAGGGGGAGCCAGTGGTGACCAGCGGCAACTTCCTGATTGATTCCGAAAGCCGGTTGAAGGGGGCCTTGCAAGGGATGAGCCCCGACGAGCAGGATCATGCCCAGTGAGACGCGGCACGACGAGCCGCCGTCGCTGCGCCAGGGCGGCGTGATCGAGCGGATCATCGAATGGTCCGCGCGCAACAAGTTCATCGTCCTGACGCTGGTCACGGCCGCCCTGCTGGGCGCGGTCTGGGCGATGCAGCGCATCCCCCTGGATGCCATCCCCGATCTCTCCGATACGCAGGTCATCATCTATTCCCGGTGGGACCGCAGCCCCGACATCATCGAAGACCAGGTGACCTACCCCATCATCGCCGCCATGCTCGGGGCGCCGCGCGTGAAGGCCATCCGGGGCTTCTCCGATTTCGGCTTCTCCTACGTCTACGTCATCTTCAAGGATGGCACCGACCTCTACTGGGCGCGGAGCCGCACGCTGGAATATCTGAGCAAGATCATCCCGCGCCTGCCGGAGGGCGTGAAGACCGAGCTCGGCCCCGACGCCACCGGCGTGGGGTGGGTGTTCCAGTACGCGCTGGTGGACGAGACCGGGCAGCACGACCTGCAGCAGCTGCGCAGCTTTCAGGACTGGTCGCTGCGCTACTATCTCCAGAGCGTGCCGGGCGTGGCCGAGGTCGCCTCCATCGGCGGGTTCGTGAAGCAGTACCAGGTGACGGTGGATCCCAACCGGCTGCTGGCGTACAACCTCTCGATGACGCAGGTCGTCGAAGCGATCCGCCAGGGCAACGAAGAGGCGGGCGGGCGGCTTTTGGAGTTTTCCGGCGCGGAATACATGGTGCGGGGCCACGGGTACCTGAAATCCCTCGCCGACATTGAGCAGATCGTCGTCGGGACGGACCGCAAAGGCACCCCCGTGCTGGTCAAGCACGTCGGGGCCGTCTCCCTTGGCCCGGACCTGCGCCGCGGGATCGCGGACCTGGACGGGCGTGGCGATGTGGTGGGCGGCACCGTCATCATGCGCTCGGGCGAGAACGCGCTGAACGTCATCAGGCGGGTCAAGGCCAAGCTCGCGGAGATCGAGCCGTCGTTGCCGCCGGGAGTCCAGGTCGTCGTGACGTATGACCGCTCCGAGCTGATCCAAGAGGCCATTCGCAATCTGACGCACAAGCTCATCGAGGAGATGCTGATCGTCAGCCTGGTCATCCTCATCTTTCTCTGGCATGTGCCGTCAGCCGTGATTCCGATCGTGACCATCCCCGTCTCGGTGTTCCTGGCGTTCATTCCCCTCTACGGCCTGCGGCTCACCTCGAACATCATGAGCCTCTCCGGCATCGCGATCTCCATCGGCGTCCTGGTGGACGGGGCGATCGTGGAGGTGGAAAACGCCTACAAGCGGCTGGAGCAGTGGGTGGAAGGCGGCCGGCGCGGGGATTATCACGCCATCCGGCTGCAGGCCCTGAAGGAAGTCGGCCCGGCGGTCTTTTTCTCCCTCCTCGTGGTCGCCGTGTCGTTCATGCCCATCTTTACCTTAGTGGATCAGGAGGGCCGGTTGTTCAGGCCGCTGGCGTGGGCGAAAAACCTGGCCATGGCGCTGGCGGCGGTCTTGGCGGTGACGCTGGACCCGGCGATGCGGATGCTCTTCACCCGCATGGACCCCATCGCCGTCCGGTGGCCGTGGCGGCGCCGCGCCAGCTCACCCAGCCAATCGGAGCGGATCGTCTCGACGATGGCGACCACCGTAGCGGTGGGCACCTATTACCCGGAAGAGCGGCACCCGGTCAGCAAGGTTCTGTTTCGCCTCTACGAACCTGCCTGCCGCTTCGTGCTGCGGCATCGCGTGGCGACGATCCTGACGGCTCTGGGATTGGTCGTGACCACCATCCCCGTGTACCTGCGGCTCGGCTCCGAGTTCATGCCGCCGCTGCGCGAAGGCGCGCTGCTGTACATGCCCACGACCCTGCCCGGCATCTCGGTGACCGAGGCGCAGGCGCTCTTGCAGACACAAGACCAAATCCTCAAGGGCTTCCCGGAGGTCGAGCGGGTGTTCGGAAAATCCGGCCGGGTTGACAGCGCCACCGACCCGGCGCCGTTCTCGATGATGGAGACGGTCGTCCTCCTCAAACCGGAGCGCGACTGGCGCGCCGTCCCGCGATGGTACTCGGGGCTGCCGGCGTGGATGCAAGCGCCGCTGCGCCACTTCTGGCCGGACCGCATCTCGTACGAGGCGCTGATCGAGGAGATGGACCAGGCGCTGAAGATCACCGGGACGACGAACGCCTGGACGATGCCGATCAAGAACCGGATTGACATGCTCACGACCGGCGTGCGCACCCCCATCGGCATCAAGATCTTCGGCTCGGACCTCACGACGATCGAGGAGATTGGCACGCATCTGGAGATGCTCTTGAAGGACGTCCCGGGGACGCGCAGCGTCTATGCGGAACGGGTGGCCGGCGGGTACTTCGTGGATTTCAACCTGCGGCGTGAGGAGCTGGCCCGCTACGGCCTGCGGGTGGCGGACGTGCAGATGATCATCATGTCGGCCATTGGCGGGGAAGCCGTGACGACCACCGTCGAGGGGCGGGAGCGGTACACCGTCAACGTGCGCTACGCGCGCGACTGGCGTGACGACATCGAGCAACTCAAACGCGTGCTGGTCCCGACGCCGCAAGGCCAGCAGATTCCCCTCGCCCAATTGGCGGACATTCGGATGGTCTCTGGCCCGTCCATGATCCGCGATGAAAACGGCCTGCTCGCCGGCTACGTCTACGTGGACATGGCCGGCCGGGACATCGGCGGCTATGTCGCCGAGGCCAAGCGCAAGGTCGCGCAGGAGCTAACGCTGCCGACGGGGTACGTCCTGACGTGGAGCGGGCAGTACGAGAACATGCTGCGGGTGAAAGAGCGCCTCCGCGTGGTGCTCCCCCTGACGCTGTTTCTCATCAGCCTGCTGCTGTTCATGAACACCAAGTCGCTGGTCAAAACCGGCATCGTGCTGCTGGCGGTGCCGTTTTCCCTGATCGGAGCGGTGTGGCTGCTCTATGTCCTCGGCTACAACATGTCGATTGCGGTCTGGGTGGGCATGATCGCCCTGATGGGGCTCGATGCGGAGACCGGGGTCTTCATGCTCCTCTTCCTGGACTTGTCGTATCACGACGCGGTCCGGCAGGGCCGGATGCGCACCGAGCGCGATCTGGAGGAAGCCGTCGTGCACGGCGCCGTCAAGCGGGTGCGGCCCAAGATGATGACCGTGATGGCCGCGTTCATGGGGCTGCTGCCCATCATGTGGGCAACGGGGGCGGGCGCGGACATGATGAAGCGCGTCGCCGCGCCGATGGTCGGCGGGCTCTTCACGTCCTTCCTGCTGGAGCTCTTGGTCTATCCGGTCATCTACGCGACCTGGAAGTGGCATGGCGAGCTGCGTCAAGGCCGAGCGCGCTGGATCCAGGCGCCCCCGGCCGGGCCGGCATGAGCCTGATGGCTGACGCCGCATCGGAGACCTGTTGCCCGACCCGCCGTCGGGTATGGACGGACCCGTGGCGCTGGGTGCCCATCTCGGCCACGCTCGTCGGCACGGCCGGCTGGTGGTGGCCGTCCGCCGCCGGCGTGAGCCGGGTCTATCTTGAGAATCTCCGGATGATCGCTCCGCCGTTTGCATTCGGGCTGCTGCTGGGTGGCGTGGTGGATCATCTGGTGCCGAAAGCGTTCATCGTGCGCTGGCTCTCCGGCCCGCGCAAGCGGGTGATCACCCGCGCCACGCTGCTGGGGATGCTGGCCTCGAGCTGCAGCCACGGCTGTTTGGCGCTGGCGTTGGAGCTCTACCGCAAGGGCGCCTCGGTGCCGGCCGTCATCAGCTTTCTCTTAGCCAGCCCCTGGGCCAGCCTGCCGCTGACGGTGATGCTGGTGAGCCTGTTCGGCCTCAATGGCGTGGCCATCGTCGTGGTGGCGATGGTCATTGCGTGGGTGACAGGTGTCGTCTTCCAGCAGCTGGCCCGCCGCGGATGGATCGAGTCGAATCCCCACACCGGGGCCGTCGAGACCGAGCGGCCGGAGTCGGCGGATTTGATCGCGCACTGGCGCGGCTATCGGTGGAGCCGGCGTCAGGCGGGGCAGGATGTTCGAGCCATCCTCCGGGCGACGGTGCCGCTGGGGCGGATGGTGTTGGGATGGGTGCAGGCCGGGTTGATCCTCAGCGCCGTGGTCGGGGCGCTGCTGCCGCAGCACGCCATGATGCGGTACTTGGGGCCGTCCGCCGGCGGGCTGTTGGCGACGCTGGCGCTGGCCACGGTCTTGGAGGTCTGCTCGGAGGGCACCGCCCCCTTGGCGTTTGAGCTCTACCGCCATACCGGCGCGCTGGGCAACGCCTTCGCGCTCTTGATGGCGGGGGTGGTGACGGACTATACCGAGCTGGGAGCGTTGTGGACGACGGTGGGACGCCGGACCGTCGGCTGGCTCCTGGCCGTGGCACTGCCGCTAGTGCTGCTGGCGGGATGGGCGCTTAATCAGTGGCGCTGACCTGCTATAATGGTCGCCATGCTGGTGCGAATGGAACGACAACTACGGGAGTGCCAACACCATGACGC
Organism: Candidatus Omnitrophota bacterium; assembly: GCA_023247215.1. GTDB lineage: Bacteria > Omnitrophota > Gorgyraeia > Aquiviventales > Aquiviventaceae > JACPRA01. Next base: position 6,391 of record JAHFGX010000039.1, read on the forward strand.
GAGCGTTTGTGTGGATTGGGGCAATCGTGCTGGGGATTGGAGCCGCCATGCCGCGCGCTGAGGCCGCGCATCCGCGCGCCGTCCTGGAGACGTCCAAGGGCCGCATCGTCGTCGAGCTCTACCCGGAGGAAGCCCCCAAGACCGTCGAGAATTTTCTCACGCTCGCCAAGAAAGGGTTCTACAGCGGAGTGCTCGTCCACCGAGTGATCCCGGGATTCATGATCCAGACGGGCGATCCGACCGGCACCGGCCGCGGCGGCCCGGGGTACACCTTCGAGGATGAAATCTCCCCCCGCCTCCGGCATGACGTCCCCGGCACGCTCTCCATGGCCAATGCCGGTCCGAACACGAACGGCAGCCAGTTCTTCATCACCCTGGCCGCCACGCCCTGGCTCGACGGCAAGCACACCGTGTTCGGGCGCGTCGTCGAGGGCCAGGACGTGGTCGAGGCTATCGGAGCCTCGCCGCGCGACGCCCAGGACCGTCCGCTGGCCGAGGTGCGCCTGACGTCGGTGACCATCCAGGACGCCCCGCCCGCCTCCAGTACGCCGTAAGCGTCTTTCTGCATGCCGTTTGCCCCGCCTAGCCACTCGCCCGCGACGTGGCTGATTTTCAACGCGGTGCTCCTGGGCATGCTCTACCTGGACCTGGGCGTCCTCAACCGCAAAAGCCACGCGGTGTCCCTGAAAGAAGCGGCCTGGTGGAGTGTGGCCTGGATTGCCGTCTCCCTCCTGTTTTGCGGCTGGATCACCGTCAGCCTGGGCGGGCAGAAGGGCCTGGAGTTTCTCACCGGGTATCTGATCGAAAAATCCCTCAGCGTCGACAACCTGTTCGTGTTCATCATGATCTTCGCCTACTTCAACGTGGGGCCGTCGGACCAGCCGCGCGTGCTGAAGTGGGGCATCCTCGGCGCGCTGGTCATGCGGTTCGTGCTGATCCTGGCCGGGGTGGCGCTCCTGGCCTGGTTCCACTGGATGTTTTATCTGTTCGGAGCCGTCTTGATCGTCACCGGCATCCGGATGGCGGCCGAGCAGGAACAGCATGTGCGGCCGGATCGCAACCCGGTGCTCCGGCTCTTCAAGCGGGTGGTCCCGGTGGCGACCACCGATGTGCCGCCGCACAAGTTTTTCGTGAAGCGCAACGCCATCTGGCACGCGACCCCGCTCTTCGTGACGGTCCTGATGGTCGAGGTGTCGGATTTGCTCTTCGCGGTGGACTCGATCCCCGCCGTGCTGGCCGTGTCGCGCGATCCGTTGATCGTCTACACCTCCAACGCGTTCGCGATCCTGGGATTGCGCGCGCTCTACTTTCTCCTGAGCGGGATCATGGGGATGTTCCGCTACCTGAAGATCGGCGTCTCCATCGTGCTGATGTACGTGGGGATCAAAATGCTCCTGACCGACGTGTACCATATTCCCGTGGCGGTGTCGCTGGGCGTCATCGTGGGGGTGTTGACGATGGCGGTGATCGCGTCGCTCCTCCCCCCGAAGTGCCCGCCCGACCGCCCCGCCTCGTAAGTC
>JAHFGX010000039.1:8010-12945 GCA_023247215.1 Candidatus Omnitrophota bacterium
AGGAAGGGGGCACAAGGCATTCGATGGCGTCTCGTCGCAAACCCGCCGCATCCAGTCCGCGCCGCCCATTCGACTTCGCTCAGGGCGGCGTCCCGAGCAGAGCCGAGGGGCGCCGCACGCCGGCTCCCCAACGCCGGCCGCGCGCGGCGGCATCCCTAACACGCTCCTCCAAGACTCCCGCGGCTCGCACGCCGCGGGTGAAGCGGACGGTTCAAGCGCTGGCCCGCACGGTGCGCCGCGTCTTGCAGCCCAAACCCGTCGCGGCGACGCGCGCCCAGGCGGCTGCGCCGTCGAAGGCAAAGCCCGTCACCACGCCTCGCCCGCGCCGCTCGCAGGTGCGCGCGGCGCCCCGCCGTCCGAGTACCGCTGGGAAGCGCCGCCCCTTCGACCCCGCTCCCCGGCCCGCCGAGAACTCGCGCCGGGGCGGGCAGGGCGGCGCCCCTGCCGCCAAGCCCGCTGCCGCCCCGGCCTCGTTTCTCGCCTCGCTGGCGGCCCGCGCCGCCCGCCCCGAAGCTACGGCCTCTGCGGCTGCCGAGGCTCCTCGCGGCCGATCCGCCGGCGAAGACGCCTTCGTCATTCCCTTGGGGTACGGCGACACCCGGATCGTGCTCCTCGTCAAAGATCCGTGGTGGCTCTATGCCTATTGGGAGGTGCATCCGTCGGATGCGCGCCGGGCCAAATCGCGCCTGACGCCGGAGGAGGTGATCGGCCTCCAGTCCGTGTTGCGGGTCTACGATGTCACGGGCGGCGCGGAACCCGAGACGGCCGCGCATTGGATGGACGTTCCGCTCTCCGGGCTCGCCACCAACTGGTACCTCAACACCAATGCGCCGGATCATGCCTTTGTGGTGGAGATCGGCTTGCTGACGCGCGGCGGACGGTTCTTGGCGGTGGCACGGTCCAACCAGGTGCGCGCGCCGCGCTCCAGCCCGTCGGATGTGATCGATGAGGAATGGCGCATCGCCGACGAGCCATTCTGGAAGCTGCTGGACCTGGCCGGGTGCGTGGGGATGGGCTCAAGCCCCGGGGCGGCGAAGAGCGCGCTGGAGCGCGTGCACGGCTCTGCCGGGGCGGCCGCGTCCCCCGCGGCGGACGCCCAGGCTGCGCAGCCTCGAAAGCTCCGCGTCCACGCGGATCTCATCGTCCACGGGACGGCCGATCCGAACGCCACCGTCACCATCCAAGGGCAGCCGGTGGCGCTGCGTTCCGACGGCTCCTTCAGCGTGCGGTTTGCGCTGCCCGAAGGCACGCAGGCCATTGACGTGGCGGCCACCACGGCCACGCATCAAGCCGCCGTGACCCCGGTCGTGATGTATCGCGTGCAGGAGCGGTCGGTCCCGGCGCCCCGCGGGGCGGCGTCGCCTGCCAGTCCGCCGGAGGCGCGCGCTGATGCCTGACGCCCCGCGCGGCTATCTCGCGCTCGTCCTGCATTCGCATTTACCCTTCATCCGCCATCCGGAGCAGGAAGATTTTCTCGAGGAGCGCTGGTTCTTCGAAGCGCTGACGGAAACCTATCTGCCGCTGATCGAGCGGTTCCAGCGGCTGGTGGAAGAGAACATCCCCGTCCGCCTCACGATGTCGTTTACGCCCACACTGCTGGCCATGCTGTCGGACGGGCTGCTGCAGGGCCGCTACGTGCGGCACCTGGAGAAGCTGATCGAGCTGACCGAGCGCGAGATCTCCCGCACGCGCTGGCAGCCGCAATTCCACCGGCTGGCCTTGTTCTATCACCATCGGCTGCAGACGGCCCGGCGGCTGTTCGTCGAGACGTGCCGTCGGCAGATCATCCAGGCGTTTCGGGAGCTGATTGACGCCGGGGCCATCGAGCCGCTGGCCTCCTGCGCCACGCACGGCTATTTGCCGCTGATGGACTATCAGCCGGGGGCGGTGCGCGCCCAGATCGCCATCGGGGTGCAGGCCTTCGAGCACGCGTTCGGCTGCCGGCCCGCCGGGATGTGGCTGCCGGAATGCGGCTATCATCCCGGGCATGACGCCTGGCTCAAGGACGCCGGCCTCCGCTATTTCCTGACGGATGCGCACGGCATCTTCTTCGGCGCTCCGCGCCCCAAGTACGGCACCTACGCGCCGGTGGTCTGCCCGAGCGGCGTGGCGGCGTTCGGCCGGGATCTGGAATCGTCGAAGAGCGTGTGGAGCGCGGAAGAAGGCTATCCGGGCGATCCGGCCTACCGCGAGTTCTACCGCGACATCGGGTTCGAGCTGGAGCTCGACTACATGCGGCCGTACATCAGCCCGGACGGCACGCGCGTCCACACCGGCATCAAGTACCACCGCATCACCGGCAAGACCGACGCGAAAGAGCCGTACGACCCGGACCGCGCGCTGGACCAGGCGGCGCGCCACGCGGCGCACTTCCTCTCGGATCGGGAGCGGCAGATCGGCGCGCTGCGCGGGCTGATGGATCGCGAACCGCTCATCATCAGCCCGTACGATACGGAGCTGTTCGGCCATTGGTGGTTCGAGGGGCCGGATTGGCTCGACGCGCTCTTCCGCAAGGCCCACGCGCACCATCCCGCGATCGAGTTCGTCAGCCCCGGGGATTACCTGCTGCGCCAACCGCGCAATCAGGCGGTGCAGCCGTGCCTCTCGAGCTGGGGCTATCAAGGGTACAGCGAGGTGTGGCTCAACGGCGCGAACGATTGGATCTACCGGCATCTTCACAAGATGGCGGAGCGGATGCAGGAGCTGGCCTCGCGCCATCCGGACAGCTCCGGGCTGCTGCGCCGGGCGCTGAACCAATCGGCCCGCGAGCTACTGCTCGCGCAGGCCTCCGACTGGGCGTTTATCCTCAAGACCCAGACCCACACCGCCTACGCGTACCGACGGCTCCACGACCACCTGGCCCGCTTCACCCGCCTCTACGACGCCATCAGCCACCAGACGATTGATGAAGCCTGGCTGCGCCAGGTGGAAGGCGCCGATAATCTGCTCCCCTTCCTGGATTATCGCGTGTACGCCTCAGCGTAACCCGCCCCATGAAGATTCTCTTCGTCGCGTCCGAGGCCGCCCCCTTTGCCAAAACCGGCGGGTTGGGCGATGTCGCCGGCGCCCTGCCCAAAGCGCTGGCCAGGTTGGGCCACGAGGTGCGGCTGGTGCTGCCGCGCTATCGGGCCGTGGATGCGGCCAAGTATCGCCTGACCGCCTGCGTGAAGCCGGTCAGCCTGACCGTCGGCTCGAAGACCGTCGAGGCCTCGCTGCTCAACGGACAGCTTGCCGGGGCCAAGGTGCCCGTCTACTTCGTGGAGCAGCCCGCCTGGTTCGACCGCGAGGGCCTCTACCAGCTCGACGGGGAAGACTATCCCGACAATCTGGAGCGGTTCAGCGGCTTCACGCAGGCGATCCTCCGCAGCATGCCGAAGCTGCGGTGGCGGCCGGACGTGGTGCATTGCCACGACTGGCAGACCGCCCTCCTGTGCGCGCACCTGGCGCTCACGAAACAGGATGATCCGTATTGGAGCCGCGTCGCCTCGGTGCTCACCGTCCACAACCTCGCCTACCAAGGCGTGTTTCCCCGCGGGCAGTTTTCGCTCACCGGGCTGCCGGAACGCGCCTTCAGCGTGGACGGCCTGGAGTTCTACGGCAAGATCAATTGCCTCAAAGGGGGACTAATCTACGCGAACCGCCTGGCCACCGTCAGCCCGACCTATGCCGGGGAAATCCAAACCAAGGCGTTCGGGTGCGGCCTGGAAGGTGTGCTGGCCCCGCGGCGCCACGAGCTGGTCGGCATCCTCAACGGCATTGATCTCGACGAATGGAACCCGGCGACGGACCCGCGGCTGCCCGCGCGCTACACGCCCGATGCGCTCTCCGGCAAAGCTCGATGCAAGTCCGCGCTGCAGCGGGAGCAGGGATTGACGGAAGCGCCGGCCCTGTTGATCGGACTGATCCAACGGCTGGTGGAGCAGAAGGGAATGGACCTGCTCGTCGAGGCTGGGGAAGCGCTGATGGAGCTGCCGGTGCAATTGGCGATCCTTGGCACCGGGGAGCGCGCCTATCAGGAGCGGCTGGCCGCGCTGGCGCGCCGGTTCCCGGGGCGGATCGCGCTCTCCCTGCGATTTGACAACGCGTTGGCGCACCGGATTGAGGCGGGCGCGGACGCCTTCCTCATGCCCTCGCGCTTCGAGCCGTGCGGGTTGAACCAGCTCTATAGCATGCGGTACGGCACCGTGCCGATCGTGCGCCGGGTCGGCGGCTTGGCGGATACGGTGGTGGACGTGTCCCCGAAGACGCTCCGCGCCAGGTCGGCCACCGGCATCGTCTTCGAGGACTATACGGCGGCGGCGCTGGTGCAGGCCGTCGCCCGGGCCGTCGAGGCGTTCGGCGACCGGGCGCTGTGGGCGCGCCTCATGACCGCCGGCATGCGCGCGGATTTTTCCTGGACGCGGTCCGCCGCGGCCTACGCGCAATGCTATGAAGCGGCCATCAGCAGCGGGCGATCGGCCGCCCGCCCGGCGCGCCGGCCCCGGGCCCGGCGCGCATGATTGTCACCGTGACGCTGAACCCGTCGCTGGACGAGTGGGTGGCGCTCGACCGCTTGCGGTTCGGCGAGCCCAACCGCGCCCGCTCCACCGCGCGCTATCCCGGCGGGAAGGGCATCAACGTCTCGCGCGTCGTGCATGAGCTGGGCGGGCGCACGCTGGCCATCGCGCTGGCGGGCGGGGACGACGGCGTCATCCTGGACCACCTGCTGAAGCGGCACCGCATCCCGCACCGCTTCGTCCCGGTGCCGGGCCAGACCACGCGCAACAACTACCAGATCCAAATTCGCTCCCCCCGCGCGCTGCTCCAGATCAACACGCCGGGGCCCCGCGTCTCCCGCGCGCTGCTGGACCGCGTCCAACAGGCGGTGCGCCGCGCGCGCCCCGCTCCGCGCGCCCTGGTCTGCTCCGGCAGCCTTCCGCCCGGCGCGCCGCCGGA
>JAHFGX010000004.1 GCA_023247215.1 Candidatus Omnitrophota bacterium
CATTCCTCTTCTTTGGTGAGCTGGCCGGCTGCATCGTAGAAGAAACGGCGTTTGGCGACGACGGCGCCGGCGGCATCCAGCGTTTGCGTCAGGCTTGGCGTGGCGAGCACCCACGCGGCGATATCGTAGGTGAAGGTGGTCGTCGCGGCGCGCTCGTCCCCGGACACGGCGACCTCGCCGTCGTCGTCGGCGCGGACGACGTTGCCGTACTGGTCGTAGCTCAGGCGGCTGCGGGTTTGGCGGAAGGTGTCGTCGCCGTCGTAGACAACACTGTCGGTCTGATCGAGCCGGGTGAAGTGGACACCGGGGTACGGCTCGGTGCAGCTCCAGGTGTTGGCGGTCTTGGCGTAGAGGCGGCCGGCGCTGTCGCGGACTTCCACGCCAAGAGGCCGGCCCTTGGTGTGAAGGGTTTGGGAGAAGGTCGTGGCGGTGGTCGTGCCGGCGGCATCCGCCACCGTCGCGGTCTGGAAGCCGCGGAATTCGCCCGTCGCTTCGTCATACAGCCCGCCGGCGTATCGGTAGGACGTGGCATAGGCGTGACCCAGCCCGTCCGAGATGCCAACCTGCGTGACCACCGGCAGCGAGAACGGCAGGAACGCGTTGGCGAAATCCGTCGAGGGCGCATAGGTGAGGGACGTGGCCCCGCCGATGCCGTTGAGCAGCGACGCCAGCAAATCCGGTTGCGCGCCGAGGGCGTACGCGATCTGCGCCGCGCCGGAGACGGCGTTGAACACGCCGAAGCCGCTGAGCCCGTTGCCGCGGAAATCGCCGACTTGCAGGGTGTCATCGGCGCTGCGAAGGCCGAAGGGCCGGTCGCTCAGCAGCGTGACGGGGGCGCTGAAGCCGCGGCCGGTGGAATGCGCCACCACGATCGTGCCGGCGGCCTTGTCGTAGTAGAGCACGTCCGTCAGGCCGTCGCCGTTGATGTCGGCGGACGTCACCGCCTGCCCGCTGCCGAATCCGGTGATCCACGCGCCGGCTTGCGGCGCCAGATGCGCGCCGTCGGACAACGCGACGCTGACCGCGCCGCCCGAGGCTGATGCCGCGTCGGTCACGCCATCGCCGTTGAAGTCGCCGGTCAGCGGGGCGGCGCCGCTGCCGAAACCGGACAACCACGTCGTCACGCTGCCGAAGCTGCCGCCGGTCGAGAGAGCCACCGTCCAGGTGCCGCCGGAGAACGTCCCCACATCCAGAAACTGATCCCCGTTGAAATCCCCCATGAACGGCGTCTGCCCGGCCCCGAACCCGCTGTGCCACGTGGCGGGCGGGGCCAAGCCGGTGCCGGTGGAGCGCGCCACCTGCCAGAGGCCTGTGGCGGCGTTCCACAGGATCACATCCGCGCGGCCATCGCGGTCAGCGTCGCCGGCCAAGGGCACGGTGTCCGCCGACAGAGTGGCGCTCAACCAGGCGCGCCGCTGGCTGAAGCCGTTGACCGAGTTGATGGCCACGTCCCACCGATTGGCGACCGGCTCCACGTGAGCCAGGTCGGTGAGGCCGTCGCCGTTGAAATCGGCGCTCAGGCTCATCGGGGTGAACTGCGAGCGGTTCATCGCATCCACCTGGCCGGCCAGATTGGAGGGGACGGACAGCGAAAACCCGCCGGTTTCGTTGTAGGCGGTGAGGGCGATAGTCGTCCAACCGGGGCTCAGCGGCACCTGGGTGCCGGAGGCCGGCGACCAGGCGCTGCCGCCCGGGGAAACGTAAAAAACGTCGGCGCGTCCGCCCGCGCTCATGCCTGAGAGGGACACGGTCTTGGAGACGGCGCTGTAGACCCAAGTGATGGCCAGCAGGTGGCTGTCTTGCGGGCCGCTGGCGGTGAGGTTGCCGTTCGCATCAATGGACCAACTGATCCCGTTGAGGCTGCCGGTCCGGATCAATTGCGGCGCGCTCCATCCCACGCTGGGGATCGCGGCGGAGCGCGGCTCGTCGTGGCACTCTTTCCAGAAGAGCCGCCGCTGGCAGACTTTTTCGCTCCACGTCTTCACCCCAGGCTCCCAACTGCCGGAGGGCCACAGCCGCTGGTCGTTGCCGCCATCGTCCCGTGGAAACAGGTTGCCCGCATGGACCTGCATCTGCCAATCGTGCCCGCCGGAGGACAGCGTCGGCACGCAGTTTTGGCACCGCATGTAGCTCGGCGGATCCTGGCTGTAGGTCAGGGTGATAGGTGGCAGGCTGGTGGCGCCGTCCGTGCCGAACTGGGTCAGGCTCGTCAACAACGAGCGGCCGGTGCGCGCGCTGAGGGTATAGGCCAGCTGATACCGGCGCGCCAGCGACAGCGATCCGCCGACGGTAGCCTTCACGTCGATGGTTTTCAGGCGCTTCGCCGTCATGACGGAAAATCCGCTGCGATAGCTCAGCTCCGCATCCGGCCGGCTTTCCAAGGTGAAATCCACTTGGTTGGACGGCGCCAGGCCGGTGGGCTCATGGCCGGTGTAGCGGATCTGCGAAAGATAGAGCTGCCCCTGGTCTGCGGCGTACGACAGCAGCAGCGTATTCCCGCGAAGGTCAATCACCTTGTCCAGGGCCCAGCGGAAGACTTTCCCCGCGGATTGAATCTGCGAAGCCGCGGTCTGGCCGAAGAGATAGCGCGTGCCCGATTTATCGCGGACTTCCCAACCGGAGGCGCCTTTGGATTCCACGCGCAGGAACAACCCTTCGTCTTTCGCGCGGTACGTCCCGTCCGGAATCCGCACGAGATCGGAGCTCACCCCCTGGAACATGAACGCGAACGTATCCGAGCTGTCGTACTTGGGCACCCCGTTTTTGGTGCTGCGCTCGATATAGCCCGCGTCCAGGCTCCAGCCCACACCAAGCCATCCGTTGCGTCCAGAGGAGGCGTACGCCAGCGCCAGGCTCGGCTGCAATCCCTTTCGCCCCGGCGGCACGGCAATGGGCAGCGAGGTCGTGGCGCGCCCGGTGAAGAGGTCCGGCTGGAAGCTTTGAACGGCGGAGACCGACGGGGGCGGAGCTGAGCCGGCGGAGGCGGTGGCCGAGCCCAAACTGGCGGCGTCGGCCTGCGGCGGGAACACAAGCTGGCTGGCGACCACCGCGAGGGCCGTCGTTCCGGCCAGCACTCGTCGAAAACACGGCACAGCAGCTCGTAGCATCAGGGCCTCCGTCTGGGCGCAGGGGTTCATCGGGGTTCCTGTCTAGCCCTATCACCCGGCCCCGGATGCTGTCAAGATAAATTTTCACTATATGAAAAATATAATTGATAGATAAGAAAACGTTTTGACTGGTGGCTGCGGAACGCTAGGGGCGAGAAGTGCTAATAGCGCTAGCGACGACGCGGAGGACGTGCTCGCGCTCGAAGGGCTTCGGCAAATACTCGACGATGCCGAGATTGGTGGCGGCCTTGGCGACGCCGACGCTCTGGTAGGCCGTCAAGACCACGATAGGGAGATGGATGCCCTCGGCCTTGAGGCGTCGCATCACCTCAAACCCGTCCAGCTTGGGCATCTTCAGGTCCAGCACCAGCAGGTCAAACCGTCCCTGCCGCAGCTTCTCCAGCGCTTCCTGGCCGTCTTTCGCATACTCCAGATCGTACAGGCCGGCCAAGATCAGCGTGACGGATTCGCGAATCCCCTCTTCGTCATCCGCCACCAGCACGCGAGGACGTTCCATGGCATCCTTCCTGCGCCGCTGCGAGGGCGCGCTGCGTTCGGCTTGCTTCCCAGAGATGATGAGGAGATCATGCTCGCCATTGGCCAGCTCACGGAGTATCAGAGAGCCGGCGGCGTGCTCACGGCAATGCATCGGGCAGCCTTCGTCCCCGCGTTGCGCAGCAGGTGCGGCAGCGACGCGTCAAAGTAGAGCGCGCTGCCCCGCTTCAGCTGGTGGGCCTCCGAACCCACCCTCGCCTCCAACGATCCCTCCAGGACGTAGATGAACTTCTCCGTGCCGGCGCGGGCCTCTTCTTCATGCGTCGTCCCGCCCGGCTCCACGGTAATCAGCACGGGCATGAGCTTGCGCCTGAGCACATCGGCCGTGAGCATGGCGATGGTGGATTTGCCGGTCTGGTGGACGTACACGTCCGTCCGCCCGGCCGGCGTTTGCAGGACCGCGGCCTTGGCCGGGGACGTTTCCAGTCCGGCGTAGAGCTCCGTGAGCTTCACGCCCAGCGCCCGCGCGAGCTTCAAATGTGATTCCAGGGTGCCGGTCATCCGGCCCGTTTCAATGCGAGAGATGGTGGCCGCATCCACCCCGGAGGTCTTGGTCAGCTCAAGCAGGCGCAAGCCTTGCGACTTGCGGAGGGACCGCAGACGGGCGCCGATGGTCTTGGCCAGCGCCGCGCCGACGGCCCGGGACTTGGCCGGCAAGCTTGGCGTGCTTCTCTTGCCTTTCCTGATAGATGGAGAGACGACCGCCGTCGTCATGCGTCGCGTGCTCCTTCTCGGTTGGATGGCGGAACGACCCCGTTAGTGTGGCAGAGCGATGGCGTCTCGTCAATAAAAATTTTCACTATGTGAAAAAATAACTTGACAGGAAGCCGGGGGGATGATATTTCATAAAATGAAAAATGTATTTGATGGATAAGAAATCTCTGGACCGCCCCCCTTCCCCGGCGTTGCTCATGCTGGCGTTCTTGAGCCTGGCTGGAGCTGAATGGCGCCCGGCCAGCGCGTCCTTGGAGGAAACGCGGCTGCGGCTGGTGGCGGCGCACCCGCACCAGCCCCGGCGGCTCTTGACCGCCTCCGACCAGGCGCTCTACGCCAGTGAAGATGGAGGGCAATCGTGGAGCGTCTGCTTGCGGGCGCCGCACGCCGCCCGGTTCACCAGCCTGGCCCTGGACCCATTGAACATCCACCGCCTCGCCGCCGCCACCACGAATGGCCTGTATCTCTCGACCAATGGCGGCCGGCGCTGGCAGCGCGTGTTCCGCGGCCCAGGCGGCCAGTCGCAGTGCCAGGTCGCGCTCTTCCATCCAGCCCGGCGCGATGAGCTGCTGGCCGGAACCGCCGCGGGATTGTTTGTCAGCCGGGATGGCGGGCGGTCGTGGGGGCAAACCGGCGGGCTGCCGGCCCAGCGCTCCATCCTGGCGCTGGCCATCTCTCCACGAGCGGCGACCCGCCTCTACGTCCTGACGGACAGCGGGCTCGTCGTCAGCGAGGATGAGACGCATCTCCGATGGAAACAACTCGGGACGATTCCGCAACGATCTCCGGCCTCTGAAGAGAGCCCGGAGGATGCTGAAGAGGCGCCCCAGGAGCCGGAGGCCGCTTTAGCGCCGGCATTCACCAGCCTGAGCGTGGACCCCCGCGATCCGCAGCGCCTGTATGCCGGCACGCCGGAAGGATTGTGGTTCAGCACCGACGGCGGCATGGCGTGGCGCGCCGCCAACCGAGTGGGCGTTGGCAGTGCTGCGATCCAGCATCTGCTGCTGCAGGCGCATTCGCCAACCAGCGTGTATGTCGCCACCGCTGACGGGATCGCCCGCTACCGGCCGGAATCAGAGCAGTGGGACACCGTGACCGCAGGGCTTCCCACCTTGCGCGCCTGGCATCTGGCCTCCACCGGCACTTATTTGCTGGCAGCCACCGACGCCGGCCTCTATCAGCTTGACCTCGCCCAGGAACAACTGGACCAGGGCAGTTGGCCGGAGGCGCGCGACCTCTTGAACGATTTTCCCCAGGAGCCAACGATCAGCCAGACGCAACAGGCCGCCATTGCCTATGCCGATGTGGCGTCGGAGAAGATCGCGCGCTGGCGGCGGCAAGCGGCGCTGCGCGCGCTGCTGCCCACGGTGAGCCTCGGTTACAACCGGGACCAGGACACCTATATCGCCAGCTCCGTCACCACCACAGGCACCCGCGTCTTTCAAACCGACGACCCCTCGAACGGCACGGATCTGCGGGTCGGATGGGACCTGGGAGATCTGATCTGGAACGGCGATCAGACCTCCATTGACGTGCGCTCGCGGCTGATGGTGCAGTTGCGCGACGACGTGCTGGATGATGTGACGCGCGCCTATTTCGAGCGGCGGCGCATCGAGGTGGCGCTGCTGACGGATCCGCCCAGCGACCCGAAAGCGCAGGTGGACCAGGAGCTGCGGCTGCAGGAGCTGACGGCGCGGCTGGACGCGCTGACCGGCGGATGGTTTTCGGAGCACATCAACGGAGGAGGGATGCATGGCACTCGCCAGTGACATGGGATTAGCGGTGAAGCGGGTCACGCGGCTCAATGGAGAAGGCACCATCAAGGCGTTTTGCGACGTGGCGGTCGGCGAGGCGTTCTTGATCCGCGGGGTGAAGGTCGTGGATGGCAAGCGCGGCCTGTTCGTGAGCACCCCGCGCGAGCAAGGCAAGAACGGCCTCTGGTACGACACGGTCGTGCCGATGACGCCACAGGCGAAACGCCGCCTCTCCGAGATCGTGCTGGAAGCGTATCAAACGGATCCGTTGGCAACCGCCCCGCGGGGGTGAGATTGATGGGACGAGGCATCGATCGCGGGTGGGTCATCCTGGCCGGAGGCGCGTTCGCGCTGATCGCCGGCACCGCGGAGGCGGCGGTGGTGCGGCAGCCGCAGTGCACCTCCGGCGGCGGGGCGGTGGGCTCCGGCAACCCGATGCGGGCGCGCACGATCATCGGCGTCGCGATCGGCGGGGTGGCCCGCTCCGCCACGAGAACGGTGCGCTGCGGCTTTCCCGCCAGCGGCGACACGCAGCCGCCGGCCGTGAGCGCCGTGGCGGCGTCCGGCATCACCACGACCAGCGCGCAGATCACCTGGACGACGAATGAGCCCTCCACCTCGCAGGTGGAGTACGGCTCCACCAGTCCCGGCGAGTCTTCGACGCCGGTGGACGGAGCGCTGGCCACCACCCACCAGGTCACGCTGACCGGCCTGCCCTCAGGACACACCTGCCACTATCGCGCGGCCTCGCGGGATGCCGCCGGCAACCGGGCCACCTCCTCCGAGCAGACGTTCGCCACCCCCGCGCCTCCGCCGCCGGACACCACCCCGCCCACCGGGTCAGTCGCGATCAACGCCGGCAGCGCCGCGACCAACCAAGCGGCGGCCACGCTGACCCTCTCCGCTACGGATAACTCCGGCAGCGTGTCGTGGGTTAAATGCTCCCAAGACGGCGTCACGTATGCCGCCGCGCAGGCGTATGCCGCTTCCATCCCGTGGACGTTATCCGGCGGGGACGGCATGAAGACCGTGTATGCCATGTTTGGGGACGCCGCCGGCAACTGGTCCAGCCCGGCGCAGGACACGATTACGCTGGACCGGACGCCGCCGACGCTGGCGATCACGTCGCCGATAGACGGCGCTGTGTACGGAGGATCTCCATGAACACGCGCGCCGCGGTCTTTGCCATTGGATGCAGTGTGATCGCGGCTCATGCGCCGGCCTGGGCGCAGTCCGGCAACAGCTCGATGCGCGTCATCGCGGAGCAGATAGTGTCCGGCGGCGGCATGGCCGGCTCCGGTCACCCGATCCGAGTGATTGTCGCACTGGGGGAGCCGCTGGGCGGGCGAGCCGCGCGGCCCACGATGAGCATTAACCTTGGCGCGGCAGCCGCCTCATCCGCCCCGCGCGGCGGGAGTCAGTTGGTGACGGTCACCGGCACGGTCAATGAGGCGAATACCGCCGTGTCAGTCAACGGCGTCGCCGCGACATTGAGCGGCACGACGTTTCAAGCGCCAGGGATCCGGCTCCGGGAAGGATTGAATCTGATCACCGCGCTGGCCGCCGATGCCGCCGGCAACCAGACCACGCGGCAGGTGACGGTGCGCCTCTGCACCCTGCCGCCTCCCTGCCCCACCGTTGGAGCCCTGCCGGACGTGGCTGCCGCCAGCACCCAGACGCTGAGCGGCACCAAGACCGCGGGAACGTCGGTCTGGATCAATGGCGTGGAGCGCGTGGCGATGGACTCCTCAACGACTTGGTCCATCGCCATGGCGCTGCAGGAAGGCGATAATGTTTTGACGATCGTCACGAAAGACGCGGCCGGGCACGCCAGCGCGACGGTGACGCGCACGATCGTGGTGGACAACCTCGCGCCGGTGCTCACCCTGGCCCTTCCGGCCGTCACGAATCTCACGCCGCTTGCCGTGAGCGGCACGGTGGACGACCACCTGACGACGGTGGAGATCAACGGCGTCCGCGCCGACCGGACCGGCCAGGCCTTCCAGATGAACGTGGCGCTGGCCCTGGGCGCCAACACGCTGACGGTGATCGCCACCAGCCCCATGAACCTGCGCACGACGCGCACGCTGAGCGTCACGCGCGGCACGCCGCCGGCCATCACGTCCGTTGCGCCGGCCCAAGGCAGCAAGCTCTACACCAACGCCCCGGCCACCATTTCCGTTGCGGCATCGGATCAGCAACAGGACCCCCTCCAGTACCAAGTGCGGCTGGATGGAGGCGTGCTGGCGGATTGGGCCGGCAGCGCCTCGCACACCTGGCAGCCGGCGGCGAGCCAGGCGGGCGCTCACACGCTTGAAGTCCGGGCGCGGGACGGCTTCGGCGGGGACGCCGTCGCGCAACGGCAGGTATTCGTGCTCCGAAAACCGGTGGTGCCACAATAACGACAAGGAGGATGTGATGAAGCATGGCAGGGTCGGGCAAGCATGGATGTGGTGCGCACTCGCCGCATGTCTGGCGTCCGGCGGGGCAGGAGCGCAGGCGGAGATCTCCAAGATCATCCGCTATCAAGGACAGGCGCTGGACGCCAACGGCGTGCCCTTGGAAGGGCCGTACACGCTGACGTTCCGACTCTACGATGCGGAAACCGCCGGGACGAAAACCTGGGAAGAAACCCAACCCAATACCGCGATCAGCGCCGGCCAGTTCAGCGTGCTGCTGGGGCAGGTGACGCCGTTCACCACTGACTGGAGCGCGCCGGCGTGGCTGTCGCTGCAAGTGGGCGCGGATGCGGAGTTGAGCCCGCGGCAGCGGATCACCGCCGTGCCCTTGGCGCTCCGCGCGCAGACGGCGGAGCAGCTGGCCGGCGGCGGCAGCGCGAGCGTGCGCGTCTATCACACCACGAACATCTCCATCGCCAATGCCACGTCCACTCCCCTGGCGTTCAACACCGAGCGGTGGGATACCGCCAACCTTCACAGCACCACCACCAACACCGGACGCCTGACCGCCTCAACCGCAGGCCGCTATGCGATTTTCGGCAATGTGCTGTTCATGTGGCCGGGAAGCGGCGGCGGCCATCGGGAGCTGTGGATCCGGGTCAATGGCGCCACCCTCATCGCCCGGATCAATGAACCTGTGATCACCTCGCCGGCGTCTGACGTCATGATGAGCATCAGCACCTGTTACGACCTCGCTGCCAATGACTACGTCGAGTTCCTCGTGTATCACACCGCCGGCACGGCGGTGACGATCGAAGCCAAGCCGAGCTACAGTCCTGAGTTCGGCATGGTTAAACTCCAATAGGAGGCATGGACATGCGCATTCTGTTCATCATCGCGTTGGGAGTGATGCTCTCGTGGACGCCGGCGGCCTGGGCGAAGACGATCAAACTCCCTAAGGGTTCGACCAACGTCGGCCAGCTTCATGATGAGCTGCTGGCGCGCTTTCCCCAGTGGCAAGGGACGCCGCAAACCAACGGCTCCTTCGCAGACCCGCTGCTGCGGGTGGAGCACACGGACCAAGAAATCCGGCTGAGCGTGCCGGATGATGCGGATGAGGCCGCCATTCAATCGGTCGTGAAAGCTCACCAACCAAAGCCGCAGAAGGATCACAACGCCATCAGGCGCTCTGCCAAGAAAAAGCTCAAGGACCTCGGGCTGACTGATGATGAGCTGGCCGAGATCATCGGAGAGGATTAGAGCTCGCCCAACGCGCGGCATCGGAAGACTTGTCAACCTCCGAACATTTGATTACCATAGCCGCACGTGCGGTGTGATGCGGCCTGACCCAACCCCGGAGGTGCGGCATGTCGATCTCGGCGGCTCTCAAGGCATTCTTGGATCAGCAGGGCGTTCCCTACACGCCCCATAAACATGCCGTGGTCTACACGGCGCAAGAGCTGGCCGCGGCCCAGCACGTGCCGGGCAAGCAGTTCGCCAAGTGCGTGGCGATCAAAACGAACACGGGGCTGTGCCTCGCCGTGCTGCCCGCCATCCATCTGGTGGATTTCCCCAAGCTCAAACAGCTCTTGAACGCCACATCCGTCAAGCTGGCCAGCGAGGCCGACATCAAGCAGGCCTTCCCGGATGCGGAGGTGGGGGCGATGCCGCCCTTCGGCAACCTGTACCGCGTGCCGACGGTGGTGGACCAGAGCCTGGCCCAAGCGACGGAGATCGTCTGCAACGCGGGCAGCCACAGCGACACCATCACCCTGCGCTATCAGGATTATGCCCGGCTGGTGAATCCGAAGGTGGGAGCGTTTGGGCTGCACGTCGCGGGGAAGAAGCCGGCCAAGGGCAAGACGAAGCGCAAGAAGACCGCGACGCGCGCCCCCGCCAAGCGCAAGAAGGCTGCCGCGCGCAAACCTGCCGCGCGAGCGAAGACGAAAAAGCGGAAGTAATTCCGGCGTCAGGCCGGCAAGTGGTGGGTGGCGTTGACCCACAGGACGTCCGGCGGGCGCGCGCGGAAGCTGCACGCCGAAATCCCGCCGTTGTCCAGCACCAGCCGCTGCAGCAGCTGGTCGTAATTCGCGTCCAGCCAATCCGCCAAGAGCGCCGAGATGACCCCGCCGTGCGTCACCACCACGACGGGGCCCGTGCGGTGGCGCGCAAGGATGCGCTCGATGCCCTGCCGCACGCGCGCGCGGAACGCTGAGAGCGGCTCGCCGCGCGGAATCACCGTCGTCGAGGGCGTGGTGCGCCACCGCTCAAACGCGCCGTCGTAGCGCGCATTGATCTCCTCCGGCGTTAAGCCTTCCCACTCCCCCAGGCCGATCTCGCCCAGGGCCGGCTCGGCCTGCGGCGCGCAGCCGAGGGCCTGCGCCACCGGTTCGGCCGTGCGGATCGTGCGCGGCAGGTGGCTGGTGTAGAGCGCCTCGATCGGCTGCCCGGCGAAGTACGCCCCCACCCGCGCGGCCTGCGCCAACCCGGCCGGGCTGAGCGCCGTATCGGAATGGCCTTGGAGCCGGTTGTCCCGGTTCCACAACGTTTGGGCATGGCGAACCAAGTAGAGTTTCATCGAATTCCTTGCGCGGTGGCGAAGCGGCTAGAGGCCGTAGCTGGAAGCGACCTGGTCCAGGACGTCTTCCGCCACGAAGATGGGCGCATCGGCCCGCAGGGCGAGGGCAATCGAGTCCGACGGGCGCGCGTCCACCTCCACGGCCGCGCCCTCCTGGGTCTGGAGCACCAGGCTGGCAAAGAACGTGTTGAACTCCAGCTTATTGATGATGACCCGCGTCAGCTTGGCCTTGAGCGTGGTGATCGTCTCCCGCAGCAGGTCATGCGTCAGCGGGCGCGGCGGCTGAATGCCGCTGATCTTCATCTTGATGGCGGTGACTTCCGAAATCCCGATGATGATGGGGAGCATCCGGTTGCCGCTGCGCTCTTTCAAGACGATGACCTGCTCCCCCCGCCGCTCATCAATGCGGATCTTGCTGACTTCCATTTCCACCAGCCCGTTCGACGAGCCCATCGCTTCCTCCGACGGTAAATTAGGGATGAGGGAATGCTAACATGCGCCTCGGGGGCTGTCAATCGCCGCACCCGTTTGGTATAATGCCTTCCATCATGCAGACCACACGCCGCCCGCTTCATCTCCACACGCTGATCGCGGGAAGCCTCCTGGCCCTGAGCGGCATGGCGCCGACACAGGCCGCGGACCAGCCGGCGAATCCCCCGGCGCCCTCCCACACCACAGCCACGGTCATTTGCCCGATCTGCCATCGCGTGAGCCAAGTGGACATTCCCTACCCGGAAAAAGCCGGGCTGCTGCTGGTCCGCGGGGCATCGAACACCGCCTTCGGCTGGACCGAGCTGATCCTCCAACCGGCCGCGGAGGTCAAGTCCGGCGGCAGCCTGGCCACCGGCATCGGCAAGGGGGTGGTCGCCGCGATGACCCGCACCGGCCGCGGCCTGGGCGAGCTGCTGACGTTCTGGGCGCCGAAAAAATCCAATGAGGCGCCGCTGGCTACCGACTGCCCCATCTGCATGGGCAAGCAGTAAGCCGTTTTCTCTTCCGCGTTCTCCGCTTGACAAAGACCCCCGCGCGCGTTAGGCTGCTGCCACAATTTGGCAGATGCCTGGGATTTCCGCCTAAGGGTGGAGGCAACAGGGAAGCCTGTGGAATTCAGGCGCGGACCCGCCGCTGTAATCCCCGCGACGAGGGTCCTAGCTGATAGCCACTGTCCCGCAGTGTGTGGGATGGGAAGGCGCTAGGACCGGGGAGAGCCAGAAGACCTACCCACGCATCGAGGCGCCTTGCACTGGGCAAGGGCCCGTTCCCACACGCTTCGCGGCGCGAGTCGAGGGTCAAGAAACTGGGATGGTCCCCGATGAGAATCATCGGGGACTTTTTGTTGCCCTCCTCGCCCGCATAGACGTCCCGCGCGAATCGGGACAGGAGGAGTTCGATGGGCAACACGTGGATCCGATGGGGAGTGGTGTTGGCGTTCGTGGTCAGCAGTCCCGCGGTCCAGGCGAAGGAGGGCTCCGTCGAGCCTACCCGCAGCTTGGTAACGCCGCGGCGCATCCCCGGGCTGATGACCGATGAGCGCACCGTCCCGGCGAACGTGACGGTGCTCACCTCGAAGGAGCTGGAAGGCTCCGGCGTCGCCACCGTCCAGGATGCCTTGCGCAAGGTCGAAGGCGTCACGATCACGGACACCGTGGGCTTCGGCCTCGGCTCGGACGGCTCGGTCAACCTGCGCGGTGTCGTGAACAGCTCGCGCAGCAACGTCCTGGTGCTGGTGGACGGCGTCCGCCAGAACCGCATCAGCGGCGATGAAGTCCACTGGCAGTCCATCCCGGTGGAAGAGATTGAGCGGATCGAGATCGTCCGCGGCGGCGGGGGCATGATGTACGGCGAAGGCGCCTTCGCCGGGGTCATCAACATCCTCACCAAGCAACGCAGCGACAAGCCGCTGGAGACCGAGCAAGGCGTGGAAGTGGGCTCCTACGGCTGGCAGCAGTACCACCTGGCGGCGCGCGGCCGGGCCGACCGCTTCACCTACAGCACGAGCTACCACCGCCGGCTCCTGACAGGCTACCGCGAGTTTTCCAAATCCCGCAACACGACGGTCACGTCCCACCTGGGGGTGGAGCTGCACCCGGCGGCCACGCTCCAGGTTCACGTCCTGCGCAGCGAGGACACCACCGACTTCCCCGGCGGGCTGACCGCGGCCCAAACCGAATACCGGCGCCGGCAGGCCGATATGAGCCGCGTGGGAATCTTCGACGAAGAGACAAACCAGGTGTCCACCGATCTCCTCCTGGGGCCGTGGGAAGGGCTGTCCGGAGCGGTCAACCTGTTCTGGCGCGACCGCATCGCTGACTCGCTGCTCTCCGGGCTCTTCACCATTGCGCCCTCGCGCGGCTTGAGCCTGCGGGGCAACTACGAGTGGGGGAATGACGCTCTCCACAACACCGTGATCGGCGGGATGGAGCTCACCGACGACAAAGCCACCATCGGCACCCGCGGCTCGCCCTTCGGCCCCGAGGATGAATCGAACCGGGGCGGGTACGGCCTCTACGTGGAGAACACTCTGACGCTGAACCAGCGCCTCTCGCTGGTCAGCGGGCTGCGTTATGACCGGTTCCGGTACGCGGAATCCATGAGCTTTCCGGCGTTTGAAGGCACGCTCCGGTTTGAAGGGTTCAGCCCGAAAGTCGGCACGCGGTATGCCGTGATGCCGGGGCTCTGGGACGTCTTCGCATGCTACAGCCGGCCCTTCAAAGCGCCGAGCGTGGACGATTTCTCCGCCCAGGTCGCCCAGTTCGCCGGGAATGTTGACTTGCGGCCGCAACAGGCCGATACTTATGAAGTTGGGACGCGCCTCACGCCGGGGCCGGTTGAAGCGGGGGTGACCGGGTTCTACCTCAAGACCCGGGACGAAATCCTGTTTAACCGGAAGGATTTCCAGAACCAGAACTACGACACCCGGCGCGTCGGCGTCGAGATGAGCGCCAAGGCTGCATGGCCCCATGCGCGCGGCTATACCAGCTACACCGTGGTGGACGCGCTGTTCCACAAAGGCGCCTTCGACGGCAACCGGATTCCCGGCACCCCAGCGCACCAGCTCAACGCGGGGATCGGGGTGTCTCCCCTGCCCGGATGGTGGGTGGATCTGGACTGGCAGCTCGTCAATGATTTCTACCGGATCAACGATCTCAACAACGCGCTGCCGAAAGCGGACAACTACGGCGTGCTGAACCTCACGTTCTCGTATCAGAAGTCGTGGGGGCGCGCATTCCTGACGTTCTATAACGTGACCAACGAAGAGTACGTGTCATTTCAGTCCAGCAATGCGTCGAGTCTCTCCGGCGCCGGCGACAATCCAATGCCGCCGCTGCACGTCATCGCCGGCATCAGCACAAAATTTTAACACAGGAGGATCTATGAGCTTGCCATCTGAATCTGCGAAGACGCACCAGCCGTTGGCCTGGGCGCTGATGGCCGCCGCCATCGTGGCGCGCCTGCTGCCCCATCCGCCGAACGTCACGCTCCTGAGCGCCATCGCCCTGTTCGGCGGGAGCATGCTGCCCAAGCGCTGGTCGCTCGTCGTTCCGCTGGCCAGCATCGTCGCCAGCGATGCGCTCATCGGGTTCCATGACGTGATCGCCTTCACCTGGGGCAGCGTGATCCTGACGGCCATGCTGGGCTGGTGGGTCCGGCAGTCGCCCCAGCCGGGGCGCATCGTGCGGGCCTCCCTCATCGGCTCGACGGTCTTCTTCCTGGCGACCAACTTCGGCGTATGGCTGGTCGGCGGGCATGGCGCGATGTACCCCAAGACCCTCGGCGGACTGTGGTCGTGCTACGTGGCCGCCGTGCCATTCTACCGCAGCGCCCTGCTGGCCGACCTGATCTACACCGGCACGCTGTTCGCGGCGTATGCGTGGATGAGTCGCCGCCTTGGCACGCCGGTGCTGGTGACGTCTCGGTAATTCGGCATGATCATCGCCCTCTCCTCAGTCGGGGCATGGTATTTGTTCTGCCTGGGGCTGGCGACTGGCCTGGCGGTGCTCGCCATGAGCGCCTACATCGCGGTGACGCCGCGATGGCTGCGGGCGTTGCTCTTCGGGTGCGGCCTGCTGATGGTGGCTCGTTACCTCACCATGGCGCTGCTGGCCTTGCTGATCATGCCGCCCCACCCGTCGCTCCTGCACCGGTTGTGGTTTGGGAGCGCCATCGGGCTGACGTTTCCGACGCTGGTGGCGCTGGACCAACTGGTGCGCCATCCGGCGATCACCCCGCGCACGCTGCTGCGCTGGTATGCGCCGTTCTTCGGCGTGGTCCTGCTGGCCGTGCTCTTCGGCCACATCGAGCTGCTGACCGACCCGCTGGTGGGGATCCGGCCCAAGCTCATGGGAATCGGCCGGTGGGTGTTCATGCTCGCCGAGGCGGGCTTTGCTCTCGGCGTCCTGAGCGTGTGCGGCCTCTTGTGGCGCCGACTCGCGTCGCTGCCGATCCGCATGGCGTTGGCCGGGCTGGCGCTGGCGTACCTGGCGCTCGCCACGGATGGACTGCTGGTCGCCGGCGGCTGGTGGTACGTCCGCCCGTTTCTCTTCTCCGAGATGCTGACCTTGGCAGCCTTGTGGGCGGCGTTTCAGCTCGCCCGGCTCAATCAGTAGCGCGGCTCCCCCGCGCGCCCTCCCATGGCCTTGCCTCAGGTGGTCATCCAGCCTCAAGCGGCCAAGCGCGTCCGCCATCATGACGGCTGGATTTTCCGGGATGAGCTTGTCCGCGCCCCGGCGGATTTGCCCGCCGGCGAGCTGGTCGAGGCCATCACCGACGGCGGGGGATTCGCCGCCATCTGCGCGTTCAACCCCGCATCGCATATCGTCCTGCGCGTCTTCACGACGATCCCCGGCGATACCATTGACCGAGCCTGGCTGGCTCGACGGATGGCGCGCGCCGTCGCCAAGCGCATTGCTCTCACCGGCACCGACGCGAAGCGGCTGATCTTCAGCGAAGCGGACGGGCTGCCCGGGTTGATCGCGGATCAGTACGGCGCGCACCTGGTCATCCAGATCCGCACCGCCGGCATGGAGCGGCTGCGCGACCTTGTGGTGGACCTCCTGCAGGAGCAGCTCCAACCGGCCGGCATCCTGGAGCGCAGTGACAAGGAATTCCGCCAGGAGGAGGGACTCGCTCCCACCGCCGGCGTGCTGCGCGGCGCCGTCCCGGACCGCATCTTAATCCGGGAGGAGCCATGGCAGTTCTGGGTGGACCCGCACCGGGGGCTGAAGACCGGCTTCTATCTGGACCAGCGCCTTACGCGGCGCAAGCTTCGCGAGGCCGTCGCGCCGAATCAGCGCGTGCTGGATGCGTTCAGCTACACGGGATCGCTCGGCATCGCGGCCGCCACGGGGGGCGCGAGGGTCGTGTGCGTCGAGCAACAGGAGCCGTTTTTAGAGCTCGCCAAGGAGAACGCCAAGCTCAACGGCGTCGCGGACCGTATGGAGTTTGTGGCCGGCAACGCGTTTTACTGGCTGGACGCCCAGGCGAAGGGCTCAACCCGCTACGACTGGGTGCTGCTCGATCCCCCGGCCCTGGCCAAGAGCAAGGCGGCGGTACACCAGGGGCGGCAAGCGCTGCACCACTTGCTGGTCCACGGGCTGCGCGCGCTGGCACCCGAGGGACGGATGCTGGTCAGCGTGTGCACCTACCACCTGTTGAGAAACCTCGAAGAGATCGTGCGGATTGCGGCGGGAGACGATGACGTGCGGCTTACCGTGCGCGACCAGTGGGCGCAGGCTTCCGACCACCCGTGGATTCTGCAACTTCCGGCCACCCGCTACCTGGTGAGCTGGGTCCTTGCGTGCGACGCACCATCAACGGCTTGATCCACCAGCACAGGCCGCTCAACAACAGCGTCGGCAGGTAGACGCAGACGAACATCAGCGCCGTCAGCGTGATGCCGGTGGAGACGGTCAGCCCGGACTGCGCCAGCAGCAGGATCAGCGCGGCATCCTTCGACCCAAACCCGGCCAGCGACAGCGGCACCACGCGCGCCGCAATGCGGCTGAGCGCGACCACCTTGGCGACCAGCAGCAGCGGCAGGACGATCCCCAGCGACCGCAGCAGCGCGTCCACCTGAAGGAACAGCAAGCTGAAGGCCGCCCCCGCCATGACCAGCGGCCAGAACAACTTGAGCGAGAGCAGGTGGCGCAGGCCGGAGCGCAACTCGGTCATGTCCACCTGCCACGGGGAGAGTTTGCGCCACTTCTTGGCCAGCCGGCGCAGCGACACCGCCCACACCGTGATCGCCAAGGACAGCACCACCAACACGATCACCGCGCCCAAGGCCATATTCTTCACGCCATGCAGCAGCGGCACGGTGGTCAGCAGCGGCAGCCCCCACAACCCAAACCCGACGACTGTGATCCAGGTCAGCGCCTTCTTCATCACGACGCTGGAGAGCGCGTAGCCCATGGTGATCCCCGTGTCGGAGGAGATGTAGGCCGCCCCTAAGAACTCCCCCACATGTCCCGGCGTCACGAGCCCTAGGTATTGGCTCGCCAGGTACGAAAGGATGGTTTTGGGATACGAATACTGGATATGCTGCGCGGCCAGCAGCCGGCGCCACACCGAGGCTTCCAGCAGCAGTTGGAGCACGGCCAGCACCATGCACCAGCCCAACCACCGCAGATCAATGTGCAAGAGCTCCATGTCCCGGGATTTCGGCAGGCGGAACAACAGCACGACCAGGGCGATCATGCCGAGCACCCTGAGCCACCAGATCAGGGAGCCGCGGATGGGTTTACGGTAGGAACGCGGGGTCATCTCAGCGGATCAAAACCAACACGGCGGCGCCCTGAGGACGCCGCCGCATATGGGGTGTCGTTCAAGAGGCCACCCTCAGGGCGTGGTTGTTCCGCTCGAGGAGGCGGCCGGCGCCGAGGTTTCCGAGGTTGAACCGGCGGGCTGCTCTGAGCTCATTGAGTCGGTCTGGGCTGGAGCCGGCGGCTCAGCGGGAGGCACCTGCATGGACACCGCGGCCTGGGCCTGCGCCATCGCCGGTTGAGCCGCAGCGGCGGTACCAGCGGCCTGGGTGATCTTCACCCCAACCGCGTGACGCTTGGCGGTGTTGACGTCGAAATTGTACTCCACCTCAACCATCGCGCCCTGCTGCACATCCGTGGCGGCCACGGCCTGCTCGCCCTGCGCGATTTTGGTGGTGGAGGTGAGGTAGATCGGGGTTTCAAATCCGTAGCGGTCCTTCACTTTCAGCAAGGAGGCGTTGGGATCGTTGGTGTCCACGGACACCACTTCGCCTTTGATCAATAACGTCGGGAGCGCGCGGGGGACATCTTCCGCAGCCGAGACCACCGCCCCGCTGCCGACCGCAAGAACACCAAGAGCGACGACCCCTCGAAGAAGACCGTGACGCATGTCATTCACCTCCTGCTGTGATTGCCTGTGATTGGCGTGTTATTCGTGCGTGAGGATGTTACCGTGGTAGTATAGCGGGGGCGGGGGCGTTGTCAAGCCCACCCGCCTCTTCACAGCTCCCCAGGAACTCCCGGATGCCGTGCAGCATCACGATCCGCTCCGCGAGCAGCACCAGGCTCGGAGAAATCCGGACCGCCGGCTGCAGCCACGTGGCCATCTGCATGGCGGTGCCCTGCCCCTCAGGCGTCAGGCGGCACACGCCCCGGTACTCCCCGATCACGTCGTTCACCAACCGGAACCGGATGGCTTCAGGCGGCTCCCGCTCAATCTCAAAGGTCAGGCGCAACTTTTTCCACAGGACTTTGATGTCGATCTGGATGACCTGCCGGGTGGGGCTCTGCTCGATCACCTTGACCGACTCCACCCCCGGCGTCCTGCGCCCCAGGTCGGCATAGTCCGCCGAAATATTCCATACCGCCTCCCGCGCGGCGGGCGCGACAAACTCCGCTCCGGCAAAGATGCCCTCGCTCGGCGACGCCCGTTCCCGCCACCGCACCGCGTAGCGCCGGACTTCGTACTCATGCGCCCGCTGCTTGGGCCACGGCCGCTCGAGCGCGCTGGTGTCAATGGAGCCGGCCAGCGCCGGCGCGCTGACCAGCAGGCAGGCCGCCCCGAAGCTAACCCGCTGCACAAACGCGCGCATGACGCTCAGGGATGGCGGGCGGAACCGGCGTCCGGTTTAAACAGCGACGCGTACTGCCCGTAGCCGGCTTTCTCCAAATCTTCGAGGGGGATAAATTTCAACGCAGCCGAATTGATGCAGTACCGCATCCCGGTGGGTGTCGGGCCGTCATCGAATAGATGCCCCAGGTGGGAGCCGGTCTGCTTCGCCTTCACCTCGATGCGCGTCATGCCGTGGCTGGTATCTGCGTGCTCTTCCACGACACCCGGCTTCACCGGGCGCGTAAAGCTCGGCCAGCCGGTGCGCGAGTCGAACTTGTCCGTCGAGGCGAAGAGCGCTTCCCCGCTCACCGGATCCACGTACAAACCAGGGCGGTGGTTGTTCCAGTAGGCGTTGGCGAAAGGCCGCTCGGTGCCGCCCTCCCGCATCACGGAATACTGCTCCGCGCTCAGCCGCTTCTTGAACTCCGCCTCGCTGATCGGCAGCGGGCACTGCTGCTCGACGTTGGACGCAGGCTTGTCGTTTGGCTTGGCCATCTCTGGGCTCTCCTGTTGATCCGGCGCAACGAATCCGGTCGCGAGCAGCAACCCCGCGCACGCCGCCAGCGTGGCGCAGGAGAACTTCACGGCGTGTTGCGACCTAGGGGAATGTGGCATTGCCCGCCGCCGTTCTTTTCGAAATAGCGCTGATGGTATTCCTCGGCTCGGTAGAAGGTGGGGACCTGCGTGATCTCGGTGACCACCGGGTGGTCATACTGGCCGCTGTCCTGCAGCCGCTGCTTCGAGGCCTCGGCCAGCGCCTTCTGCTCTGGGGTGTGATAGAACACCGCCGAGCGGTACTGGTCGCCTACGTCCGGCCCCTGGCGATTGAGCGTCGTGGGGTTGTGGATGCTCCAAAGCACGTCCAGCAGCTCCTCGTAGGACACCTGCTTGGGGTCGTACTCCACCTCCACCGCTTCGGCATGGCCGGTGGTGTGGCTGCACACCGTTTCGTAGGTGGGGTTCTTGGTATGGCCGCCGGTATAGCCGACGGCGGCGTTGGTCACGCCCTTCACCTGCCGGAACGCTTCTTCCACTCCCCAAAAGCAGCCGGCGGCAAACGTGGCTTTCTCTTTCATCGGCGCATCTCCCCAAGCCGTCGAGGCGGTTGTGGTCAACAGCAGTGCAAGCAATGCGATTCGTAGGGTCTGCATGGTTGTGTTCCCCCTACGTATTAGTGTACCAGGTTCGAGATATTGTAGCGCAGACCGGAACGCGCGGCGGAGATCGTGATAGTGGAATCTGGCAGCCCTGCCACGCGCGCCGGCCACCCTGACCATCCTCCGCAGCATTGACCGCCGCGACGTGGTGGTCGTCCCCACCGAAGCGCCATGAAAATGACCAGACCTAAACATGAGGCGTGGTTATCCAAGAACCCCAAAGCTAGGAAGCAAGTTCAGGAAGGATTGGAAGACCTACGCAAAGGACGTGTTGTAAAAGCAAAGAAGGATTACCGAAAGTACTTGGACAAAAAATAGCTTGGGACTGCTTTACGACCAGTCTATATCTTCAAGTTGCTTACCACGTCCTGCTTTTAAGCTTCTTCGGGCGGCTTCAATGCGTTTAAGAAACCGGGGATCGCGCTCTAATCGGTACTCAAACCAGTCTTCCTCTGATTCGAAGCCGATGAGAATCCCCGCCGGCTTTCCGTGGCGGGTGATCACAATCTCCTCACGTTCTGCTGCGTGGAGATATTTGGACAAATCGTCTTTCATGTCCGAGAGCGCAATCTGTTTCATTCTGGTGTTCCCTCCCGCTTCAGCCATTCCGCAGCTTCGGACTTTTCGATCACGGCCAAGATTTCGACCGTAGACTCCGCCACGTCATAAAAGACCCGAACGTCTCCAATTCGCAAGCGAAATTGCGGACGCGCGAGGCCGCTTAACCGCTTGATGCGGCTTTTGCTGACGCGGGTCGGAGCATGACGCAAATGGGCTTCAATTTCGTCTCGAACCGCGGACCGAAGGTGCGCTCTGAGATTTCGCACATCTTCCACGGCTTGCGGCGCAAAGATAATCTCGTATCGCATCGTCTATTCTGGCTAGAGTATAGCCAGAATTGATGCGGCTTGTCAAGATCATCGCCTAGAATCACCGCCTAGAAAAAGGCAGGGCGCCTCGTGAGAGGCGCCCCTATCCTTCATACCCGACAACCTTAGCAACAACTGCAGCAGCTGGACTTCCCTTGCTCCTTTGATCCACCCTTCTCCTTCGGCTGGCCCTGCTTCTTGCCCTGTTCCTTCTCTTGCTTCTTGCCTTGCTCTTTCTTTTTCGACTCAGCCATTTCGGCCTCCTTGTTTAGCAGCACGCCCGTGCCGCCTCCACCATCTTCGACAAATCCTCCATCATCTCAAACGGCCAGCCAGGGGCCGTGGGTGCGCAGCCAGGCGCGGCGCGCCTGGTACTCGGGATGATGGGCGACGACCAGCGCCCAGAAGCGAGGGGAGTGGTTGCGCTCTGTGAGGTGCGCGAGCTCGTGCACGACGACGTACTCCAGCACCTCAGCCGGGGCCATGATCAAGTGGTAGCTGAAGCTCAGCGAGCCGCCGGGCCAGCAACTGCCCCACGTGCGCCGCAGCGCGCGCACGTAGACGCGCTTGGGCGCCAGGCCCATCACCGCCCCCACGGCGTGCGCGCGCTCCGTCAGCGTACGCAGGGCTTCCTGCCGGAGCCAGCGCGCTAGCACCCGCCGCGCGCCTTCAATGGTGGGGGTGCGGGTGGCAACCACCAGGCGGTTTTCGTCGCTGGCGTCCACCGTCCCTGCCCGGCCCGGGATGACGCGCACCGCCAGGGGCTGGCCGCGATAGAGGACGCACTCCCCATACGGCCAGCGCTTCGGCAGGCCCTGCCAGCGACGCTCCAGGCGCGCGACCCAGCGCAACACCCAGCGCTGATGCTGCGTGAGGAACTTTGCCGCCGCATCTGGGGCGGCGCCCTTCGGCACCGTGACGACGAGCCCGGCGGCCGGATCCATCCAGAGATTGGGATGACGCGCGCGGCCGCTCTCGCGCAGGGTGTAGACGAGTGTTCGCCCATCGAGCGCCGCCACCGCGGAGGGATACTGCAGTTCCTGTGCTTCAACTTGCGCGGTAAGGGTGGGGGTCATACGTTCGTTGCTGAAAAAACGAGAACCGGTACCTATTTTTCTTTTTCACCACCTGGCTAAGACTGACTGGCATACTCGTGGACCCTCGCGGTGCAGGCCTGAATAAAGTTCTCCACTGCTACGCTCAACTCATTCGCGGCCTGTTCAGCCTGCTGAATGGCGGTCGCCTTGGCCTCGCCCGAACAGCGTTCACGGACGCAGTCCACCAGCGCTCTGACCCGATGGTGCGCGACGAAGAAATGGCCGTGGATGGTTTGGGGATCGCTGTTGGAATTCGTCAGCGCAGGATCCTCCCAGTTACCCAGCGCCTCGGCTGCTTCTGGTTCGATGGAACGAACCAGCCGACCCTTGTAGGCCAGGAGCTTTGTATTCCATTCTTCCACAGACTGGTAGTACTCATTCCAGACCTGGTCCAGCTCCCCCGTCCCTGTCCCCTTCGCCACCCAGATCACCCGGTTCAGCCCGAAGACTCGCCGACTCATAACCTCAGACAGCTCATCGACCAGTTCAAACGCCTCCCGGTAGCCCTGCCGGAACGTCTCGAACTGCTTCTCCCGGACCCAAGCCTGTTCCTGGTAGTAGTTGGTCAACCAAGCGCCTGCGAGGGTAGCGAAGATGGTAGCGATAGCGAGAAGCGCGACTGGGTGGGAGAAGAACCTGCCGAACCGTCGCTGAACTGATCGTTGCTGAAGAATCTGCAGCAACCCTTCTTTGAAGAACTCCACCGCAGCGACCTCACTCTCAGTAACGGCGTCCCAAAGGTGCCAGCCCGATCAGCCAGGCGAGGCTATTTGGAACGCTCTAATCTCTACGGGGTACGAACCATTGGACATGCAATTTTTCTGGGCTAGTTGGCCCCGGAAAAAGTGGCTGCCCCGCGTGGATTCGAACCACGACGCCGAGATCCAGAGTCTCGTGGCCTACCATTAGCCGACAGGGCAACGATGAGAAGGAAGGAAGACGGTGTGATTTCTATTTTATCACAAGCCGGAGAGGTTGCGCAGGTGTTGGGCGAGGCGCTGGCGGTCCGGGTCCTCGATCCACCGGAAGCGCACGCCCACCTCGTACTGCGTGGCGCCGATGCGCGCGATTTCGCGCACCCACAGGACCTCGGCCACCGCGTGGAAGGTGGAGTTCTGGAACGGCAGGGAGAGCGTCATGGGCAGCTCGCGGGCCACGTCGAGCTTCACGGCCGTGGGAAACCGCAACCCGCCCTCGCTGACGTCAAAGGTGAAGCTGCGCTCCGTCTTCATGGTCACCGGGTGCGGGAATTCGATCAGCACCGGGGTGCTCACGCGGATATGGGTGCGGCGCTCTTGCATTTACTGCGCGAGGTGGTTGGCGGCGTGATCCAGACGGTTGAGCACCCGTTCCCTGCCCAGGATGGACATGGTTTCGAAGAGCGGCGGGCTGACCGAGCGGCCGGTGAGGGCCACGCGGACCGGGTGGATAGCGTCTTTGGGCTGAAGCTGGCGCTCGGCGATGAGGCCGCGGGTGGCGGCTTCAACGACCGGGGTGTCGAAGGTCTGCATGGCGCTGAGACGCTCCTTGAGGCCGCGCAGGAAGTCCGCGACGCCCGGCTTGCGGAGGAATTGGGCGACGGATTCTTCCTGGTACTGCACCGCGTCGGTAAAGAAAAAAGTGTGCTCTTCCTCCAAGTCCTGCAGGGTCTTGAGGCGGTCTTTGAGGAGAACGGCGATGCGGGCCAGCCAGGCTTTGTCTACGTGGTTGGAGAGCAGCCCGTGGCTGCGCAGCCGCTCCTCGAACAGGCCGGCCAACTGCTCCGCCGAGGTGCGCTTGAGGTACTGGCCGTTGAGCCAGTCGAGCTTTTGCTGATCGAACTGCGCGGCGGTCTTGCGGGCACGGGTGAGGTCGAAGAGCTGGATCAGCTCCTCCGTCGGCACCAGCTCGCGGTTGCCGCCCGGAGACCAGCCGAGCAGGGCTAGGTAGTTGACGAACGCCTCCGGCAGGTAGCCCACCGCGCGGTAGTCCGCCACCGCCGTGGCGCCGGTGCGCTTGGAGAGGCGCGCCCGGTCCGCGCCGACGATGAGCGGGATATGCGCGAACAGCGGCAGCGGCAAGCCCAAGGCCTGATAGAGCACCACCTGCTTGGGCGTGTTGGCGATGTGGTCGTCGCCGCGGATGACGTGGCTGATGCGCATGTCGGCGTCGTCCACCACGCAGGCGAAGTTGTAGGTGGGCGTGCCGTCGGACTTCATGAGCACCAGGCGCTCGAAGAGCGAGGTCTCGACGGTGATGGTGCCGTGGATGAGGTCGTTGAAGCTCACCGACTGCGGCTTCACCTGGAAGATCACTGCGCCTTCCTCGCGCACGGCCTCGCCGGAGCTGAGCAGCCGCTCTACGGCCTGCTGGTAGAGCGGCAGCCGCTGGCTTTGGAACACAGGGCCTTCATCCGCTGCGATGCCGAGATAGGCGAGGCTCTCCTGGATGTCCTGCAGGAAGACGGACTGGGAGCGCTTCTGGTCGGTGTCCTCGATGCGGAGGATGAAGGTGCCCTGGTGGTGCTTGGCGAAGAGCCAGTTGAAGAGCGCGGTCCGAGCCGAGCCGACATGGAGCGTGCCTGTTGGACTCGGCGCGAACCTGGTTCTCACGCTCATGCGGCTGACTCACCCACTGAGCGCCACGGCTCCGAGACGAGCACGGACGACGAGCTGCCCGGCGTCTGCACCGACTGGAACCACGCGCTGATGCGGCGGAAGAGGCCGTCGGCATCCAACTGGCAGAGCTTCAAGAGCTGCGCGCGGGTGCCGTGCTCAACGAATGCATCCGGCAGGCCGATGCGGTGCAAGGGTACATGGGAGAGGTTCACGCTCTCCAGCGCTTCGGAGACCGCGCTGCCGAACCCGCCGGAGATCTGCGCTTCCTCGATGGTGACGATCGCACCGGTCTGCATGGCCGCGTGGCGGATGAGCCGGCGGTCCACCGGCTTGATGAAGCGGGCGTTGACGACGGTGGCGCGGATGCCCTCACGGCGCAACTGCTCCGCGGCGGCTAAGGCCGGGTAGACCAGCGCGCCCAGCGCGAAGATCGTGAGGTCGTCCCCCTGCTGCAGCACTTCGGACCGGCCCAGGGCGATGCGCGTGCCGCGGCCCAGCGGTTCCCCGCCCAGCCCGCCGCGGGCGTAGCGGATGGCCACCGGCTGGCCGCAGTCCAGCGACCAGCGCAGCATGGCGCGCAATTCGTCCGGGTCCTTGGGCGAGAGCATGACCAGATGCGGAAACACGCGGAGTGCGGCGACGTCGAAGAGGCCGTGGTGCGTGGGGCCGTCTTCCCCGACGAGGCAGGCGCGGTCAATGGCGAGGACGACGGGGAGTTTTTGCAGACACATCTCGTGCATCACCTGGTCATAGGCGCGCTGCAGGAACGAGGAGTAGACGCCGAAGACTGGGCGCAAGCCGGCGCGGGCCAACCCGGCGGCGAGGCCGACGGCGTGCTGCTCGGCCATGCCGACGTCGAAGTAGCGCTGCGGGAAGCGACGGCCGAACTCGGCCAGGCCGGTGCCTTCCGGCATGGCGGCGGTGATGGCGATGATGCGCTCGTCGGTCTGCGCCAACTGGACCAGCTCGGAGCCGAAGGCGTCGGTGAAGCTCACGGCCGGCGCCGGGCCGGCGGCGCGGAGGCGGCGGGGCGCGTCGGATTTGGAGGGCTGAAGAGAAGCGGACTTGAGCCGGCCGGTGGGCATGTCGAACGGCTCGATCTTGTGGAACGTTTCCGGATCGCGCTCGGCGGGCGTGTAGCCTTTGCCTTTGAGCGTTTGCACGTGGAGCAGGATCGGCCCTTTGAGGCGCTTGACGTTGCGCAGCGTGGTGATCAGCTCGGGCAGATTGTGGCCGTCAATCGGGCCGACGTAGCGGAAGCCCAGCTCTTCGAAGATCAACCCCGGCACGAGCAGCCCTTTGAGCGATTCCTCGACTTTGTGGCCGATCCTGACGAGCTTCACGCCTTTCGGCAGGCGCTCGACCCCCGTCTCCAGCTTGCGTCGGATGCGGTTGTAGAGCGGGTTGGTGATGATGCGGTTGAGATAGCGGCTCAAGCCCCCGACCGGCTGGGCGATGGACATTTTGTTGTCGTTGAGGATGACGAGCATGTTGGGCTTGACGTGGCCGATGTGGTTGAGCGCCTCCAGCGCCATCCCTTCCCCGAGGCTGGCGTCGCCGATGATGGCGACGACGTGCTGCGGCGCGCGGGCGTGGTCGCGGGCGACGGCGATGCCCATGGCCGTGGAGAGGCAGGTGCCGCCGTGGCCGGTGGTGAAGAGGTCGTAGGGGCTTTCGTCTTTGTTGTTGAAGCCGGTGAGGCCCTTGAACTGCTTGAGGGTGTGGATCATGGCGCGGCGGCCGGTGAGCATCTTATGGGTGTAGGCCTGGTAGCCCATGTCCCAGATGAGCTTGTCGCTGGGCGCGTCGAAGGCGTAGTGGAGCGCCAGGCACAGCTCCACCGCGCCCAGGCTGGAGGCGAGGTGGCCGCCGAGGTGGGAAATCACGCGCAGCAACTCTTCGCGGACTTCCTGGGCCACCTGCGGAAGCTGGGCCACGGCCAACCGCCGCAAATCCTCGGGACTGTCAATGGTCTCAAGCAGCCGCGTGCTCATGCGCGTTCCCCGCTTGCCATCTGCTCCAACCACTCCGCCAATGCCCTCAGCAGCCAGGCCCGGCTCCCCAACGGCTCAATCTGCCGGATCGCTTCGCGAATCAACTTCACGGCCCGCTGCCGGACGGGCTCCGCGCCGTCGAGGGCCACGGCGCCGTCCCCATCGTGCAGATCATCCACCAATTGAAACGCCAGCCCCAGCCGCTCGCCGTAGCGGGAGAGGCGCGCCAGCTTGGTCCGATCCGCGCCGCCGGCCAGCCCGCCGGCCACGACGCTGGCCCGGATCAAGGCGCCAGTCTTGCGCTTCGCGATGTTCTCGATATTTTCCGCGCTGTTCGCGGTGTGCTGCCACCGCCTCCCGGCGGGATCCCGCCATTGGCGGGAGGTGTTCTGCGCTAAATCTAAGATCTGGCCGCCGATCAGCCCTTCCGTGCCGCCGGCAACGCCCAGCGCATGCAAGACCGCCAGGGCGTTGGGCGTGCGCGACGACGCCAGCAACTCAAATGCCCGCGTCAGCAGCGCATCGCCCACCAGGATGGCCGTGGCCTCGCCGAAGCGCCGGTGGCAGGAGGGCCGCCCCCGCCGCTGATCGGCATTGTCCATCGCCGGCAGGTCGTCGTGGACCAGCGAATAGGTGTGCATCAGCTCAATGGCGCAGGCCGCGGGCAGCGCCTGGCTCACGGAGCCGCCGACCGCCCCGCACCCGCCCAGGCACAACAGCGGCCGGAACCGCTTGCCGCCGCCCGAGACGCAGTACGCCATCGCCTCGTGCAGGACGGCGGGCGCCCCGTCGCGGGGCTGCAGCGCCGCCGCAAGGGCGGCGTCAACCCGCGCGGCCTGCCGGGCCAGCCGATTCGTCATCATCGCCGAATTCATCCTCCGCTGAGGTGAGTGCCGTCCCGCCCGCGCTGGTCTTGACCAGGAGCTGCACCTTCTTCTTGGCCTGGTCCAGTTTCTTCAGGAGGAGGCGGGCCAGTTTGGTGCCTTCTTCAAATTTCTTCAAGCGGGACTCCAGATCCAGCTCGGACTTATCCAACTCCGTCACCAACCGCTCCAGTTTCTTGAGGGCCTCTTCGTATTTGATGTCTGGCGTGCCTGCCATCAGGATCACTCCGTCGGGTTGATCTCGGTGACCGTGCTGAAGACCGCGCCGCGCGCCACCTGGGTGCGCAACCGATCCCCTGGATTGACCTGAGACGCCTCCGCCACCACCCGCCCTTCCGGCAGGCGGAAGGTGATGCTGTAGCCGCGCGCCAGGACCGCGAGGGGGCTGAGGTCCTGCAATCGGCCGGCCAGCGCGCCCAGGTGCTGTTCTTCCCGCTCGAGCGCGTAGGCCATGCCCTGGACAAGCTGGGACTGCCACTGCGCGACGTGCCGGAGTGAGTCTGCGATTTGTTGGGCCGGGTGCAGCAGGTCCAGGCGGTCCATGAGCCCCTGCACTTGATGCGTTTGCAGTGCGAGGTAGTGCTCCATGCCGCCGACCAGCTCGTCCGCAAGCTGCCGGGCGCGCTCGAGGAGCTGCTGGCGCTCGCTGACCAGATATTTGGCGGCGTCGGTGGGGGTAGAGGCGCGGTAGTCGGCCACGTAATCGGCGATGGTCCAGTCGTCCTGATGGCCGACGGCGGAGATCACCGGGATGCGCGAGCGGGCGATGGCGCGGGCCACCGGCTCCTCGTTGAACGCCCAGAGGTCTTCGACGCTGCCGCCGCCTCGCCCGACGATGAGCACGTCCGCCACGTTGAGCTGGTTGGCCAGGTCCAGCGCGCCGGCAATCTCTTCGGCGGCGCCGTCGCCCTGCACCTTGCAGGCCAGGATGACGATGTCGAACCACCCGCGCAGCTTGCTCACCATGTCGTGGATGGCGGAGCCGGAGCGCGAGGTGATGACCGCGATGCGGTTCGGGAGGGCCGGGATGGGGCGCTTGCGCTCGTCGCTGAAGAGGCCTTCGGCGCCGAGGCGCGTCTTAAGCTGGTCAAAGGCCAG
Organism: Candidatus Omnitrophota bacterium; assembly: GCA_023247215.1. Classification (GTDB taxonomy): domain Bacteria; phylum Omnitrophota; class Gorgyraeia; order Aquiviventales; family Aquiviventaceae; genus JACPRA01. The sequence continues at coordinate 28,898 of JAHFGX010000004.1, forward strand.
CTGCAGCGCGCCGATGCCTTTAGGCTCGACCCGCAGCACGCGAAGCTGGTACTGCCCGCGGCTCTCGTAGAGGGCCACCTGGCCCAGGCAGAGGACCTTGAGCCCGTCGGTCAGCTTGAACTTGAGGGACTGGTTCGCACCCCGGAAAAACGCGCAGGGCAGCACCAGGCGCTGGCCGAAGCGGTCGGTGATGCGCTCATCCACGAGGCTGAAATAGATATGGCCGGAGGCGTGGTAGGTGCAGTTGGACACTTCGCCTTCCACCCACACCGCCGCGGGAAACTGGTGGTCCAGGGCGTCGCGGATGCTGGCGATCACCTGGGCGACGGTGAGCGCCTGCGGCGTGGCCGGCGTCGTCTGGATGGTCACAGAATTACTATTAATCTCGAACGACATCTCGCACGGGTTCGTTCAGCATCTCCGCGACCCGCTCAATCTGCGTCGCTTTGCCGGTGGCCTGGTCAATCTCCACGAGCGCGCCGCGCAACTGCACGTTGCCGGAGGCCACCTCGGCTTTGTTCGGCACGCCGGAGAGGAAGCGCTCCAAAATCGCCTGCGTGTCGCGGCCGATCACCGAATCGTACGGGCCGGTCATGCCCAGGTCCGACAAAAACGCGGTGCCTTTGGGCAAGATGCGCTCATCGGCCGTCTGGATGTGCGTGTGCGTCCCGACGATGCAGGACACCTTGCCGTCGAGGAACCAGCCCAGCGCCACTTTTTCGCTGGTGGCTTCCGCGTGCATGTCCACCAGGATCACGGACGTGGACAGGCGCAGCCGCTGCACTTCCCGCTCCGCGGTGCGGAAGGGGCAGTCCACCACCGGGTCCATGAAGACGCGGCCCTGCAGGTTGAGCAGGCCGACTTTCGCGCCGCCGAGGGTTTCCAGCACCACGGAGCCGGAGCCGGGCGCGCGGTCGGGATAGTTGGCCGGGCGCAGCACGCGGGGGTCCAGCTTGAGCAGCTCGACGCCTTCCTTCACGCGCCAGACGTGATTGCCCGACGTCAGCGCATCCACCCCGGCGCGGAACAGCTCATCCGCCACCGATGGCGTGATGCCCGATCCTCCAGCGGCATTTTCACAGTTGGCGACGACGAAGTCAATCTCGCGCTCCTCGCGCAGGTTGCGCACGAAGCGCTCCACGGCCGCCCGGCCCGGGCGGCCCACCACGTCGCCAATGAACAGCACCCGCATGACCCCGGTTTTCTCTGTTTACCGCGCGTACTCGACCGCGCGGGTTTCCCGCAGGACGGTGATCTTGATCTGCCCGGGGAACTCGATGGAGCTTTCCACTTTCTTCTTCATCTCGCGGGCCAAGGCGATGGCTTCCAGGTCCGTCACGCGGTCCGGCTGGACGATCACCCGCACCTCGCGCCCCGCTTGGATGGCATAGGCCTTCTCGACGCCCTTGAAGGAGTCGCAGATGGTTTCCAGCGTCTGGAGCCGCTTGACGTAGGCTTCCAGCGTGTCGCCCCGCGCGCCGGGCCGCGATCCGCTCACCGAGTCGGCGGCGATGGTCAGCACGGCGTAGATATTGGAGGGCACCACGTCCTCGTGGTGGGCCTCGATGGAGTGCACCACCTCCGGCGGCTCGCCGTAGCGCTTGGCGAGCTCCGCCCCGATGAGGGCGTGCGGCCCCTCCACCTCGTGGCTGACGGCCTTGCCGATGTCGTGCAGCAGGGCGCAGCGCTTGGCGAGGCGCTGGTTGAGGCCCAGCTCCGCCGCCAACATGCCGCAGATATGCGCCGATTCCTTCAGATGCAGCAGCACGTTCTGCCCGTAGCTGGTGCGGAATTTCAGGCGCCCGAGCAGCTTGACGAGATCCGGGTGCATGCCTTGCAGGTTGAGCTCCTGCACCGTCTTCTCGCCTTCCTGCACGACCACCTGCTCCACTTCCCGCTTCACCCGTTCGACGATCTCCTCGATGCGGGCCGGGTGGATGCGGCCGTCGGACATCAGCCGCTGCAGGGAGATGCGGGCGATCTCGCGCCGCATCACGTCAAATGAGGATAAGGTCACCACGTCCGGCGTGTCGTCCACGATGAGATCCACCCCGGTGGCCAGCTCGAAGGCTTTGATGTTGCGCCCCTCGCGGCCGATGATGCGCCCTTTCATGTCCTCGTTGGGCAACTGCATGACGGACGTGGTGGTCTCTACCGTAAACTCCGAGGCGCAGCGCTGCATGGTGTCCACGATGATCTTCTTGGCGATCGCCTGCGCGTCCCGCTGGGTTTCCTCCTCGATGCGCTTGATGACCATGCCCGTTTCCGAGCGGCATTCCTGCTCGACCTGGGCGACCAGCCGCTCCTTCGCCTGCTCCAGCGTCAGCCCGGAGAGGGTCTTGAGTTCCTCTTTCTCCTCGGCAATGACGCGGTCCAGATCATCTTCCTTAGCCTTCAAGCCCTGCTCGCGCGCCCCGAATTGGCGCACGCGCTCGGCCAATTCTTTGTCCTTGCGGTCCAGCGACTCCAGCTTGCGGTCCAGCGACTCTTCCCGCTGGTGCACCCGCCGCTCCTGCTGGGTCAGCTCGTCGCGCCGGCCCTTGGTCTTCTCCTCGAACTCCTGCCGCACGGCGTGCAGGACGTCCTTGGCCTCCACCTGGGCCTGCTTGCGGAGGGCCTCGGCCTGCCGCGTGGATTCTTCAACAACCAGCTTGGCTTTCTGCTCGGCGCTGTCAAGCTGCCGGCGCCCGATGCCCGCCTTGAATGCCACCCCCAAGGCAATCCCTCCGGCGAGCCCGGTGAGCACACTGAGTATCAGCCATATCATGGCGCGTCACTCCTTCCGGTGAGGCGAGCAGCACGTTCGGAAGGACGGAGGGCTAGGCGGCGAGCACCCGCTGCACCGCGTAGTCGTGCGGGGCAATCGGCAGGCGGTCGAGCTGCTGGAAATCAAAACACAGGCCGATGGTGGCCGTGGTCTTGGGCAGGCGCGCCAGGAACCGGTCGAAATAGCCCAGGCCGTGGCCGAGACGATGGCCGAGCCGGTCAAACCCCAGCCCCGGCACGAGCATCAGGTCCACGTCCTGCAACGGCACCGGGCGCACCGCGGAAGGCGCCGGCTCCAAGACGCCGTGGGCCCCAGGCGAGAGGTCTCGCTCGGGATCCCGGAGCTCGGAGAGGATGAGGCGCTTCCCCCGCACCACTGGCACCACCACGCGCTTGCCTGCTTCCAGCATCTGTGTGATCAGCCGCCGCGTCTCCACTTCATACGAGAGTGAAACGTAGCAGCCTACCGTCTTCGCTTGCCGAAACACGCCGACACGAGCCAATCCCCGTCGAATCGCTTCGCTCTTCCGAAGACGTTCGCCCTCCTCTTGTTGTTTCAGTCGTCGCAGCAACGTCGTTCGTAATGCCTGCTTGGTCATGCACCTTCGATATGCACCTTAGATATGGAACACATACCGGTGGTCGAGCGCTTCGTCGTCCTGCTCGCGCACCTCATCACATAAATCCTTCAACGTGACCTCATCCAGGGACTTCAATAATCGTTCATGCACGCAGTGGAACACCGCGTGGGCGATGCGCTGAGCGTGGCGGGGCGTGTCCTTGGCGTTGCCGTTGCCGTTTTTGACCGGCGGCTGGCCGTCGAGGACGTGCACCACTTCCGCCACGGTGACCTGCTGCGGCTTTTTGGCCAACAAGTAGCCGCCCTTCGGGCCGCGGATGCTCAGGACGAGCCCCCGCAGCTTGAGGCGATGCAGGAGTTGTTCCAGGTAGGCGGGGGAGAGGCTTTGCTGCTTGGCGATGAGCGAGGCTGAGAGCGGCACCCGGCCGGTCCCCAACCCCAGCTCGATCAGGGCGCGCAGCCCATAGGTGGAGCGCGTAGAAAGCTTCATGGGAGTCAAGGCAGTGTATGATACCCTACTAAACTTGTCAAATACGGTGGGCCGGGGCAAGCGGTGCGGCGTTCCCTGTCACCCGGCCAGCGCGTTCAGAAACTCGCGCATGAAGGCGGGCAGATCCTCGGGCTTGCGCGAGGTGACCAGGTTGCCGTCGCGGACGACTTCGCGATCCACGTACGTGGCCCCGGCATTGACGATGTCGTCGCGGATGGCGAAGAAGCACGTCGCCGTCTTGCCGCGCAGCACATCGGCTGAGCAGAGCACCCATCCGCCGTGGCAGATGGCGCCGATGAGCTTGCCCTCGCGGTGCATCCCCTTGACGAGGTTGATCACCTCCGGATAGCGCCGCAGGATGTCCGGCGCATAGCCGCCGGGGACGATGATGGCGTCGAACTGCTTGGAGGAAACCTTATCCACCGTGACGTTGGCAGTGATGGGGTAGCCAAACTTGGATTTGAACTCTTTCTTGTTGGTGCCCACGATCAACGCTTCGGCCCCGGCCTCGGTCAGCCGGAAATAGGGATACCAGACTTCCTGGTCCTGGTAGAGGTCTTCCACCAGAATGGCGACGTGTTTATCTTGCAGTTCCATCCGATCCTCCGGCTAGGGTTTGAGCACTAACTTTCCAAAGAAGTCCCGTGAAAGCATCTGCTCCTGCGCGGCGCGCGCATCGCGCAGCGGAAAGACCGTATCCACTACCGGCGTGAGGCGCCGCTGCCCGACGAGCTGGGTCACGGCCAGCAGTTCGCTGCGCGTGCCCATCATGGAGCCGTAGATGGCGAGCTGGCGGGAAAAGACGTAGCGCAAATCCAGCGGCGCGCTTGGGCCGGTAGTGGCTCCACAGGTCACCAGCCGCCCGTATTTCTTGAGCGACTTGATGCTGTGCTCCCACGTGGCGGGGCCGACGTGCTCCACCACCACCTCCACTCCCTGCCCGCCGGTCAGCTCCCGCACGCACGCCGCCACGTCTTCGCGCTGGTAGTTGATGACCGCGTCCGCGCCCAATGCCTGAGCCTTGGCGACCTTGGCGTCGGATCCCACCGTGGCATAGACCGCCGACGCGCCGGCGAGCTTGGCGATCTGGATCGCCGCATGGCCCACGCCGCTGCCGGCCCCGTGGATGAGCACGGCTTCCCCGGGGCGCAGGGCCGCGCGCGTGATCAGCATGTGCCAGGCGGTGAGAAACACGAGAGGAAACGCGGCCGCCTGCTCGAAGGAGAGCCCCTCCGGCATCGGCAGCAGGTCCTGCGCGCGCGCCGTGACGAGCTGGGCGTAGCCGCCAGCGGTCTTCGCGCCCACGATCCCGAACGACTCGCACAGGTTGTCCAACCCGGCCTGGCACCACCGGCAGCGGAAACAGCTCAGGCCGGGCGCGACGATGACGGAGGCGCCCTCGCGGAAGTCCGTCACGCCGGGGCCGAGATGCTCCACAATCCCGGCGATGTCGCAGCCGGAAATATGCGGCAGCGCAATGCGGTAGGCGGGGAGGCCCTGGCGGATCCAAATGTCCAGGTGGTTGAGCGCGCAGGCGTTGACCCGGACCACCACCTCGCCGGCGCCGGGGACCGGGTCCGGCGCGTCGGCGTACTCGAGGACTTCGGGCCCGCCATGCGCGCGAAACAGGACGGCCTTCATCGGGAACCTGGAGCGTTATCCGAGCGCGTCAATCGTGGCTTCCAGGTCGCTCGTCCGCAGGACCAAATTGCTGGTGGATTGGGACGTGGAGGTGCAATACGCGTATTCGATGTTGATGCCGGCGCCCGCCAGCTTCTCGGCGATGCCGGCCAGCGACCCGGGCACGTTGGGCACCTCGAGCAGCAGGACGTCCCTCTCATGGACGGTGTGATGCAAGCGCTGCAGGATGGTCGCGGCCTTGGGCACATCGGTGACCAGGAGGCGCACCACGGCGTGATCCACCGTGTCGGAGATCGAGAGGGCGAGGATATTGATGCCGTCCTTCGCCAGGGCCTGGCACGTCCGCGCCAGCACGCCTGGGCGGTTGTCGAGAAAGATCGAGAGCTGTTTTTGAATCGCGATCATCCTTTCCTCCTGCTGGCGCTGCGCCTGAACTGCTCCCACCCGGCCACGCCCTCGCGCTCCGAGGCATAGCGGCGGCTGAAGCACGGAACCCCATCCACCCACACCACCAAATGCCACGCGTTTTTCCGGCCCTTGCGCGACCGAGCCGGCACCGTCCCCGCTGGCGAGGAAGTGCCACCAGCCGCTGGGCTGGTGGCCTGCAAGCGCGGCAGGTAGCAGCGGCCGTGGATCATGAGCGAGGTCACGGCGCGGCGGGTGTCCGGCCGCGCCGACCCTGATGGTCGCGCTGCGGTCGTCTGCGCGCGCGGGGCGCCCCCGCGCCGCACGAGCAGCTGGCGCACGCGGTTCGGCGGATTGATGAACTCCACGCCCACGTCATAGAGGAACGGCGGACGGCTTTGCAGGTCCAGCCGCTGCACGACCCACGCGACCCGTCCGGCGCACGTCACCGGCGGCTTGCTCGCTTCGGCAAAGAGCCGCAGCGTGAGGGCGGAACTGATCTCCAGCATTTCCCGCAGCCGGACGCACATGCCGGCCTCGCTGAGATTCACGGAGTCCACCACCACCGGCACGGCGCCTTGACGGTCGACTTCCACTCGCTTGACCCACGGCACGCGAAGGACCACGCGGCGTTCAAGTTGAACCGACTCAGGCATGAGTTTCATTTTATCATGAAGCACCAGGCACTTCCTCGGAGAAGTGTCTGACACCTCCTTATGTTACAATCGGCGATCATGGCGAAAATCGTGCCCGTTTTGCCGCCGGCGGCGAAGCGCATCGGCAAGATCCTGCAGGCGCTGGATCGGGCCTATCCCAACGCTGCCTGCTCCCTGCACTACACCAACCCCTTGGAGCTGCTGATCGCCACGATCCTGTCCGCGCAGTGCACCGACGCGCTGGTCAACAAGGTCACGCCGGCGCTGTTCACGCGATACCGAACCGCCGCCCAGTACGCCCGCGCGCCGCTGGAGGAGCTGGAGCGCGCCGTGTCGAAAGTGAACTTTTACCGGAACAAGGCCAAGAGCATCACGCTGGCCTGCCAGGCCATCGTCGAGCGCTTCCACGGCGCAGTGCCGAACCGGATGGAGGACCTGGTGTCGCTGCACGGCGTGGCGCGCAAGACCGCCAACGTGGTGCTGGGCAACGCCTTCGGCATCTCCAGCGGGATCGTGGTGGACACGCACGTCATGCGCCTGAGCCAGCGGCTGGCCCTCAGCGCCCACACCGACCGGGACAACATCGAGCAGGACTTGATCCGGCTCGTGCCGCAACCGCGCTGGACGACGTTCGGCCACCAGATGATCCAGCACGGCCGCGCCATCTGCAAGGCCGCGTCCCCCAAGTGCTGCGAGTGCCCGATCGGGGCGAGCCTCTGCCCCGCCTATCGCGATGAGCGCTCCGACCCGCCGACGACGCCCGCCAGCCAGCGCTGATCGTCCGCGCTCAACGGCAGCGCCAGCGCCGCCGCCCGGCCCTGCGGGCTGAGCTTCTGCCACGTCTTCTGGACGATGACGCGCATTTTGTCGTCGGGCGTCTTGCGGCGCAGCTCGTCGAATTGCGTCTCAAGAAAGACGAGGCAGAGCGCGTCCTCAAGCGTGTGCGTGTCTGGATCGTCGGCCAGCGCCTTCTTGCTCATGATGAGGCCGACCCGCGCGCACAATCCCTCGTCGTACTTCACCTCCCGCATCAGCCCCTGGACGGTTTCAATGTGGAACGCCTTCAGGACTTCGCGCCAGCGCAGGTAGCCCTGGCGGTTCATCGGGTAGCGGTCGCGCGGGATCGTCCAGCGCTGGATGTGCTGGCCTCGGGCGGCGATGCGCAACGCCTCAGACGCGTTGGGGTTCAAGCGCAGCACCCATTCCGTCATGCGCTGCGAATAGACCAGCTCATGCGGCTGCGGTGCTCCCCCGACGACCTCCGTGTTGGGGTCCTGGCGATTGAGCTCATCGATCTTCTGCAGCACGGCGTCAAGGCGGCTCATCATCCCACAGGCGCCGCGGAGGGCTCGCGCACGTAGCCGGCGAGCCCCTCCGGGGTGGCCGGCAGAATGCCCTGGTCGGTGATGAAGCCGGTGATCAGCTCGGCTGGGGTGACGTCAAACGCCGGGTTGAACGCCCGCGCGCCTGGCCCGGCGATCCGCACGCGCTGCAGCGTGCCGTCGTCGGCGCGGCCCCACACGTAGAGCACCTCGTCCTCATGCCGCTCCTCGATGGGAATGGCGGATCCGTCGGGAGCCGCGGGATCAAACGTCGAGCGCGGGGCGGCCACGTAGAACGGCACGCCGTGCCGCCGGGCGAGGACCGCCAGGGTGTAGGTGCCGATCTTGTTGGCCGTGTCGCCGTTGGCCGCGATCCGATCCGCGCCGACGATCACCAGGTCAATCTCGCCGCGGCGGAAGAGCGCGCCGGCGGCGGTGTCGGCCACCAGTTGATGCGGAACGCCGGCCTGGCTCAGCTCCCACTCAGTGAGCTTGGCGCCCTGGGAGCGGGGCCGCGTTTCCGTCGCGGACACGAACACCTCCACCCCGGCCTCCTGGGCCGCGTACACCGGGGCTAAGGCGCTGCCCCAATCCACAAACGCCAGCCACCCGGCGTTGCAATGGGTGAGCATCCGCGAGCCTGGCGTGAGGAGCGGCAGGCCGGCGCGCCCCATCGCCTGGCCGGCCCGGGCGTTGCCCTCCGCCAGCGCGGTGGCGGCGCGCACCGCCGCCATCCGGGACGCCTCGACGCTGTTTGCGCACGCCGCTGCGGCGCGCACCCGGGTGACGGCATAGAAGAGATCGTGCGCCGTGGGCCGGGTGGAGCGGATGACCTCAGCCGCCTCATCGAGCGCGTCATGGAAGCGGGCCTCGGGCGCCTGCAGCGCGGCCTGCGCCATGGCATACCCGGCGGCGGCGCCGATGGCCCCGGCGCCGCGCACGGCCATCTCTCGGATGGCGCGGGCGGTGTCCTGGTGCGTCGCGCAACTGGCGATTTCAAACACGTGCGGCAGCTTGCGCTGCTCGATGAGCTTGACGGTGGACCCTTCGAGCCACACCGTCTGATACGGCCGGCCGTTGACCTTCATGGCGACGACGACGGAGCCGCGGCCGCCGCTGGCGCGGGGGCCGGCGCCACAGGCGGCGCGGGAGGCGGCGGCGTGTCCCGCACGACCTTCAAAAACACGTCAAACGACGTCGGGGACAGGACGCCGGAGATCGGCACACCGTTGACCAGGTACGTCGGCGTGCTGGCGATGCCAAGCTTCATGCCCTGCTCGACGTCGCGCTTGACCGCCTCCATGCCGCGCCCGCTGTCCATGCACTGGCGAAATGCCGCAACATCCAGGCCGATTCGCGCGACATCAGAGTCCAATTTCGTCACAGCATAAGGCGGCGTCTCATGGAACACGAGGTCATGAAACGGCCAGAACTTGCCTTGCTCGTTCGCGCACTCGCCGGCCGCGGCCACCCGGCAGGCTTGCGGATGGACCGTTCGGCTAACGCTGCCGTTGCATTCCTGGTCGAGCGGGAAGTTCTTGAAGATCACCGTCAGGGCATCACCGTGGCCGCTCAACAACACCGGGGTGAGCTTGGAGGCGCGCTGGCACGACGGGCAGAAGAAATCGCTGAACTCCACCATTTGCATTGCGCCGTGGGGCGCGCCCAGATGCGGATCGCTGGACGTCTCCACGCTGTGGCGGGGCTGCCGCTCGACGAACTGGGTCATCTGCTTGCGCAAGCTGCCCGGCGGGCCGTACAGCACGTAGGAGGCGGCCGCGTGCACGGAGGCCGCGCCGATCACGCCGGTCAGCCCGATGCTCCACACGACCCAGGTCACCGGCGCGCGGCGATCCGGCAGCAGCGACCCGAGCGCCTGGAGCCAATCGCGCGGCGCGGTCCGCCAGGGTTGGCGCAGCGCCGCCCGAGACGCCCAGACCAGCAGCAGATTGACGGCGTAGGTCCCCAGGCAGAGCGGACAGAGGTAGTGGATCTGCGCGACCATCACCGTCAGCAGCACGGCGTCCGCGAGCACGCAGCCGAGGCTCACGGCGAAGAGCGCGGTGAACGCCCGCGCGGCATCTTCCTCCACGCGCCACGCCACGAGGGATAGGCCGAGCGTTGCGAGATAGCCGACTGCGCCCCACAGCGCCAAGGGCAACCCTAGGATCGTGCCCATCGGACTGGAGGTGACCGCGTGGCAGTTGAACGCGGTGCCCGCCGCGCTGCAGGCGGAGCCGCCCACCAGCTCGCCGCGCAAGAGCGCCAAATGCACCAGCTCCAAATAGACGCACAGTCCCAGGCCGATCACGCTCAGGACGGCGCTGATCAGCGCAGCGGATTTTCGTGTCATGCTCGCTCTCCTTCTCTGAATCCGTTCAGCCTGTGTGCCGCATCCCGGCGGCGATGCCGTTGATGGTCAAGGCGAGCGCGCGCTGCAGCATCTGGCGGCGCTTCGGATCGCGGCTGCCCCGCCACTGCCGCAGCAGGTGCACCTGCAGCAAGCTCAACGGATCCACGTAGGGGTTGCGCAGGCGGAGGGCGTTCTGCAGCACGTCATTCGTCTGCAGCAATTCCCGCTGCCGGGTGATGCCGAGCACCACGCGCGTGGTCAGCGCGTACTCGGCGGCCAACGCGCCGAAAATCCGCCGCCCCGCCGAGGCCGGCCGGACCAGGTCCGCGTAGTGGCGGGCGATCCGCATGTCGGCCATGCCCAGGCTCATCTGGATGAAGTCCACCATCACGTGGAACCAGGGCATCCGCTCGTACATCTGCTGCAGCTCCTGCAGGCCGCGAGGCTGGCGCCCGGTCGCCTCCACCACCGCGCTGCCGAAGGGGAACCAGCTCGGCAGGAAGTTACGGCTCTGGATCCAACTGAAGACCCAGGGAATGGCCCGCAGCGATTCGATGCGCCGGGGCTGGGCGCGCCCGCCGCCCGGCCGCTGCGCGGGCCGCGAGCCGATGCGGAACTGCTCGATGGCGTCAATAGGCGTGGCTTGCTCGAAGTAGTGGAGGAACACCGGGTCTTCGAAGACGGCGCGGCGATAGTCCCGGTAGGCGGCTTGCGAGAGCTGCTCCATCCGGCGCTCCCACTGGGGCTGATGCGGCTCCGCAGCCGGCACGAGCACCGTCGCCTCGAGCACCGCGGAGAGCGCCAGCTCCAGGTTGCGGACCGCCATCGAGGCGTTGCCGTACTTCGAGGCCACCACCTCGCCCTGCTCGGTGATTTTGATGCGGCCCTCGAGCGTGCCGCGCGGCTGGGCGAGGATGGCCTGGTGCAGCGGGCCGCCGCCGCGCCCGATAGTGCCGCCGCGCCCGTGGAAGAGCTGCAGCCGCACGCGGTGCGCCTGCGACACCTCGTGCAGCCGCCGCTGCGCCTGATACAGCTCCCAGTTGGCGGTGAAGAACCCGCCGTCCTTGTTGGAGTCCGAATAGCCGAGCATGATCTGCTGCAGCCGGCCCCGGGCCTTGAGGTGCTGCCGATAGGCGGGCTGCCGGTAGAGGGCGTCCATCACCTCGTGCGCGGCGCGCAAGTCTTCGATGCCTTCCAGGAGCGGGATGATGTTCACCGCGCTCTCCCATCCGCGCGTGGTCCGCCGGAACAGGTCTGCCTGCTGGAAAAACCAGAGCAACGTCAGCACGTCGCTGGCGTGATGGGTCATGCTGATGACGTAGCCGTCAATGGCGGAGGGGTCCACCTCTTTCAAGTGCTCCCCCATCACCTGGAAGGTGCGCACGACTTCGCGGGTCGCCGGCGAGGCGTTGCGCAGCAGCTCCGCGTACTGCGGCCGCGCCAGCAATCGCCCCAGCAGCTCGCACCGTTCCGACTCCGGCAGGAGCCGGGGGTCCGTCGGGCTCAAGCCGTGCGTCAGGGCCAATTCCGCAAACGCGTCCAGGTGGCGCTGGCTGTGGTCGCGCACGTCCACGGTGGCGAAGGAGAAGCCGAACAGCCGCACCTGCATGAGGCAGCGGCCCACCTCATGCTGGGCCAGCGCGTCCGCGCGATGGAACGTCAAGCTGCGCTTGATCAGCTCCAGGTCCTGGCGCAGCTCCTGCGCGCCGGCATAGCCGCCCTCCCCGCCCGGGCGGAGCATCTGCCGCAGGCGGTGGATCATCACGGCGAGCTTCTGCCGGTAGGGCTGGTGCGGGTAGGCCGCGTCGAGCGATTCCGCCAGCGCCGGGAAGCTGCGCCGATCGTGGGCGACGGAGCGGAACAGCGCCGGCGGGATCTTACACAGCTGATCGGATTGTGTGAGGCGGTCGCGCAGCCGCTCGAGCGACTCCAGGTACTTGCCCAGGATGGCGTGGCGGTAGCGCACCAGCGCCCAGCGGAGGGTGTCGTGCGTCACCGAGGGGTTGCCGTCCTTGTCGCCGCCCATCCAGGTGCCGAAGCGGATCACCGGGCCGACGTCGAACGGGCGGCGATAGACCCGCGAGAGCTCGTCTTGGAACGCCAGGAGGGTGTCGGGCAGCGCATCGTACAGCACGGAGGACAAATAGTAGAGGCCGTGCTCCACCTCGTCCTCGACGGTGGGGCGGTTCGGGCGCAGCTCATCCGTCTGCCACAGCGCCATAATCTCTTCGAAGATTTCCCGACGGATCCGCCGCTCTTCCTTCGAGGTGGGGCGCATCAGCTCCCGCTGCAGCAGCCAATCCCAAATCTGATGGTGCTTGCGCAGCACCGCCGGCGGCAGCGCTTGCGTGGGGTGGGCGGTGAGCACCAGATTGATGGAGAGCGACTGGAGGTGGCGGGCGAGCTCCTTCGCCGGCACCCGCGCGCGGTGGAGGCGGCACACCACGTCTTCGATCGAGCCCCGCTGCGGATGGAACCCGGGCAGCGATTCGTAGTGGCGCTTGCGCCGGAGCCGGTGGTTCTCTTCCGCGATGTTGGCGAGCTGGAAATAGACGGAAAAGGCGCGGATGATCTTCACCGAGGTCGGCAGGTCCAACTGCGCCAGCAGCGTCGCCAGGCGGGCGTGCGATGCGGGGCGGCCGGTGCGGCGCGCCTGGATCGCGGCGGCGCGGATGCGCTCTTCGACTTCGAACAAGGGGCGCCCCTCCTGATGGATGAGGACGCGGCCGAGCAGCTCGCCGAGGAAGCGCACGTCCTCGCGCAATGGACGAAGCTTGCGCTCGTCGGCGGGTGAGAGCCGGGACGCGCGCTTCATGCCACCACCGCGCGCGGATTGGCGCCCTGCAAATGCGCCAGAATGGCGGAGTAGTCCATCTCGCCCTTGCCTGCGCCCTCGGCCTCGGCCAGCAATTTCCGGATCGCCTGCGTCACCGGCACCGGCGCGCTCGTCTCGCTCGCGAGGCCGCACATGAGCTCGAAATCCTTCCGCATATGCTTGAGGGCGAAGTGCGGGCTGAAATCCCCTTTGAGCATGCTAGCACCCTTGGTCTGGTACCACGGCGAGGCGAACGTGCTCGCCTGCAGAACCTCCAGCAGCCGCTGCGGATCCAGGCCGGCGGATCGCGCCAGCACCAGCGCCTCCGCGAACCCGGCGGCCAGATGCCCCAGCATCAGGTTGGTCGCCAGCTTCAGCGCCGAGCCGCACCCGACGGTGCCGGCGTGGACGATGGTCTTGCCCATGGCGCGCAAGATCGGCTCGCAGCGCTTGAGCGTCTGCGGCAGGCCGCCCGCCAGGATCACCAGCGTGCCGTCGGTGGCCGGACCCTTCGAGCCGACCACGGGCGCGTCCAGAAACTCGGCGCGCTTCGTCGTCACCGCGCCGGCCAGCTTGCGCGATGTCACCGGGCTGACGGTGCTCATGTCCACCAGCACCGCGCCGGCCCGCAACCCTTCGAGCGCGCCGGACGGACCTAGCACGATCTCTTCGACATCCTGCGGCCGCGACACCATCGTGATCACGATGTCGGCTTCCGCCGCCGCGTGCGCCGGGCTTTTGGCAGCCTTGGCGCCGAGCTCAACGAATGGCTGCATCTTCGCCGGCGTGCGGTTCCAGACGATGAGCGGGTAGCCCGCCTTGGCGATATGCCCCGCCATCGGCGCCCCCATCGTCCCCAACCCGAGGAACGCGACTTTCGTCTCCTGGCTCCGGCTCATCGCTCAACCAGTCCAGCGATCGCAAGCAACTGCTCGGCCCGGCGATCAGCTTCAGCGTGCAGGTCGGGGATGGGCAGGCCGTTCGCCCAACGACGCTGCCATACCGCAAGCATCACTTGGATTTCAGCTAACACCGCTTGGGTTTCAAGCGGCGCGGACGGAGCGGCCCACTCTGCAAAACACTTCCCTTCCTCCAGCAAACTTGCGACGGCCTGGCGATTCGACGGATTCTCGCTGAACGACGAGATCCGAGCCAGATCGGCGGCTAAGCCACCCAACCTGATCGGCAGGGGATCTTGAAGAAATCGCTCCCGGATCTGCTCTGAAATCATGCGGCTCCGAATCGCTCGCGGACAATCTGCTCAATGGTTGTTCGCAAGCGTTCGTCTTCGATCATCATCGCGCGATTGCCCCGTTTCGGACGGATGTTGATCAATGATTCAAAACGCACTTCCCGGCTTTCCGGCAACCAACCCGCGCCCCAGATATCGGCTTGCTGGCTTCCATCCTCCAAGAGCGCCGCTTCACAATCCGCATGCATCCCTCCGCCGCCGGCCAGGATTCGGCGGCGAACATCCACCGCCAGTTTGATATATGTTTGCAGCGTCTCAAGCATCTCGCGGACTTGCCCCGCCGTCGCCCGCGTCTCAACCACATGGATCATTGCTCAGAAACCGGCAGCGCTTAATGCGCCGCCGACGAGGCCCATTTGACGGTGCAGCCGATGGCGGGCGTTTCTGTCTCTTTGATTTGGGCTTTCGCTAAGAGCGCGTCAATCGCCTCGCGCAGGTAGCGGCGCTTCACCTGCGACGGCTCTTTCGTATTGTCGTCAATCGCGCCGGTGTAGCGCATCTTGCGCTGTTGATCAAACAGGAAGATATGCGGCGTGCGCTCGGCGCCGTACGCCCGCGCCGTCTGCTGCGTGGCGTCGTGCAGGTACGGGAAGTTGAAGCGCTTCTCCTTCGCCCAGGCCGCCATCTGCTCGAAGCTGTCTTCCGGGTAATTCTTGGCGTCGTTGGAGTTGATGCCGAGGAGCGCGACACCCTTCCCGGCGTAGTCCCGCTGCAGCTCGATCATCCGGTCAATCGTCGCCTTCACGTAGGGGCAGTGATTGCACATGAAGATGACGCACAGCACCGCCTTGTCGCCGAAGTCAGATAACCGGTACGTTTTCCCGTCCACGCCCTTGAGCGAAAAATCCGGAGCGGTTTCATTGAGCTGCATCGGTTGTGCTCCCCTGTTTGGCATGCGCGACGAGCAGGTTCTGGACTTCCACGATGGCTTTGGTGACGTTGATGCCGCGGGGACAGGCGTCGGTGCAGTTGAAGATGGTGCGGCAGCGCCACACGCCGCTCGCCTTGTTGAGCACCTCCAGCCGCTCCTCCGCGCCCTGGTCCCGGCTGTCGAAGAGGAAGCGATGCGCCTGCACGATGGCCGCCGGCCCCACGTACTCGCCATTCGCCCAGAACGACGGGCACGAGGTGGTGCACGCGCCGCACAGGATGCACTTGGTGGTGTCCTCGAACCGCTCCTGCTGCTTGGGGCTCTGCAGCCGCTCCGTCGCGGGCGGCGGCTCCTCGGCGATCAGGTACGGCTTGACCGAACGGTACTTCTCGAAGAACTTCGTCTGATCTACGATCAGGTCTTTGACGACGGCGAACCCCCGCATCGGCTCGACGACGATGGGCTGCTTCAGGTCCTTGATGAGGAGTTTGCAGGCCAGGCGGTTCTTGCCGTTGATCATCATGGCGTCCGAGCCGCACACGCCGTGCGCGCAGGAGCGGCGGAACGCCAGGCTGCCGTCGTGGTGCCATTTGACCGCGTGGAGCGCGTCGAGCACCCGGTCGGTCGGCTCCGCCTCCACGGTGTACTCGCGCCACTGCGGCGCCGAGTCCATCTCAGGATTGAAGCGCTGGATTTTCAGTCGCACGTGCGCCATTTAGTATTTCCGTTCCTGCGGCTGGAACCGCGTGATGGTGACCGGCTTGTACGCCAACTGCACCGCGTCTCCCCGCAGCGACGCCATCGAGTGCTTCAGCCACTTGGCGTCGTCGCGGTTGGGGAAATCTTCCCGGGAGTGCCCGCCGCGCGACTCCTGGCGCGCCAGCGCCGCCGTCGCCGTGACCCAGGCCAAATCCAGCAGCCCGCCCAGCTCCAACAGCTCTTCGACTTCCGTGTTGAAGCGGCGTCCCTTGTCGCTGAGGCCCACCCCCTGATAGGCGGCGCGCAACCGGTTGACGCGCTCACACGCCTCCTGCAGCCCGGCGTGGATGCGGAACACCCCGACGTCGTCCATCATCACCTGCTGCATCTCTGCCCGGAGGCGCGCGGCTTCATCCCCGCCCCGGTTCGCCTCGAGGCGCGCCAGCTGCTCCTGCGCCGAGCCTTCCGGATCGTCGGGGAGCGCTGCCCACTCGGCCTTGGGCGCCCACTCGGCGATGCGCTGCCCGCCCCGGTTGCCGAACACGACGATGTCCACCAGCGAGTTCGTGCCGAGCCGGTTGGCGCCGTGGACGGAGACGCAGGCGCACTCCCCGGCGGCGTACAGGCCGGGCACCACGCGGCCCTGCTCATCGGCCAGCACCTCGGCATTCAGGTTCGTGGGGATGCCGCCCATGGCGTAATGCGCGGTGGGCTGGATGGGGATCAGCTCGCGCACCGGGTCCAGCCCCAAATAGGTCCGCACGAAATCGGTGATGTCCGGCAGCTTCTCCTCGATGACGCGGCGATCCAGATGCGTGAGGTCCAAGTGCACGTAGTCCTTGCCGTCAATGCCGCGCCCGGCGCGGATTTCCTGATGGACCGCGCGGCTGACCATGTCCCGCGGGGCGAGGTCCAGCAGCGTGGGCGCGTAGCGCTCCATGAAGCGCTCGCCGGTCCGGTTGCGCAAGACACCGCCTTCGCCCCGCGCCCCTTCGGTAATGAGGATGCCCAGCTTGTAGATCCCCGTCGGGTGGAATTGGAAAAACTCCATGTCCTCCAGCGGCAGGCCGCGGCGCCACAGGATGGCGCAGCCGTCGCCGGTCAGGGTATGGGCGTTGGACGTCACCTTGTACATGCGCCCGAAGCCGCCCGTCGCCATGAGCACGGCCTTGGCGTGGATGACGTGCAGCTCGCCCGTGGCCAGGCACAAGGCCACGACGCCGCAGCAACGCCCCTCCCGCATCAGCACGTCCACCAGCCGGTACTCGTCGAAGAACGTGACCTGCCGCTTGATGCACTGCTGGTAGAGCGTCTGCAGGATCATGTGGCCGGTGCGGTCCGCCGCGAAGCAGGAGCGCTGCACCGGGCCCTTGCCGAATTCCTTGGTGTGGCCGCCGAACTTGCGCTGGTCAATCTTGCCCTCAGGCGTGCGGTTGAAGGGCAGCCCCATGTGCTCCAGCTCGTAGACCACGCGGATGGCCTCTTTGCACATGAACTCCGCCGCGTCCTGGTCCACGAGATAGTCGCCGCCCTTGACGGTGTCGAACATGTGCCATTCCCAGTTGTCCGGCTCGCGGTTGCCTAAGGCCGCGCCGATGCCGCCCTGCGCCGTGCCGGTGTGGGAGCGCGTAGGATAGAGTTTGCTGACCACCGCCACGCGGCAGCCCTTGGACGCTTCCAGCGCCGCCATCAGGCCGGCCCCGCCGGCGCCGACGATCACGGCGTCGTACTGATGGCGCACGACCGGCCTCATGGAACCCCCACCGATGAAGGCGGCTGGAACACCACCACCGCCACGATGCCCAGCGCCGTCAACGCTCCGCCGATTCCGTAGAGCAGCCAGGCCGCGATCCGCCGCTGGACCGGTTGGTGCAGGTAGTCGTCCAGGATCACGCGCAGGCCGTTGAGCCCGTGGACCATCGCCAGCACCAGCATGAGCAGATCATAGCTGCGCCAGAACCATCCGATGTAGCGCCGTGCCACGAAGTCATAATCAATCGCATCCACCGAGTTGATGAGGTGCATGATGACCAGGTGGCCCAGCGCCAGGACCAGGAGCAGCAGGCCGGAGACGCGCATGAAGACCCACGACCACAGCTCCAGCCCGCCGGTGGGCTTGGGGCGACCGTACGCCGAGGAGAGCGCGGAGGACGTCGCCATCAGCGGCCAAACACCGGGCGCAGCATCAGGTACGTCACCGGGAGCATGCAGACGGCGAAGATCGCCATTTGGACATAAAACATCTGCCGGTGCCAGCGGACCAAGCCGGTCCACGCTTCAAAGAGGATGATCCGCACGCCGTTGAGCGAGTGATACAGGACGCAGGCGAACAGGCCGACCTCGGAGACGCGGAAGACGGGATGCCGGTACCACGCGATGATCGCGTTGTAGTGCTCCGGGCCGAGAACGATGAGGAAGGTGTCGAGGATGTGCAGGCAGAGAAACACGAGGACCCCCACCCCGGTGATCCGGTGGAACATCCACGACCATTGCCCGATACCGCCGCGGTACCGGCTCATCCGGCGTACACCGTCGGGTCGGGGACGCGCGCGCGCTGGAAGGCGCGGCGGCGCTCCGCGCATTTGTTGCACCGGCCGCACTGCCGCGGCCCGGCCGGACGGAGGCAAGACCACGTGAGATGGAATGGGAGCGCGGCGTGCGCGGCGATCACCTGCGATTTCGTCATCTGATGGAATGGAGCCTCAATCTGCATCGGCACCGCCAGCGCCTCACCGAGGCAGCGGCTGAACCGGCTGAAGAATCCGCGCGAGGCGTCGCCGAACGGGTTGCCGGCCAACGTCCCGACCGCCAGCCTGGACACGCCCTGCTGCGCCGCGTAGATGGCGGCCGATCCCAGCAGCAATATATTACGCCCCGGCAGATAGACCGCCGCGTCGGGACGTTCCGCCCCAGGCACGCCTCGCCCGGTGAGGCTCCAGTGGCGTCCGTACAACGCACGCGCCGGTGCTTCCACGACGGAGAGCGGCCGAAGCCGTGGCGCGCCAAGCGCTGACAGCCATCGCCGGACGCTGCGCAGCTCGTTCGCTTCCCATCGCAACCCGCCCCGCACGTAGACCGGCCAGACGGCGCGGCCGCAGCTAAGAAGATGCGCCGCCAGGCAACAACTTTCCATTCCACCGCTCACCAAAGCCACCACGCGATCCTGGTGCGATGAACGACGGTGAGTAGGCGGCATCTGTCACGACGACAAACTCTTCCGAGAGTAACAAAGCGGTGCGGAAAAGTCAATGCAGTGGACGACGCGGCGGGGGGATTGTTATACTGGCGTCGTGATGACGCTGCAGGGACGGGTGGCCTTGGTGACCGGAGGCGCGGTCCGCATCGGACGCGCGATCGCGCTCGCGCTGGCGGCGCGCGGCGCGGATGTCGTCATTTCCTACCGGACCTCCCGGCGGGACGCGGACGCGACCGTCTCCGACCTGCGCGCGCTGGGCCGCCGGGCTGAGGCGATCCGAGCGGACGTGTCGAACGACGCGGACGTCCGCCGGCTGATCCAGCGCATCCAACGCCGCTACCGCCGGCTGGACGTGCTGGTCAACAACGCGGCGATCTTCGAGCGCACGCCGTTCTCGGCGCTCACGCTTCCTCAATGGAACAGACACCTCGCCGCCAACCTGACCGGGCCGTTCTTGTGCGCGCTGCACGCCGGCCGCCTGATGCAGCGGCGCGGCGAAGGAAAAATCATCAACATCGCCGACTGGGCCGGCGAGCGACCGTACCGGAACTACCTGCCCTACTGCGTGTCCAAAGCCGGCATCCTGGGCTTGACCAAGGCGCTGGCCGCGGAGCTGGCGCCCTCAATCCAGGTGGTGGCCGTGTCCCCCGGCCCGATGCTGCCGCCGCCGGGCATGGCCCCGGCCGCCCGGGCGCGCGTGGTTCGCTCCGTGCCGCTTCGCCGGTGGGGAGCGCCGGAGGACATCGCCAACGCCGTCGTCTTCGCCGTTGAAGGGACGGATTTCATGACCGGCACGACCATCACGGTGGACGGAGGGAGGTGGCTTGGCTGATGTACCAGGTGACGACCACGCTGCACTTCTGCTACGGCCACCGGCTGCTGCGCTACCGCGGCAAATGCCGGGACCTGCACGGGCACAATGGGGTGGCGGAGATCGAGCTGAGCGCCGAGGAGCTCGACGCGCTGGGCATGGTGAAAGATTTCACGACGATCAAGCAAGCCATCCAGGGCTGGATTGACGCCCAGTTGGACCACAAGATGATCTTGTGCAAGGACGATCCGGTGCTGCCCGCCCTGCGGCAACTGCAGGAGCCGGTGTTCGTGGTGGAGCAGAATCCCACCGCCGAGCACCTGGCGAAGCTGATCTGCGAGGAAGTGAAGCGCTTGGGGTTCCCAGTGACGTCCGTCCGCCTGTGGGAGACGGCCTCGTCCTGCGCGGTCTACCGGCCGGCCTGATCCGACGAGGGCGCTCCCGGCGACGAATCCTCGGGCAGGGACAGCTCAGGGGGAATGTACGCGGCCAGCTGCCCCCTCAACTGATCAAAGAAGCGGTCCAGGAGTATTGACGGTCCCACTGACGACGCGCGCCCTCCGCGCCCCACCCGCTCCGCGCCGATGTCCGTCACGCCCTCATCCACGCGCCGGATCATCAGCCGGATCGTCATCCGGTTCCCTATCCCGAGCCATCGCACGCCCTTGCTGATCTGCATCGTGCCGGCGTCCGGATCCGCATCTTGCACGCGCCAGTTCTTGATGGACGCGGCGGCGGCCGTCGCCGCTTTCCAGGCCTGGTCCTTGGACACCGCGTAGCGGTGCCACTGCGCGTCCACCGGCTCCAACGGCGCTTGGATCTCGATGCGCACCGGTTCCCCGCCCTGCGGATCGCGCACGGTCAACGTGAGCCGCCGGTCCGGCGCCAGCCGCCGCACAAACACCACGCCGCTTCGCGTGGCCTGAGGCTCCACCGGTCCGGGCGCCAGCTCATGCGAAACAAAATCCGCGCGGATCTCCCGATTGGGTGACCGCGCCGGCCGCGCTGAGATCTCCTCCATCCCGAGAAAATCCAGCGTGGTCAGCGGTTCGACGATGGAAGAAAACAGCAAGCCGGGCACGAACCACGCCACCCATCGGACATGCTGCGCCGTCCGCCCCACCAGGCTCTGCGAGGCATACGCGGCGACGCGCCGGGCGGGAATCATCCGCACGCTCAAGAAGTCGGGCGCCAGGAGCTTGGTCTGATTGCCTTCGTTCGAAACGGCGAGAAGGAGCGGCTGGATTCCATGCGCGAGCAGATCCACGCTGAACCATTCCTGCGCACGGTCGGCGTCCACCACGTCCACGCCGACAGACAGGCTGCCCTCGTGCAGGACGACTGGATACTCCGTCAGGGAGCGCTCGGGAAGGCGAATCCGGTGAACCTCAGCGGGGGCGGCCACCCAGAGGGTGGCGCTGGGCCAGCGGACGGGCCGGTACCCCCCGCATCCGCCGGCGACGGTGAGAGCCGCGCTGAGGATCACCGCGCGCGCGGCGGGGATCCGTTGAGGCCGAATCATCGCGGCATTATAGCACGCTGCGCCGGGTGATCTCGACGGCGGCGTATTCGAGGTTCGGCAGGGCGCGCTTTTTGACGCGGACGGTCACCGCGCGGCCACCGGCGTCCTGCAGGACGAGCGCGGCCACCTGCTCCGCCACCGTTTCCAGCAGATGGAACGCCTGCGACTCGACGCGCTGCTTCACCAGCGAGACCAGCCGCGCGTAATCCAGCGCCTCGCGCACGTCGTCCTGCGCGGCGGCTCGGCTGGCGTCAATCTCCACCTCGAGGTCCACCCACACCGGCTGCGGGGCGGCTTGTTCCCACTCGTAGACGCCCAGCCGGCAGGACAGCTCCAGGTTGGAGATGATGAGCTTGTCCGGCACCGCGCTACTCTTCCATCGTCGAAATATCGCCGACGGGCTCGCCTCGATCCCACGCTCTCAGGACGCGGCGCATGATCTTGCCGGAGCGGGTCTTGGGCACCTTCTCGACAAAGGCGATCTCGCGCGGGGCCGCATGGGCCGCCAGGTTCGTTTTGACGAAGCCGGCGATCTGCTGCTTCAGGGCGTCGGAGGGTTCATGCCCTTTGCGCAGCGCGATGAACGCTTTGATGATCTGCCCCCGCACCGCATCCGGCTTGCCGATGACGCCGGCCTCCGCCACCGCCGGGTGGGCGACGAGGGCGCTCTCCACCTCGAAGGGTCCGACGCGCTCGCCCGCGGTCTTAATGACGTCATCCGCCCGGCCCTGGTACCAGAGGTACCCGTCGGCGTCCTTCATCGCGGTGTCGCCGCTGACGTACCAGCCGGGGATACGGAAATATTCGTCGAACTTCGCGGGATTGTTCCAAATGGCCTTCATCATCGAGGGCCAGCCCGGCTTGACCACCAGGTTGCCCAGCTCGAAGGGCGGCAGCTCCTTGCCTTGGTCGTCCACCACCGTGGCATAGGTGCCGGGGAACGGCTTGCCGGTGCAGCCGATCTTAAAATCCAGCGAGCGGTAATTGCAGATGATCTGCATGCCGGTTTCGGTCATCCACCACGTCTCATGCGGGGCGAGGCCGGTGATCTTCTTCATCCACTTGAGCGCTTCCGGGTTGAGCGGCTCCCCGACGCTGCAGATGTGCCGAAGGCTGGAGAGGTCGTACGGCTTCGGGATCGCCTCCCCCGCCGACATCAGCATCCGGTACGCCGTCGGCGCGCTGTACCACATGCTCACCCGATATTTCTGGATCGTCTGATACCAGCGATCCGGATCGAAGCGACCGCCGATGACGACGCTGCTCACGCCCAGCGTCCACGGGCCGTAGATGCCGTACGAGGTGCCGGTGACCCACCCCGGGTCGGCCGTGCACCAATAGATATCCTCATCCCGCAGGTCCAGCGCCCACTTGGCGGTCTGGTAATGCCCGACCATCGCGTACTGGCGGTGCAGCGCGCCTTTGGACTTCCCCGTTGAACCGGAGGTGTAGTGGATGATCAGCCCGTCGTCTTTCGTGAGCCACTCCGGCTCCAGCCACTCAGGCGCGCCGGCCATCGCCTGCTCATACCCCACCTCATCGGCAGCGAGCGTGCCGCCGGCTCCGACGAGGATGAGATGCTTCAACGCCGGCAACGCCGGGCGGGGGATGCGCGCTTTCAGGGCCGGGGTTGTCACGCACGCAATGGCGGCGCTGTCCGAGAGGCGGTCCTGGATGGCCTGCTCCATGAACGCCTCAAACAGCGGCACCGGGATCGCGCCGATGCGGTGAGTTCCAAGGATGGCAACGTACAGCTCCGGCGTCCGCGGCAGGAAGATGCCCACCCGGTCGCCGCGTTTGACGCCGAGGCGCTTCAGCACATGGCCGAACTTGGAGGTGTGCCGCTTGAGATCGTCAAAGGTGTAACGCTCGTCCCGCGTGTCATAGTCCGTGTAGTAGAGCGCCACCTTGTCTCTGCGCGTCCCGGCGGCATGGCGGTCAATCGCCTCGTGGACGATATTGATCTTGCCGGTGCGGGACCAGTCAAATTCCCGCTCCACATCTTCCCAGCGGAAGGTGCGGCAGGCCTCGGCGTAATCTTTGAGGTTGGCGTCAATGGAAGGGGGCTTGCGTTCCCACTCGACGTTCGTCAGCAAACTGGGCGCGTCAACCGGTTGGTTGGCCATCGTTCCTCCGATTGTGAGCGTGCCGCAGGCACGCTACTCGACGAGCACGTAGGTCCGTCGTTGCAGCGGAGTGGGCGCGTTGGCGCGGATGAGCCCCCACGCGCTCACAACCAGCAGGCCCAGCGCCGCCAGCGAACCTGGCAGGCCCGGCCAGAGCGTCCACAGGCCGGCCGCGACGACGTTGACCAGCGCCAACGGCAGGAGAAACTTCCAGGCAAAGCCCATGAGCTGGTCGGCGCGCAGCCGCGGGAACGTGCCGCGCAGCCAGACGAGGACGAAGACCAGCGCATACGTCTTCGCGAGAAACCACGCCCACGACGGGATGACCTCGCTGCGCCAGGCCACCGCCGCCCAGGCGCACCCGAGCCAGCCGAGGAGCCGCACCGGCCGGGACAACGTTTGGGCGGAGGCCAGCACCAGCGCGGCGGCCAAGCACCACGGCCACACCGGCCAGGCCGGCCCATGCCAGCCGCCCAGGAACAGCGTCGTGGTGAACGCGCAGACGGTGAACGCCTCCAAGAATTCCGCCATGTACCAGAGCGCAAACTTCATGCCGCTGTATTCGGTGTGGAAGCCGGCCACGAGCTCCGATTCCGCCTCGGGCATGTCGAAGGGCGTGCGGTTGACCTCGGCGATGCCGCTGAGGAAAAACATGAGCGCGGCGACGCTGCCCCACGGGGTGGCCACGAACCACCAG
>JAHFGX010000005.1 GCA_023247215.1 Candidatus Omnitrophota bacterium
CGCCGGACCGGATTTACGCCAACGGCCTGAGCCACTTCGTCCAGCAGCTCGGCATCAACCGGGAGTTCGCCCGCTCGTTCGCCTTGCTGGCGTTCGCCACGTTCATCTACGACACGCTGGACGTGGCCACGCGGCTCGGGCGGTACGTCTTCCAGGAGCTGACCGGCCTGTCGGGAAATTGGGGGCGCGCGCTCGCGACGATCTGCACGCTGGCCCTCCCCGCGGTATGCGTCAGCGTCACGCTGCGCGACGGCGCCGGCCACGTGGTGCCGGCGTGGAAAGTGTTCTGGACGATCTTCGGCACGTCCAACCAGCTCCTGGCCGCCCTGACGCTGCTGACGGTGACGGTCTGGCTCAGGCGGGCCGGCAAACCGTGGTGGATGAGCGCAGCGCCGGCGGCCTTCATGCTGGTGATGACGCTCTGGTCGCTGGGGCTGACCGCGCGGCCGTGGCTGATGACGCTGCTGGCAGGCCGCCTCGTCTTCGACGGCATCGCCGTCATCGCGGTGGTGCTCTTAGGGCTGGGGGTGATGGTCGCCGGAGAAGCGCTGGCGGCCGTTCAGATCACAGAAGTCAGGCGGAAGGGGTGAGTCCGGCGAGGGCATCCTGCACGATCTGGTCCACGTCCGCCAGCGTCACGCCGGCATACCAGCGGCCATCCGGAAAGAGCATCACGTTCGGCCCCTGCGCGCACACGTCCTGGCAGCCTGATTTGCTGACGCGGATTTTTCCGGACATCCCCAGGGACTTCACTTTGGACTTCAGCGCCTCGGCAATCTGCTCGGACTCCCGCGCGGCGCAGCAGGCTTCCCCCTCGGGCCGGCGGTTGATGCACACGAACAGCATCCGCTGAAACGGCACCGGCGCGTGTCGCATCTCTCGCCCAGCCTACACGTGCAGTCCCACGGCGGCCAGCTCTTTTTCCAGGGAGAGGCCGGGGGCAAAGTGGATCGCCTGAATGCCCAGCCTGCGCGCGGCCTCCGTGTGCTCTTTGGTGTCATCAATGAAGACGGCGGCATGCGCAGGCACCTGCGCCCGGCGCAGGGCCAACTGGAAGATTTGGGTTTCCGGTTTGCAGCACCCCACTTGGCAGGAGGCGATCCAGTGATGGACGTGCTGGAACACCGGCCACGTCTCGCGGATGTAGGCGTCGTGCAGCGGGTTGGTGTTCGTCAGCACCAGCAGCGTGTAGCGGGCCCGCAGGCGCTCCAGCACCCACGTGGTCTGGCGGTTCTCTTCCACCATCCGGTTCCACGCGTCCACGAACTGCGCAAAGTGCAGGCCGCCTTCCAACTTGGCGGAGAGGTGCCGCACCATGTCTTGGGAGCTGATCTGGCCGAGCTGAAACTCCCTGCGCAACAGCGGATCGGCCAGCACGTTGGCGCACGCGGCGAGCGGCTGCCCGGTCGCCTGGGCCAGATGCTGGACGGTCCGCTCCGGATCCACGTTGATCAGCACGCCGCCCAGATCGAAGATCACCGCCTGCAGCATCGCCGGCTCACGCGTGCCGATCGCCGCCGAGCAGCACGGTC
Source organism: Candidatus Omnitrophota bacterium (assembly GCA_023247215.1). Lineage (GTDB taxonomy): Bacteria > Omnitrophota > Gorgyraeia > Aquiviventales > Aquiviventaceae > JACPRA01. The sequence goes on from JAHFGX010000005.1 coordinate 1,533, forward strand.
CGGACGGGAAACGCGATGCCCTCCTGGCGGTAGCGCGCATGGAGGCGCTTGATGAACTCGTGCTTGACGAAAAACTGATCGGCAAACTCCCGGGCGCGGAGGACGACGGTGAAATTGACGCCGGGATCGCCGAAGGTGTGGTAGCGGATGCACGGCTCGAACGTGGGCACGGCTCCGGGAACCGTCTTGAGGACGGCCGCAGCCACCTCGGTCGTCACGCGCTCCACCCGCTCTAAATCGCTCGCGTAATCCACGGCCACCTCCACCGTGACCGCCAACTCCTTGTCCGGCAGGTCATAGTTCGTGATGACGGACTGGCCGATTTTCGCATTGGGAATGATCACCAGGCTGTTCGACAGCATGCGGATCTTCGTGGCGCGCCAGCCGATGTCGGTCACATAGCCTTCCTGCCCGCTTTCGAGTTTGACGTAGTCCCCGACCCGAATGTGTTTGCTCAAGGTAACGTACACGCCGGCAAAGACGTTCGACAAGGTGTCCTGCAGCCCCAGCGCCACCGCCAAGCTTCCGATGCCGAGCGCCGCCAGGAGGCTGCCGATCTTCACGCCGAGGCTGTCCAGCACCATCAGCAGCCCCAGCCCCCAGACGACGCTCTTGGCCAGGTTTTGGGTCAAGCTCGTCATGGGCAGCGCGATTTGCCACCGGGAGGCGTGGTGCGTGATCAGCTGGGCCACCACGTTGGCGCTGACCCAGGCCAGCGACAGGATCCACAGCGTTTTGAGGATGGGGACGGACAGCTCCGCCACGTGCTTGGGCAGATCGGAGGACGCCATGGCGAGGTACGTCCCGGCCATGACCGACCACAGGAGGAGAGGATTGCGAACGGCCCGGAGGATCATGTCGTCGCCCGCCCAGCGCGTCCGGGAAGCGAGCGTGAGCATCTTGGCGACGGCGACGCGGCGCAGCCAGATCCCGATCACGATCGAGGCCGCCACAATGCCCAGCGGGACGAGCCACGAGATCCCCTGCACCAGGATGGCGGTGTCCATCAGGCGCGCTCCGCCTCGGCGACCAGCCGGTTGCGGGACACGGGGCCGTAATGGCGGGAATCCCGGCTCGAAGGCCGGTTGTCTCCAGCCACGAAATATTCGCGTGGGCCTAGGCGCACAGTCCTACTCTCCTGATGATCTCCAGGCCCCTGGGCGGACAACCGCGCGTAGGGCTCCTGAAGCGGCGTGCCGTTGATTGAAAACTGTCCTGCCTGCCATTCGATCAGCTCTCCCGGAAGCCCGATGAGCCGCTTCACGTCCCACCGGCCCGGATCGTCGGGAGCCTCGAGCACCACCACGGATCCCCGGCGAGGCATGCGGCGAAGGGAGGTTAATTGCAATCGGGTCCCAGGCAGGAGGGCCGGTTCCATGCTGGGACCGGTCACGTGCGCAGGCGCGCGCAGCAATGGCGCGAACCATCGCCGGACGGCCTGCCGCAGCGTTGGCATCGCCTGTTGTTGCGCGGCGAATCGCGTTACTTCGCGGCAGGAACCGGATAGAGCAGCTCGCCGCCGGACTTCTGCAGGGAGGGCTGCTTGCGCACTTCGACGTTCTTACTCTTCCAGAAGATTTCGGCGATGCGCTGCACTTTGGCCAGCAAATCCTGGGCCGCCTGCAGGTTGACTTCCTGGCGGGTCTTGGAGGCCAGCTTCATCGTCTCCCAGAACAGGCCGTGCAGGTCCGGGAACTTCTGGAGATGCTCCGGCGTAAAATAGTCGCCCCAAATAATCCGCAGCTCGTGCTTGCACGCCTCGGCATTGATTTCTTTCACGTGGGTGTAGCGGGCGAGCTTGTGCTGGTACGCCTCAAGCTCTTGCGGGCCGGTTTGCGGGCCGGGCTTGGGCAGCTCAGCGATGAGCTGGTTCATTCGGACCACGCCGAGCGCGGCGATCTGCGCGGTATGCGGATCATAGATGCCGCATGGGACGTCGCAGTGCGCGTGCACGAGAATTGGGCGCCGAAACGCGCGGGCTGCCAGCCAGCTCCGGAAACGGTTCATGGTGATTCCCTCCCCTGTCGTTGTGTGATAGCCGCGATCATCTCATTATAGAGCTTACGAGGGGCGCTCCTCAAGCGGCCGCCGCCCGGCGAAGCCGGCCTCCATGCTGTGCCAGAACTTGACCCGGTCTTCGCCGAGCTTCCAGCACAAATAGACCAGGTCCGAGCCGTGCATCGCGTAAAAATCCACGAGGCCCTGGGAGAGGTCTTTGATCACCGCGCCGAGGTCTTCAAGCTGCTGCAGCGCTGAGCTGAAGGCCTCGAGCAGGTCCAGTTGATGGCGGGTGAGCTCCTCGACGTGCTTTTGGATTTCCTGGAGCGGATAGCCGTTGCCCTGGGAGAGCTTGCGGACGTTCTGGTTGAGCTCCTCGGTCGTCTTGCTGATGGATTGCTGCAGTCCCTGAAGCTGCTCGATGAGCGGAATGATGCGCGGCAGAAGCTGATTCGCTTCCTCGGGAGTGAACAGTCTCTCACGAGGCATGGGAGGCGTGGGGAAAACCGGGCGGGCGGCCGATTACGCGCTGAACGAATGCCCGCAGCCGCAACTTTTCTTGGCCAGCGGGTTCTGGAACTCGAAACCCCCACCCATCACGTCGGTCTTGAAGTCAATGGTGGTGCCGTCCAGATACAGGTGGCTCTTGGCATCCACCAGCACCTTCACACCGTCTTGCTCGAAGACCTGGTCATACTGCTTCGGCGTCGGGTCATCCAATCCCATCTGGTAGGAAAAACCGGAACAGCCGCCGCCTTTAACCCCCAGGCGCAGCGCCACGTTCGGCGTGGACTGCTGAGAGACCAACCGCTTTGCTTCTTGGACTGCTGCAGGGCTCAATGTGATCATGGGTTGTCCTCCTATTTCCCTTTTAGTATAGCACGAGACCGAAGGCGGGACAACCGGTTTGAGGAGGCTAACAGCTCAATCAAGGGACGGTCGGCCGGAGGAAGCCGCAGCCGCTTGAGCTGCGTCATGCTCACCCACCGAATGGCTTGCGACGCCAGCGGCTTCGGCTCGCCGATGATGCGGCAGCGGAACACTTCCAGGCACACTCGCCGGTCCGGGTAGCGAAAGCGCAGGGTGGTCAAGCGCCGGCCTATCCTGGCGCGCACCCCCAGCTCCTCTGTCAGCTCCCGGCGAAGGCAAGTCTGCCATGACTCTCCCGAATGCCGCTTACCGCCGGGAAACTCCCAGCAGCCGCCCTGATGCGCGGCGCGGTGGCGGCGCGTAAGGAGGTAACGGCCGTCCCGCTCAATCACGGCGACGGCGACTTGCACGAGCGGTCGCGCCGGCATCGAGAGAGGGGTAGGTTTGGCACGCATGGCGCAGCACGCAGGTTGGACATTTGGGGGCGCGGGCGGTGCAGATCGTCGCCCCAAAGTCCATCATCCCCTGGTTGATCGTATAGGCGTCTCCCGGCGGGATGACCTGGCGCGCCAGCTCCCACAACACACGCTCCCGTCGTCCGGTCGGTTTTCCTGCCGGGCCGGATCGCGTTCGCCGCCCCGCCGTTCCGAAGAAGCGCTCGAGGAGCCGGGCCACGTTCGTGTCCAGAATAGGCGCGTCCTGCCCGAAGGCAAAGCTCAACACCGCGCCGGCCGTGTAGCGGCCGATGCCGTCCATGGCGATGAGCCCGTCGTACGAACCGGGCAATCGGCCCTCATGCCGCCGCACTACCTGTTTGGCGATGTTGCGCAGCCGGAGCGGGCGGATGTTATAGCCGAGCGGATACCACACCTTCTTCAGCTCGGCGACCTTGGACTTGGCCAGGTGGCGCACGGTGGGATACCGGGTCAAGAACTCGCGGTATTTGGGGATGACGCGGTCCACCTGCGTTTGCTGGAGCATCACTTCCGAAACGAGGATCTTGTAGGGATCGCGCGTCTCCCGCCACGGCAGCTTCCGCTGGTGGCGGCGGTACCAGGTAAGGAGCCGGCGCTGGAAGACGGGGATGCGCTCGGTGAGACGACGCGGAAGGACCACAGCGCGGGCCGGCATGGTTCGCGCGCCCACCATACCAAACCCCTTCCTCCCCGTCAATGGGCCCGGCTTCCGAAGCTTGCAGTGCCATGAAGGAGCTGCGGCAAAGGGAGCACCTCAACGCTGACATACTCATCTTTTAGCGTGTAGGGACGGTTAACGTCATGCGCGACGAGGAGATTGCTTCCCTGCGGATACAACCGGCGGAACGCTCGGAGGTTGGTGGTATCAAAGTGTGACGCAGACCATTTGCACTCAATCGTAGTTGGTGGCCCGCTGCGATTTACCAAGATAAAATCAACTTCATGGCCTTGTTTGTCGCGCCAGTAGCGAATGTCCCTGATGTGAAGTTGACCGTGCAGCTCGTTCAAGACGAAGTGCTCCCACAGGAGGCCGAGATCTTCTCGCCGCAGCTCGTGCCAGCCCCGGTGGTAACAGACAAATCCCGTGTCAAATCCATACACCTTGGGCGCGGCGACGATTTCGGTGGGCCGATGCGAGCTGAATGGACGGATGATGTGGGCCACGAAGGTGGCTTCAAGGGCACGCAGATAATTCGTGATGGTTTGCCGGCTGACCTCGCATTCGGTCGTGAACTTGTTGGCCTCAAAAATCCCGCCGCTGCGGGCCATGATGAGTTCAGCGAATTTCTGGAAGGAATAGCGGCGCTCCAACCGGAAGAGCTCCTGGATGTCCTTCGCCCAGTACGCATCCATCCATTCCTGGAAGTCACGGTCTGGCGGTGTTGGCGCGAGAAAGAAGGGCGGCAGCCCGCCGTGAAGCAGGCGGTGAGGCAGCGCCTCGCGGTGGAAGTCCTCGAGGTCCGCGAGGATCATCGGAGTCAGCCAGAGCTCCGCTTTCCGTCCGGTCAGCGTGTCGCGAAACTTGCGGGAAGCCCCCAACGTCGAAGATCCGGTGGCGAGCACCTGGAGCTTTGGATAATGATCCGCAGCGATCTTGAGCAGCTCAGCCGGCGCCCGCAGGCGATGGATTTCATCCAGAACAATCCGCTTGCCAGTGACGCTCGAAAGGAAACCTTCCGGATCATCAAGCATCCTCCGAACGCGAGGCAATTCACAATCGAAATAGTCCACTCCATCCAGGCTCTGCGAGAGCGAGGTCTTCCCGGTCCGCCGCACGCCGGAGAGCCAAACCACCGAGCGGCGGGTCCAGGCTTCTTCGATAGCTTTGAGCCAATAATGGCGCTTAACGATGTTTACCATGTGCAACTACGATAGCATATAGTTATACCAAATGCAAATCTACTTGCTCATGGTAAACACAAGTTGGAGAGAGAGTTTGGTTTAAACCACGGCGATTTACAACGACGACGGAGACCGGTACAATGATCATCTTGTTTCATACAATCATGCCGGCTACCACCTACCACACCACCGTCGAGCGGATTGACGTCCTCTCGTACAACGTGCGCAGCTTCCGCTTGAAGCTTGCGCAGCCGTTCGAGTTCCAGGCGGGCCAGTTCGTCATCATCAACATCCCGGCGGACCTGCCCGGGGCGCCGCCCGACGTGCGCGCCCGCGCGGCCCAGAGCGGCGGCGGTGTGGTCAAGCGCGCGTACTCGATCGCTTCCCCGCCACACGAGGCCAACATCGTCGAGCTGTGCATCCAGCACGTCGAGCACGGCATCGCCTCGACGTTCTTCTGGCAGCTGAAGGAGGGCATGCCGGTGAGCCTCTCCGGCCCGCACGGCCGTTTCACGCTCAAGGAGCCGCTGACCTACGAGCCGGTCTTCCTGGCCACCGGCACCGGGGTGGCGCCGTTCCGCAGCATGATCAAACACCTGATGCACATCTCCTTCACCAACCAGATGTGGCTGCTCTTCGGCTGCCGGTACGAGCACGGCCTGCTGTATGAAGGTGAGTTCCGGGCCATCGCGTCGCTGCGGCGCAACCTGCGCTACATCCCGACGGTGAGCCGGCCCAAGGAATGGCTGGGCGAAACCGGGCACATCCAGCAGACGTTCCTCAAGCACATCACCGATGTGAGCAACAAAGAGATTTACCTGTGCGGCTGGTCGGAAGTGGTCAAATCGGTCATGACCGACCTCACCGCCGCCGGCATCCCCAGCGCCAGGCTCCACTACGAAGAGTGGGCTTAACCGGAAAGCGCGCGACCATGACCCAGACTCACGAGATCAGCGTCGGACACACCCCGGACATGGACGACGCCTTCATGTTCTACGCCTGGACCGAGGGAAAAATCTCCGCCGGCGGGCTGCAGGTCCGCCACGTCATCGAGGACATCCAAACGCTCAACCAGCGCGCGCTCCGCGCGGAGCTGGACGTCACCGCGATCTCGGCGGCCGCCTACCCCGCGCTCGCCAAGGACTATTGGATCCTCTCGGTCGGCTCCAGCATCGGGCAGAACTACGGCCCGGTGGTGGTTTCGTCCACCGCCATGAGCCCGGAAGAACTCCGCGGCAAGCGCATCGGGGTGCCGGGATTGCAGACCACCGCCTACTTGTTGCTGCGCCTGGCGGTGGACGGGTTTGAAGCCGTCCCGATGAGCTTTGAGCGGATTTCAGACGCGGTGCTGCGGGGCGAGGTGGACGCCGGGCTGTTGATCCACGAGCGGCAGCTCACCTATCACGACCAAGGGCTGCTGCCGATTCTGGACTTGGGGATGTGGTGGCACACACACGTCGGGCTGCCGCTGCCGCTGGGGCTGAACGTGGTCAAGCAATCGCTGGGGACGGCGCTGGCGTCGCAGATCGCGCAGGGGCTGCGGGAGAGCATCCTGTACGCGATGAGCCATCAGGAAGACGCGCTGGCGTGGTCGCTGCAGTTCGGGCGCGGCATTGACTTGACGCGGGCCCGCCAGTTCGTGGGCATGTACGTCAACGAAGAGACGCTGCTGCTCTCGCCGCACACCCGCCAGGCGCTGGAGGAGCTCTACCGGCGCGCCCGCGAGGCGGAGCTGATTGATCCGCACCCGCAGCCGCTGACGTTTATTGAGCCGGTCGCCCGCTAGTCCCGTCCGCGCGCCAATACGTCTTGCGCTGGAAGACGTCCGTTTTGGCGTTGCTGACGCGGTCGAGAAACAGTTTGCCCTGCAGGTGGTCCACTTCGTGCTGGACCGCAATCGCCTCAAACCCCTCGAACCACGCCGTCCACGGCCGGCCCTCAGCGTCGCGCGCTTGCACCCGCACCCGGGCGGCCCGGCGGACGTTGCCGGTTAAGTCCGGGACCGACAGGCATCCTTCCCGCTGCAGCACCGCCCCGTCCGCCTCGACGATCTGAGGATTCACCAGCACCATCAACCCGCTCTCCGGCGCGCCTTTGGGATGGCGGCTGGTCTCCAGCACCGCCACGGCCCATCGGACGCCGACTTGCGGCGCGGCCAACCCCACGCAGCGCGGGTGATGGCGCATCGTCGCAGTGAGGTCGTGAATCAGGCGGTGGACGGTCGGGGTGACGCGCTCAACGGACTGGCAGGACAGCTTGAGGATCGGATCGGGAAAGACGCGAACCGGCAGCACGGCCATGCGGTTCGGGGCGGGCTACAGCACGGCGGTGTCTACGGCTCGGCAGCCGATCTCCACGCCCAGCCGCTTGCCCAACTGGCGCAAGCGTGGTTCCAGCCGGCTCACGCTGAGACGGGAGGGTAGCTGGACTTCCAGCACCAGCAGGTAGAGCGGCGGGCGGGACGCGCGGCCCTTGCTCGGAGCGGCCAGATGCGTGGAGAGATCAATGATGTTGACGCGGTGGCTCGCCAGCAGATGCGAGACGTGATAGACGATGCCCGGCCGGTCCGCGCCATAGACGGAAATCAGGTGGGAGGGACCGGAGGGCGCGGCGCGATGCGTGACGGCCTTCAGGTGGACCGCCAACCCGAACCGGCGCGACACCGCGGCAAACGCGCGCTCCAATTTTACCGCGGAGAGGGCTGCGGGCGCGGTCAAGGCCAGCATGATGGTGAACTCTCCGGCCAGCCGCGTCATGGCCGAGTCTTCGAGGTTGCCGCCCAGGCGGAAGAGCACTTCGGTGACCCCGGCGACCATGCCGGGGCGGTCGTTGCCCGACGCGGTCAGGATCCACGTGCGATGCGCCGCGCCCGTCCGTGATCCGGCCATTACGCGCAGCTCCTCGCTCCGGCGTCCACCGACACCGGCTCCAGTTCAAATCCCAAATCCGCCACCATCTGATGCGCGGCCTGCGCCTGCTGGCCGGGCGTGGTCAGATACCCTTCGACGAAAATTGAATTCGCCGGGTAGAGCACGAGCGCCTGCAGCGAGCGCAGGTTCAACTCCCGCCCGCCGGCGGCGCGCAAATCGCTCTTGGGGTTGAGCAGCCGGAACAAGCAGAGCACCTTCAGGCAGCGCCAGGGGCTCAAGTGCTCGTAGCCGGCCATCGGCGTGCCGTCAATGGGATGCAGGAAGTTGATGGGCAGCGAGTCTACGTCGCTCTCGCGCAGCGCGTAGGCCAGGTCGAGGATGTCGGCGTCCGTTTCCCCCATGCCGATGATCCCGCCGCTGCAGGTGCGCAGCCCGGCCTGCTTGACGTGGCGCAGCGTGTTGATGCGGTCCTGGTAGGTGTGCGTCGTGCAGATCTGCGGGTGAAACCGCTCGCTCGTGTTGAGGTTGTGGTTGACCCACCCCACCCCGGCCTCTTTCAACCGCCGGGCCGGCTCTTCCGCCATGATGCCCAGCGACACGCACACCTCCATTTCCGGATAGCGCTGCTTGATCAGGCGGGTCGCCTCGCAGAAATGCGCGATGTCCGCTTCGCTGGGGCCGCGCCCGCTGGTCACCATGCAGTACCGGCGGGACTTCGCTTCGTAGGCGCGCCCGGCATTCTCGAGCAGCTGGTCCACAGGCAGAAGGCGGTACTTCTCGATCTCGGCTTTGGAGACGGCGGACTGGGAGCAGTAGTGGCAATCTTCCGGGCAGAGGCCGCTGCGGGCGTTCTGCAGCACGCAGATTTTCACCCGCTTGCCCCAGCGGGCCTTGCGAACCTCGAAGGCGGCTTGCAGCGCTTCAGGCGTGCGCTCATCCGGCAGGGACAGGACCGACTGCGCTTCATCGCGGGTCAGCGCGTCGCCGCCCAGCGACTTTGCCACATAGGAGCTCCAATCCATGGCCATCGTTATGGAGTCGAGGCGGTCAGGGTATCTTTGACAAGGCTCGCCGAGCGTTCCCACGCCTCAGGATCCAGGCGGATCAGCTCCTCCCGAAGACGCTGACGCTCGACGAAGCTCAAGGGTTCAAGCGACACCCTGCCTTGCATCGCTTCCGCCATACGGTTGACCTGCCCGGCCACACTTTTGTAGCCGAGACGGTCCTGGGCGTTGATGAGTACCTCACTGGCCGCGATCCCCAGGTAGCGCAGCGGCTGTTGCGCCGCATCCAACTCCACAGCCACCCAGATCATCCAGTAGGATGCGGCATGCCCCGCGTCTTCACGTCGCTTCACCCATTCGGCGACTGGTCCCTCGACGGCGCTTCGGCCGTGGAGCGCGCCCGCGTCCAGCACCACGTCCCCGTCAGGTGAGAGCACCAGCGCCGTCACCAACGTGTTCGGGGCCATCACCTCGCCGAGCTTCGCGGAGAGCGGAACCGGCTGCATCATCACCAGCGCCGGATCGTCTCGTAGAGGGTGGTGCGCTGGGCCGGCTGGAAGCCGGACTCGCGGATCAAGGTCACGATCTCCTCCACGGTGGTTTTATTGACGAAGCTGGTGGCCGCGTGGACGTTTTCCTCGAAGAGGGTGCCGCCGAAGTCGTCCGCCCCGAAATGGAGCGCGACCTGGCCGGTTTTCTTCCCCTCCGAGAACCACGAGGCTTGGACGTGCGGCACGTTGTCGAGGTAGAGCCGCGAGAGGGCGATCACGCGCAGGTACTTGGTGGGCAGCGCGTGGCGCGTGATGTGCTTCTCCAGCGGCGTGTTGCCCGGCTTGAAGCTCCACGGCACAAACGCCGTGAACCCGCCGGTCTCATCCTGCAGGCTGCGGACGTGCTCCAGATGCTCGAGGATGTCTTCGTCCTCTTCGATGTGGCCCATCATCATCGTCGCGGTGGACTTGAAGCCCAGCCGGTGCGCCTCGCGATGGACGGTGAGCCAGGACTCCACCCCGCCCTTCTTGGGCGCCAAGCGCCGGCGGATGCGATCCGACAAAATCTCCGCCCCGCCGCCGGGCAGCGTCAGTTGCCCGGCTTCTTTCAGCCGGCCCAGCACTTCCTGCAGCGGCAAGCCTGACACCTCGGCCATCGTGTGGATTTCCGACGCGGTAAAAAAGTGGGGGGTGACGTTCGGGAAGCGGCGCCGGGTCTCGCGGACGAGCGAGGTGTAGTACTCAAGCGGCAGCTCTTTGTTGTGGCCGCCCTGCAGCAGCACCGTCGTCGCGCCCAGGTCGGCCGCGCGCTGCACCTTTTCCATCACCTGCTCGACGGTGAGCGTGTAGGCGTCTTTGTCGCCGGGCTTGCGGTAAAAAGCGCAGAAGACGCAGTCGGTCTTGCAGATATTGGTGTAGTTGGGGTTGGAGTCGATGACAAAGGTGACCACCGGCTCGGGATGGAGGCGGAAACGCACCGCATTGGCCAGCTCGCCCAGGTCCAGCAGCTCGCTCTCCTGGAGGAGCCACAACCCCTCTTCGCGGGTGAGCCGCCCGCCGGCGCGGACCTTGTCCGCGATCCCCTCAGAGCAAGCGGTGCTCATACGCCAGCTCCGTGAAACGGCTGATGCCTTGCTCTTCCATCTCGCCCAGGCGATACACGAACTGCTCCAGATAGGCGCTGACGGCTTCCGGCGGCAGCCCGAGCGCTGCGGCCCGGTCCCGGCCGATCTCCGGCAGCCGGCCGTGATTCGCGCTCAGCGCCTTGAACACCGCGCGGTTGAGCTGGTCCTTGGCTTCCGCGTCGCACTCCCGACGCACCGCCCACACCGCAAAGACACACGGCAGATGCTGCCACAGCCACCACTCGAAGGAGAGGTCCACCTCAAACGGATGCGTGCGGTTGGCGGCGCGGAACTGCATGGCTTCGTCTCCGATCAAGAGCATCGCCGGCACGTCTTCGGACAGGCGCGCGGGCGAAGCGCTCCACCCCTGCTCTACCCGGCGATACTGGAGGCCGGGGAGGTGGTCCCGCTGCTCCAGGATGAGGCGCAGCAGCACGGCGGTCGTCGAGGTTTCTTCGGTCACCGCGATGGCCGCCCCGCCCAATTGCCGCATCGGCACGCGCGAAAACAGGAAGGTGCTCCCTGAGCGCCCCCGTGCCGCGATGCCGAGGTGCCCCATCCGTTCGAAGCGGTCCTGGAGCCGCAGGAAATCCACCAGCGACATCGGCCCGGCGTCCACCCGGTCGGCGTCCGCCTCCTGGCCAAGCTGACGCGGCGGCATGGCGCTGGCCTGCCACCGAGCGCCCAGCGCCAAGCCGTGAAAGAACGGCTCGCAGTTGAGGTACGGCAGATGGGCGAGCGCGTACGTGCGAGCGGGGGTGTGAACGTCGGTCGTCATGCGGTTGGAAACCTGGTTAATCGGCAGCGACGAGGCGATGGCCATTTTCGAAGACCTGGAGAACGTTGTAGAGCGCGTCGCGCTCCACCGGCACGCAGCGCGCCTCGCGGATGAGCTGGATGAGCCGGTCGCGGGTCTGCCGGATCGGGCTTTCCGCATCCGCCGCGTGCATGATGCGCTCTTCGCCGATGGTGCCATCGAGGTCGTCCGCGCCGAAGTTGAGGGCGACGGAGGCGGTCTCTTCTCCGATGGTCACCCAATAGGCCTTGATGTGCGGGATGTTGTCGAGCAGCAGCCGGGCGATGGCGATGGTCTTCAGGTCCTCAAGCGCGGAGGCCTGCCGCTCCACCAGCCGGGTCTTGCCCACCTGGTAGGCCAGCGGGATGAAGCTCATGAAGCCGCCGGTCTCGTCCTGGAGGGCGCGCAGCCGGAGCATGTGGTCCACGCGCTCCTCGTGCGTTTCAATATGGCCGTAGAGCAGCGTCGAGTTGGTGGGGATGCCCAGCCGGTGCGCGATCTTGTGGATCTCCAGCCACCGGGGCGCGCCCAGCTTGAACGGGAAGAGCGCCTTGCGCACCCGCTCAGAAAAGACTTCCGCCCCGCCGCCGGGCAGCGCGTCCAATCCCGCCGCTTTCAATTGCGTCAGCACTTCCTCGACGGTGAGGCGGAATTTCTTGGAGAAGAAATCAATCTCGACGGCGGTGAACGCCTTGATCTGCACCTGCGGCACGCGGGCCTTGATGGCCTTGAGCATCTCCACGTAATAGCTCCATGGCCAGTCCGGGTGCAGCCCCCCGACGATGTGGACTTCCCGGAGGTCGGCATCGCAGCGCGACACCACCTCTTCCAATGTCATCTCGTAGGCGTTGGGGCGGCCGCGCTTGGTGGCGAAGTCGCAAAACTTGCAGGAGAGCACGCAGACATTGCTGGGGTTGATCTGCCGGTTGAGCACGAAGTGCGCTTGATTGCCCCACCGGCGCTGCTTGACCTGATTGGCCAGCCGGCCCAGGCGCAGGAGGTCGTTCGTCCGGTACAGCTCCAGCGCGTCCTCGCGGGTGAGCCGCTCCTGCGCGGCGAGCTTGCCGGTTATGCGGTCCAGTATTGATGCCATCGTTGGTCCACGCGCTTGACGATCGCTGCGTCCATCACCACCGGGTCCGGGTAGCCCCGCTTGAAGGTGGCGTCAATGCCCATCCGGCCCCGGTAGACCGGCCAGCTTCCCTTCACCGCCGCCTCGGTGAACACCACGTCCCGCGCCGGATCGAAGCGGGTGAAGATGCCCCACAAGAGGCTCTCCGTGTCGCCCAACTCCACGTCCGGGCTGACCACCGCGATGAGGGTGCAGCCCTCGGCCGCCTTGGCTTTCACCAGGAGCTCGGCGATCGTCCACCCCTCGCCCTCCGCCTGAACGACCAGCAAGCAGCCCTCCAGACACCGGGACGCTCGAATTCGTGGATGCAGCGCTCGAATCGCCGCGTCGTCTACTTGGGCCGGCCCGCTCGACGGCAGCGACCCGTGGCGCCTGTCCGCCTCGAACCCAGCGGAGTCGGCGGAGGTCGCGTCCAGCACCATCTTGCTGCCGAGATTGAGGGTGAAGCTGGTGAAATCCAGCGTATCAAAAGGCACTCCGGGAAGCAAGAGGAAGTCCTTGGACGGATCGCAGTGCTCCCGGACGGCGCGCAGCACCTCTGTCAGGTTCCGCGCGTCCACGTCCGCGTCCACCAGGATGACGCACTTGGTGAGCGCCATCTGCCCGGTGCCCAACAAGCCCAGGGCGGTCTTCATGCCTTCCTTGCCGAAGCGCGACTGGATGGAGGCCACCGCCAGGCTGTGGAAGCCGGTTTCGTAGTAGGCCCAGAGGTCCCGCAGCTCCGGATGGACCAGCCGGATCATCGGCAGCAGCATCTCCTGGACCGCATTGCCGATATATTTATCTTCCTGGGGCGGTTTGCCGACGACGGCCGAGAGATAGATCGGCTGGCGGCGGCGGGTGACGTGCTGCACCCACAGCGACGGGAACGGCGCGGGGTGCGAATAGTGGCCGAAGTGGTCGCCGAAGGGCCCTTCGGACATCCGGTCATCAGGCGGGACGAACCCTTCCAGCACAATGTCCGCCTCCGCCAGCGCCACGGTCATGCCGGTGCGGCCTGTGATGATCGGGATCGAACGGCCCCGGAGGAACCCGGCGAAGGCCAGCTCATCCACGCCTTCGGGCAGCGGGGCCACCGCCGCGATGTAGAAGATCGGGTCGCCGCCGATGTTGACGGAGACGGCCAGCGCCTTGCCTTGCTGCTCCGCCTTCCAGTAGTGGAACCCGCCGCCCTTCTGAATCTGCCAGTGCATCAGCACCTGGTCCGGCCCCACCACCTGCATGCGGTAGATGCCAAGGTTGCGCGCGTCGGTGTCCGGGTCGTGGGTGAGCACCATGCCGCAGGTGATGAACCGGCCGGCGTCGTGGGGCCAGCACTTCATGATGGGAAACTTCGCCAGGTCCGGCTCTTCCACCACCTCGTGCACGGGAGCGCGCGCGACCTTGTGAGGCGAGGCGCGCAGGATCCGCCCGATGGTGCGCCATTCCTGGCGCAAGAGCTTGGGGCGCGGCGGGCTGACCGCTTCGATCAAGCGCTTCAGCTGCGCGCCCACGTCCTGCGGCGACCGTCCCAGCGCCAGCTCAATGCGCCGGTCGTTGCCGAGCAGGTTGATGGCCAAGGGAAACGAGGAACCCTTCACCCGCTCGAAGAGGAGGGCCGGGCCCTGCTGCTTCACGACGCGCGTGGCGATCTCGGTGATCTCCAGCTCCGGATCCACCTCCACGCGGACGCGGGCGAGCTGTCCCTCCCGCTCGAGCAGGGCCACAAACGAGCTCAAATCGCTCATGTCACTCCAAGGCGTCGGGCTTCCACGCCATGGCGGCGCCGACGCCCAAGAGCGAGAGCATCCGGTCAGCGAAGTGGCCGGCCATCTCCTCGATGCTGGCCGGGCGGTGATAGAACGCCGGGCAGATGGGCATGATGACGGCCCCGGCCTGCGAGAGCTTGTGCGCCTGCTCCAGCGCGATCGTGGAAAGCGGCGTTTCGCGCAGCGCGATGATGAGCCGGCGACGCTCCTTCAACGCCACCTGCGCGGTGCGGGTCAGCAGCGTGTCGCCCAATCCGCAGGCGATCTTGGCCATGGTCGAGACGGAGCACGGCGCGATGACCAGCGCATCGAACGGCGTGGAGCCGGAGGAGAAGGGTGCTGAGAGGTCCTCGTCGGAAAACGCGCGTTTGACGTGCTCGGCTAGGTGATGCTCGGTCAGGCCGGTTTCCTCTTTCAGCACGCACCGGCCCCACTTGGTCAGGATCAAAAACTTCTCCTCGGAGCAGCGCCGCAGGAACTCCACCCCCACCAGCGCGCCCGACGCCCCGGTCATTCCCACCACGATCCGCATTCTTGGCCTCCCGCTTACTTGACAGACATCTGAAAAACAGCCATACTAGAGATGGTTCGAAAAAAGACCATGACAACCGTCAACACCGTTGAACTTAAAACACAAGCCAACCGGCTGCTGAACAAAGTGGCCAAGCACCAGATTGTCTTGATCACCAGGCGAGGCCACCCCTGTGCCGCGCTCATCCCCGTTTCCAGCGAGACGCTCGCAGACCTGTTGTGGGAGTATTCCCCCGAGGTCCAGCGGCGATTGCAGACCGCCGTAGAAGAATTGCAGGCGGGCAAAACGCAATCGCTGAAAGCGTTCGCCAAGCGGCATGGCCTTGCCTAGCAAACTTCCCGACACCGTCCAGCTCCTCCCCTCAGCCTCGGACGATCTGGCCCGCATCTTGAAGCGAAACCGCCAGGAATTCATGAGAGTTCAGGCGGATCTCGTCCGCCTCGGCTCCGGCAACCTGCTTTCCCAAGGCAAAAAGAAACTCAAAAGCGTTGACGCCTTCCAGATTGACTCCGGCCGATACCGCATCGTCTATTCTCGCCGAGAAACGACGTACACCATTTTAGCCGTCTTCGCCAAACCGGAGCAACAGCGGTATCTCAAGCGTTTCCGTTAGACACCCATCCACACCAACCCCAGCACCAAAAATCCAATCGCAGCGTTAATTTGAAAAAACGCCAGCTCAGGCGCGCGTTCAGCGACGGCCTGTTCCCACACCAGGCAGGCGCCGACGGCGCCGACGCAGGCCGCAGACCAGGGCGAGCCCAACTGGGATCGCCACAACGCCACTAACGACAGGAACGCCAGCGCGTGCAGCGCCTGCGACACGCGCAGGGCGCGGCGGCGGCCCAGCGCAGCCGGCAGCGAATGAAGGCCGGCCTGGCGGTCAAACGCCTCATCCATCGTCGCATAGATGATGTCGAACCCCGTCACCCAGAGGACGGAAAATAGCCACAGCCACCCGACCTGGCCGATCCGTTCCAGCGATCCGGTGGCCGCCAGCCAGCCGCCGAGGGGCGCCATGGACCAGGCCAGCCCCAACCCAAGATGGGCCAGCGACGTGACGCGCTTCAAATAGGGATAGATGGCAAACAACGCCACCGGAATCAGCGCCAGCCGCACGCACACCGGCGCAATGGCCGCTGCGCCAGCGGCGTAGACCGCGCCGGCCACTGCGACAACCGCCCAGGCTTCCCCTCGCGTCATCACGCCGCGCGGCAGCTCGCGCATTTTGGTGCGGGGGTTGCGCGCGTCAATCTCCGCGTCAATCAGGCGGTTGAGTCCCATCGCCATGACGCGCCCCGCGGCGCCCGCGATGAGCACCAAGAGCAGCACCCGCGCCGGCGGCCAAGCGCCGGCCTGCCCCGCTACGTGCGAGGCCCCCAGTCGCACGCCCGCGTAGATGAGCGGGAGCGAAAACACGGTATGTTCCAGCTTCACGAAGCCGGCGTACGTCGAAAATCTTGGCATCCGAACACACCAACACTGACTGTGGCGCCTAGGGGCACGACCCGCTCTGCAGCGTATAACCCTCCTGAACCGCTTCTGCTTTGGTGTTCGGACAGGTTTTACAGGTCATATTGCCATCGTGCGTCATCCGCTGCAACATGCCATTGGTGTCGTATTCGCACCACAGATTCCCCGCACAGTTCCCGCTGAGGTACCAATAATGCTGATAGCACGTCGTGCCGGGGGCTCCGGAGATGGTCAGAATATTACCGGATGTGTTGCACGTCATGCCCCCGGCGCATTGCACTTGCGTCACCACGCTGTTCGACCCCACCAGCACGTCCGTCGCTTTGATCACTCCGTTCACTTCCAACTTTTGTCCCGGATTCGCCGTCCCGATCCCCACGCTGCCATCCTGCAGGATGGTGAGTTTCTCCCCCGCTCCTGTCCCGGTGCGGCTGAGGCGGAAGCGGCCCCCACCGCTGTCGGCGAACAGGGTCCAGGCATCGGTGGTGTTGTTTTGCTCTAAGCGAATCTGCGCGGTATTGATGGCGGACTTCAGGCTCAAGAGATTCGGCGGATTGTCGGTGCCGATGCCGACGTAGCCATCGCTGTTGATCTCGAAGGGTGTGGCGATGCCGTTGGGGGCCTCCACCCGCAGGGGATGCTGGATGCCTCCCGCTCCCACTACCTGGAGCCGAGCCACAGGAGTACCGGTCGTCCCAATAGCCGCATCCCCACTAGTCCGCAGCTCTTTATAGACGCCGCGGGGGGAGGGGTAGTAGGTGGTGAGGGTCAGGTCCTCCGCGAGGGCGTAGGCGACGGTACAGAGGAGGAGGGCCGGCACCAACCACCCGCTGATCTTGACCCCTCCCTTCATTTTTACCGCAGCCTCTTGAGGACGGCCACCAGCTTGGCGCGCTGGAAGGGATTGTCGAGCACCATCTTCACCTTGGACCAGCAGTCGGGCATGCACCGCTTATAGGCCACAGCGACGAACGCGTGGACCGCCTGATCCAGTTGCTGCTTATTCGCGGATGTCGCGGTTACGCCGGCTTCGGCGAACACATCCTTGAGATACCGGAAGTAGCACGACATGGCGTTAGAGCACGAAAGGAAGAAACGGCGCCAGCGAGGTGGCAACGGGCAGCGAGACACCGACCAGCCGCATCGCGCCCCGCGTTGTGTAACCGATGGTGCCCAGGATGCCGCGCAGCGCCCCGCCGATGGTGCCGATGATCGGCGGGCCGGTGAGCGTGCCGGAGATGACGCTCATTGGGATGGAGAGCGCTCCGGTTAGGATGTCCCCGACACCGCCGACGATTCCGCCCACCACATCCACCTCCGCCCGCGCTGGAGGAACGCCGGCGCCCAGCACCAGCGCCGCGGCTACGCTCGCGGTCAGTACCCAGCGGGGGCGAAGCGTGTCAGCCACCGTAATGCCATCCTGTGTCCAACAGCGTCAGCGCCGGCGCCTCTTTCACGCGCACGCCCGCCTCCACCACCTCGCCGATCACAATGGCATGGTCGCCGCGCTCGTTGGCGATCTCCCGCACCTCGCACTCGACGTAGGCGATGGCCTCCTCCAACAAGGGCGCGCCGGTCTTGCCGAACCGGTGCGGCACCGTGGCGAGCTTCTCCCCGACGACGGTGGCCGGCTTCACGAAGTGCTCCGCGAGCGGCTTGTGCTCTTTCCCCAGCAGGTTCACCGAGAATACCCCGCCGCCCTTGATCATCTCAAAGGAGTGGGAGTCCTTCTTGATCCCCAGCGCCACCAGGGGCGGGGTGAAGGACACCTGGGTCAGCCAGGTCGCCGTGAAGGCGTTGACGTCTGCGCCGTTTTTCACGCCGACGATATGCACCCCATGCGGGATCTTGCGCAGCGCAATCTTCTTGGCTTCCAAATCCATTCCATTCACCCCAGGTGGTTGGTGAAGAACTTCAACGTCCGCTGCCAGGCGTCTTGCGCCTCCGTCGGGCGATACACCTCGGGGCGCGTGTCATTGAAGAAGGCGTGCGGGCAGTCCGGATAGATGTGGACCTCGCCGGGCCGGCCGAACTGCTTCAAACCCTGCGCCAGTCGCTCCGCCTCGCGCTTGAGGATCCACATGTCGGCCCCGCCGTGGATGTAGAGCACGGGCGCCACGAGATACTTCAAGCTGTCCGTGGGGGGGATCTGCCCGTAGAAGGCGACGGCGGCTTTGACGTCCGAGTTGTGCGCGGCTAGCATCAGCGAAAACGTGCCGCCCATGCAGAACCCGACGACGCCGATCTTCCACGCGTCCACGAACGGCTGCGATTTCAGGTACTGGGTGACGGTGGCGTTAAGCTCTTTGAGTGTATCCTGCGACTTCAGGCTCTCCATGAGCTTGGCCGCCTCTTGCGGGTCTTTCGTGACCTGGTGGCCGGCGCGCGAATAGAGGTCCGGGGCCAATGCCACGTAGCCCTCCCGCGCGAACCGCTGGGCGATCTCCTTGATGTGGTCGTTTAAGCCCCACCATTCCTGAATGACGACGATCGCGGGCCTCGGTTGGGCGGTGTCAGGCCGCGCGAGAAACCCATGCAGGGTGACGCCCTCGCCGGGGTACTGGACGGAAGAGGTGATCAGTGACTCCGCAATCGGCATCTCTACCCTCCGATATCCTTGAGGATTTCGGCGAACGGCTTGGCGACGCAGGTGAAGATCGGCGTGTCGCGCAATGTGAAGGGCCGGGCCTTGCTCTCCCGCATCGCCATCACCAAATCCAAAAAGTCCTGCGGGCTGTCGGTCTCGAAGGCCAGCACGAACTCCGGATCATCCAGCCCAAAGGAATAGGTGGTGTGGATCCGCACTGACGGGTATTTGTGGCCCAGGACGATGTGCTCGTCCATCATCGCTTGGCGCTGGTCGAAGGGCAGCATGTACCAGTCGGTCGTCTTGACGAAGGGATAGACGAAGAGGTACTTCCGGTTGAATGGCGTGATGAACCGCCGCTGCTCCGGATGATCCGGATCGAGCTTGTCCACGTAGGTGGAGCGCTTGGTCATCGAGAGATAGGCGTACGGCATCGAGAGATAGCCGGCCATGGCAGTCTGCCGCACAGCGGCCGACATGGCCTGGAGCTCTTCCAGCGAGCTCCCGACGCGCCAGATGAGAAAGTCCACGTCGGCTTTCAATCCCACCAGCGAGTACGTCAGCACCATCAGCTTCTTGGCATGCCGGTGGACAACGCCGGCCAGCTCGCCGGTGTGCTTGTTCTTGGTTCCCTTCGGCAGCCGGCGCCAGGCCGGGTCCAGCCGGTAGAACGAGAACCCGACGAATTGCCGTGTGTCCTCCATTAGATCAGGCGCCGGTACTGCTCGACGGGGAGCTTCCACACCGCGACACCGCAGAACCGGTCGCCCTCCGGGCAGGCGGGGCGGACCCCGGCCTGCGCCCGCGGCCAGCAGGGCGCGGCCAGATATTTCCCGATCTCCGGGAATCGCCGGCTCACCTGCAGCACCTCTTCACGGCAGGAGCCCCAGATCTCCTCCTGCGCGGTGTAGCAGAGGCGCTGCACCCACTTGTGATGGAAATGGAGCAGGTCGCCGGACTCTTCGAACCGGATCGGGAAGGCGTTGGGCAGCAGGTACAGCGCAAACTCTTCCGACACGCCGAGGTTCAATAGTTGGTCAATCGCCGCCCACGTGCGCGCCATGATCCGGCGGTACGCGTCCTCTGCCTCCGGCGACGCGGCCACCAGCGGCGGCAGGATGTAGTCGGGCCGGGTGCTCACCACGTGGCAGGCGAGGATGGGCCGTGAGGCCGGCACCATGCGGTGGCGCTGGTCCTGGGAGTCGGCGGTGTGCGAGAGCTTCTTCTTGAAGGTGAAGTGCGGGTGGACCATCGCGCGCGAGAGCTTGCTCATCGTCGTGAGCGTCAGCGGCTCGGAGAGATACGGATTCCGCGATGGATCGAGAACCAGCTTGATCGCCTCGCAGCTTGGCAGCTGCGCCTTCGCCAGCCCGAGGACGGAGCGCACGCCCTGCGCCAAAACCTCCTCGGCATCGGCGCTGCAGTCCACGAGCAAGGAGGCGCGCCCGCCGAGCTCTTGGTCGAACTCGTCCAGAAACTGCGCCGTCGAGCCGTTCCTCGATGTCCCGTGAAACTGCGTGAATGCCTGGTACTCCAGCGTCTGCTCCAGCGGGATCGGATCGGCCGCAATGCGCATGAAATCCGGATCAATTTTCGCCACTTCCTCGACCATGCGCTGCACGACGATTCTCTGCTCCAGCGGCGCATCAAACTGCTGGCACATCCGCCAGTACCGGTGCAGCGTGACCCCGCTGACGGTGTGGTACAGGTGCGCGTGCGTGGCGACGGGCAGGACGTAGCGCGAGACTTCCTGGCAGCGCTTCTTGACGGCGCTCGCCCAGCGCTTTTCCTCGATATCGCGATTCGGGAAAATCCGACGGTACTCCTTCACCACCACCGGCTCCACCAACTCGCTCAGCCGGTGGTAAGCCTCCATCTGCGCCTCAACTGTATCCAGATAGATGGCGCGCGCCTGCTCATCCAGCGGCGGCACGACCACGTTGCCCGGCTTTACCTCGACATAGCGTTGCGAAACTTGTTCCGAATTATAAAACGGGTGCGCGTGGAGGAACGACCACAGGAATTGCCGCGAGACGCGTTCGAGGACGAACTGGAAGGTGGGGTGTTGGATGGTCGTGTGGTGCCCCGCTTTGTAGATGCTCTCGGCGATGCGGTCGCGCTGAAGGCGCGTTTGCTCATCTCGCCCCACGTCCTCCGACGAGATCACGCGGGGGGAATAGCAGGTGCGAGCGGTCGCCACGGCGAGATCGTACGGATGCTGGAAGTAGTTCTCCAGTCGCACGACTGGGTCTGGACTGAAGGTCACGGTATGCGTCGTCGGCATGAGGGTGGGAACCACGCTATTGTATCAAACTTCTCTATCACACTTCGAGGACTTTGGGGGCTTGGGTCAAAACGCGGCACCCGTCTTTGGTGACGACTACCACGTCCTCGATGCGGATGCCGCCGGCATCCAGATAGTACAGGCCGGGCTCGACGGTCACGACCATGCCGGCCTTCAGGATGTCCGACCGGGGGCTGATGCGCGGCGGCTCGTGGATCTCCAGCCCCACGCCGTGGCCGGTGCCGTGGAAAAATCCCTGCATGCGCCCGCCCTGCTCACCGGTGTGGAACCCCTGCGCTTCAAACAAGGCCAGGATGTCGCCGTGGATCGCCGATCCGTCCGCGCCGTCGCGGATCGCGCGGTAGGCGATCTCTTGCCCCTCCAACACCAACTGGAACATCCGGCGGATCTTGTCGGAGGCGCGGCCTTTCACGACGGTGCGGGTGATGTCAGCGAAATAGCGGCTGGTGGCGTGCTGGGGGAACACATCCATGACGATGGGCTCATGCGCGCGCAGCGGGCCGCTGCCCTCGTTATGCGGGTCCACGGCCTGCACGCCGCACGCCACAATCGTGTGCTGGCCCACGCAGTCGCGCTCCATCATCTGCAGGTGGAGGACCTTGCGGACCAACTCGGCCGTCAGCGGCTTGCCCGCGAGCCGCAGGGTGCCGTCCGAGGCAATCTCGGAATTTCGGATCAGCTCCACGGCGCGCTCCAGGGCATCCTCGGTGGCGCGCAGGCTCTGCGTAATCAGCTCGACCTCGCGGTCCGATTTGATGGCCCGCTCCGGAAAGAACGGCTCCGGCTGCGGCTCGACCGCGTAGCCCCGCTTGCGCAGCCCATCGGCGTACGCCACGCTGAAATCCATCGGCACCTGGAGGGCGGTCACCCCGGCTTCCTTGAAGCATTCATCCACCACGTCCAGCAGCCCGGCCTCGCGGTTCAGGCGGCGCTTGGCGGCGGCGGCGACCTTGGTGTAGGAACGCACGTCCTTCACGGCGGCCTGGGCCTTGGCGCGGTCAATCTCCAGGTCACTCATCACGAGGGTCTTGCGCCCGTCCACCTCGAAGAAGATGAACGCGTCCGGCGCCAAAAACCGGGTGGCGTAGTAGAGGTTGGCGTTCTTTTCGCTGTCGGCGATGAGGAGGCGGGCCTGGCTCATGGAAACGGTAGGATAACACACGAGGGGCGGTGAAATCCAGACGTGTACGAGCGAGGAGAGGCGCCGATAACTTACAGCTCGCGCCAGCTTTGCAGGCTGAGATGCCCGCCGGAGCCGCTGCCTACACTGTTCAGCTCCACGTCGTAGTGGATGGCGGAGTTGCTATCCATCTCCACTGACTGGGCGACGACCGCGCCGTAGAGGTCGGAATTGCTGTCCATGTTGAGCAGCGACAGCGGGGCGTAGATCGCGCCATAGAATTGGGTGTTGGAGTCCAAGTCGATCATCCCGGCTGAGGCCGACTGACCATCTCCAGTCACATAGAGGGTGAGCTGAGTCGGGTCTGACGCGGCCGACAGGAGACTGTTGGAGTCCAGCTGCACCACCGGCACCGCGGCATCTCCGGTGCCTTTGACATAGATGGCGATGGTGCAGGTGGCGCAGGTCGTCACGAATTGCGAGTTGCTGTTGAGGGTGAAGGAGCTCTCCACATAGAACGTGGCGTCGCCCGCCACCAGGACGTTCGCGTTGGAACCCACTTGGACCGAGGTATACCAGTACGTTCCGGCAGGCACGATCTGAACCTTCCCATTGGCCAACACCAGCGCGCTGGTGGCCGTGCCGCTTGGGAAGGTGACGCCTGGCAGTTCCTTCGCGGTGGATAAGGACAGTTTCAAGCCCAGGATCTGCGAACTGCCGGCGATGATCGCCGTGGCCGGATCGCCGCCTGGGCCAATAATCGCATTCCCCGTGATCAGCGAATTTTTGTCCAGCGTGATCGTGCCGGCCAACGCGGAATTGGAGCCCACATCCCCCTCGGTGCCGACGTTGGTTCCTCCATACACGCCCAGTTGCGAATCGTAACTGTCCACGAGGGCGTTGCTGTCCAGGTGGATCGCGCCGCTGGAGAACAGACCGTAGTCAAAGGGCCCGGACGGCTCGATCAGGACCGTGGATTCGATCCGGCGGGATTGATAGCCTTCCGCCGAGGCGTTATTGGAGGGAGAGTAACCCGTGGCCGTGATCCGCCGAATCGTCGAGCTGACCGACACAACGCTGACCTCATACCCGCCTGTCCCCAGCGAGGTGTAGCCGACCCCGCTCCAGCTGGGATCCTGGGCCAGTTGTGTGAGGGCGGCATCCGTGCCGGCTTCGGCCGCATGAAACGATTTGGCCAGGCTCAGCGACCGCTGGGCGACCCGCTGCTCGGTCAGGGACCGGACGGTCGTGGTCAGCCCCAGCACGACCATCACGGTCATGACCACGCAGCATCCGAGAAACACCGAGCCCCGTACAGCCCGCATGCTTCCTCCCTCTGAAGCGGCTACCATCGGGGTAGCCGCGGAATGCCGAGCGCGGCGGGCGCTCGGTCCCCGTTCTTCAAGTATATCTGAGTATCGATATCTGAGGATAGGTTCTAGACACCCGCCCAGCTTCCGGCTATAATAAACTGTTTGTGATTTATTTCACAAACCCTCTCCCTCGGGACCATCATGGCTGAAACCATCGGGTTCTACCTGGTTGCCGCTATGGCCTTGGGTGCCGCGCTCATGGTCGTGATGAGCCGGCATCCGGTCTATAGCGTGCTGTCGCTGCTGGTCACCATGTTCTGCCTGGCGGTGCTCTTCATGATGATGGGCGCCTACGTGGTGGCCGCGTTGCAGATCCTGCTCTATGCCGGCGCGGTCCTGGTGCTGTTCCTCTTTGTTCTGATGCTGCTCAACCTCAACCAGGAGCACGCAGGCCGGAGCAGCCGAAGCTGGGGTTGGGTCGGAACGCTCATCGCCGGCCTGTTCGCCGGGCAGCTGGCGCAGCTTTTCCTGCGGCCTCTGTCTCCGCTGTGGACGAGCTCCAGCTCGGCCCCGGCCGGCACCGTCGCCGAGCTGGGCCGGCTGCTGTTTACGACCTACCTGCTGCCGTTTGAGCTCACCTCCTTCCTGATGCTGGCCGCGATCATCGGGGCCGTCACGCTGGCCCGCGGCCGCCGATGACGCTGCCCCTCCAGCACTATTTGGTCCTCAGCGGCGTGCTCTTCGCCATCGGGCTGGCCGGCATCCTCACGCGGCGCAACATCCTCTTCCTGCTGCTCTCCATTGAGCTGATGTTCAACGCCGCCAACCTGCTGTTCGTCGCCTATGCGCGGATGTGGCACGACCTGGGCGGGCAGGTGATCGTCCTCTTCATCATTACCGTCGCCGCGGCCGAGGTGACGGTGGGGCTGGCCATCGCCATTTTGATGAGCCGGCAGCTTCGCACCCTGAATGCCGATGAGGCGCGCAGCTTGAAATGGTAAACCCTGGTCTCAACGTCGGCCTGCTGCCCTGGCTGACCCTGTTCAGCCCGTTGGCGGCCGCGGCCGCCATTCTCGTGTTCGGCATCCACCATCGCCGTCTCAGCTCGTCCCTGGCCGTCGGCGGCTTGGCCCTGTCATTCGTCAGCGCCGCCTGCCTCTTGCTGCACGTCCTTCAGCATCGCCTGATCTTGCCGATTGAAACCGCCGTCACATGGATTTCGCTGCCGGACTTGACGGTTTCCTTCGGCGTCCTGCTGGATCCCCTCTCCCTGCTGATGACGCTGGTCGTCACCGGCGTGGGCAGCGGGATCTTCCTCTATTCCACCTCCTACATGTCGGATGACCCCGGCTACAGCCGCTACTTCGGCGTGCTCTCGCTCTTCGCGTTCTCCATGCTCACCATCGTCCTGGCCACCAACTGGCTGCAGCTCTTCCTGGGATGGGAGCTGGTGGGATTCTCCTCCTACGCCTTGATCGGCCACTGGTACGCCAAGCCGGCCGCGGCCGACGCCGGCAAAAAAGCGTTCATGGTCAACCGCGTGGCGGACTTCGGCTTTATGCTGGGGATCATCGCGCTGTGGGCGTGGTCCAGCCCGCTGGCCTCCGAACGGACCTTCAGCTTCCAGGTGCTGCAGGCCCGCCTGCCGCACCTGCTGGAGATGGGCTGGCTGACCCCGCATGTCCTGATCGGCATCGGGCTCCTCATTTTCTGCGGGGCGCTGGGCAAATCGGCGCAGATGCCGCTGCACGTGTGGCTACCGGACGCCATGGAAGGCCCGACCCCGGTCTCCGCGCTGATCCATGCCGCGACGATGGTGGCCGCGGGCGTGTACATGCTCTGCCGCGCCTTCTGGCTGTTTGAGCATATTCCGATGGCGTTGCAGGTCATCGCCTGGGTGGGGGGCATCACGGCCTGTGCCGCGGCGATGCTGGCGCTGATCGAGAACGACCTCAAGCGCATCCTGGCCTATTCCACGTTGAGCCAGCTCGGGTACATGGTCATGGCCGTGGGGCTCGGCGGCGAGGCGGCCGCGATGTACCATCTGACCACGCACGCGTTCTTCAAGGCGCTGCTGTTCCTGGCGGCGGGCAGCGTCATCCACGCCACCCATCGCCAGAACATCTGGGAGCTGGGCGGGCTCCACAAGGCCATGCCGATCACGTCCTGGTCCTTCCTCATCGGCGGGCTAGCGCTAGCCGGGTTTCCCGGCCTCAGCGGATTTTTCAGCAAGGAGGCGATCCTGTCGCTGGCCTACGAGCGCAACGGCGTCCTGTACCTGCTCGGCGCCATGACGGCGGCGCTGACCGCCTTCTACATCGCCAGGGCGTGGCTGGTGGCGTTTTTCCGGCCCGCCCATGATAGCCACGCGCATGCCCACGAATCACCCTCGGTTATGACCGGTCCCTTGATCGTATTAGCCGGCTTGTCCATCGTCGCCGGCTACCTCGGCCTGCCGACCTTCCTCGGGGAGCACGAAGCGCACCACGGCTCGCCTGTGGTCGTCGCCGTCTCGCTGCTGGCGGTGGGCGGTGGCTTCGGCCTGGCCTGGCTGATCTACGTGCAGCGCGCGATCTCCAGCGCCCTATTCCTCGAACGCTTCCGCGGCTGGGTGTGGGTGCTGGAGCGCAAGTACGGCTTTGATCAGCTCTACAACTGGTATGTGGACGTCGTGCAGCAGCGCGTGATCGCGCAGGCCTGCCAGCTCGTCGAGCGGCACCTCATCATCGGCTTCGCGGTGAACGGCACCGCATGGCTGACGCAGGCCGCCGGACGGGTGATCCGGCGCTGCCAGACCGGGGTCATCCAGCAGTACGCGCTGGTCTTCGTCACCGGGGTCGTCGTGCTGGTCTACACCGCGATCCGCCGCTGATGCCGCCGCTCTCTTCTTCCTGGATCCTGGCCCTCGTGCTGCTCGCCCCGGCGGCCGCCGCGCTCCTGTTGTGCGTGGTGCCGGCCGCGCAAGCCGTCTGGGTGCGGCGAATTGCCGTCCTGGCCACCGGCGCGTCCCTCGCCGGCGCGCTGACCATCTTCTTCCACTACAACCGCGCCCTCGCCGGCTACCAGTACGAGATGCTGGTGCCGTGGATTTCCTCCTTGGGCATCTCCTTCCACTTGGGCGTGGACGGCATCGGCACGACCCTGGTGCTGCTTCATGCGCTGTGCGCCTTCTGCGGGGTGCTGATTTCCTATGCCATCACAGACCGCGTCAAGGAGTACTACATCTTCTACCTCGTCCTCATCACCGGCGTGTTCGGGGTCTTCACGTCGCTGGACGTGTTCTTCATCTACTTCTTTTACGAAATGGCCGTCATCCCCATGTACCCGCTGATCGGCATCTGGGGCAGCGACGTGAAGGAGCACGGCATGGTGCGCTTCTCCAAGGAATACGCGGCCATGAAGCTGACGATTTACCTGACCGCCGGCGCCGTGCTCGCCCTGGTCGGCCTGTTGTGGCTGTATGCCAGCTCCGGGCTGCAGACCTCCGATCTCGTCGCGCTGGAGCATCACTTCAGCCTCACCCCCCTGGCGCCGCACTTGCAGCGGATGATCTTCCCGCTGCTCGTCATCGGGTTCGGCGTTATCGCCCCGATGTGGCCGTTCCATAGCTGGTCGCCCATCGGCCATGCCGCCGCGCCCTCCGCCGTGAGCATGCTCCACGCCGGCGTCCTGATGAAGCTGGGCTCCTACGCCATCCTCCGGCTCGCCGTCTCGCTGATGCCGGACGGGGCGCGCCTGTGGCTCCCCTGGCTGGCCGGCCTGTGCGTGATGAACATCATCTACGGCGGCTTGGTGGCCATGGCGCAGAAGGACCTCAAGCTCATCATCGGCTATTCCTCTTCCAGCCACATGGGCTACGTGCTCCTGGGCATTGCCGTGTTGACGCCGGTGGG
This sequence comes from Candidatus Omnitrophota bacterium, assembly GCA_023247215.1. Classification (GTDB taxonomy): domain Bacteria; phylum Omnitrophota; class Gorgyraeia; order Aquiviventales; family Aquiviventaceae; genus JACPRA01. The sequence goes on from JAHFGX010000005.1 coordinate 29,107, forward strand.
GCTCAACGGCGCGGTGCTGCTGATGTTCGCCCACGGCCTCATGACGGCGCTGGCCTTCGCGCTCGTCGGGCATGTCTATGACCAGACCCATACCCGCTACCTGCCGGAGCTGGGCGGTCTGGCGAAGTCGCTGCCGTTCATCGCCACGTGCGGCGTCATCGCCGCCATGGCCTCCAGCGGCCTGCCGGGGTTCGCCAACTTCGTGGCCGAGCTGCTCGTGATCGTGGGGGCCTGGGACCAGTACCGGCTGCAAGCCGTGCTGGCGGTCCTGGGCGTGGTCATCACCTCGGTCTACATGCTGCGGCTGGTGCGGGGGACGTTCTTCGGCCAGGCGAATGAAAGCCTGCCCCACGCGCGCGATGCCACGACCCCGTTTGCGCGCCTGCCCTATCTGATCTTGACCGGCGCGCTGCTGGCCGTGGGCTGCTGGCCCAAGCCGCTGATCTCGCTGATTGATCTCTCCACCCGGCCGATCATCGCCCGGATCGCGCGCGCCCAGGCGGCCGCGCCGGGGGTGGGATCCACATGGCGGGAGTCGTACTGATGAACTGGCACGTCATCGCCGTGGAAGCGGCCCTGAGCCTGTTGGTCGTCGGGCTGCTGGTCGGCGACCTGCTGCTGCCTTCCGGCCGCAAGCCGCGATTGTGGCTCATCGCGCTCGCGGGGCTCGCCGCGCTGGCCGCGGTGCTCTGGTGCCAGCGGCCGTGGGTGGGCGAGGTCTTCACCAGCGCGCCGCAGGCCGGCCTCATGACGGGCGGGGCGATGTTCGTGCTGGACCCCTTCGCCTATTACTTCAAATGGCTCTTCCTGCTGACGACGGGGCTGGTCGTGCTGCTCACCCGGAACGACGCGAAACTGCTCTCCACCCAGGTTGGAGAATTCTACCTCCTGCTGTATATTGCGCTGCTGGGCATGCTGGTCTTGGCGTCCGTCAACGACCTGCTGCTGCTCTTTATCGGCCTGGAGCTGCTCACGTTCTCCGCCTACGTGATGACGGCGTACGTGAAGACCGACCCCAAGGCCGTCGAGGCGGGGATGAAGTACCTGATCCTCGGCTCGGTCTCCTCCGGCTGCCTGATTTACGGGGTGGGGCTGCTCTATGGCGCGGCGGGCAGCACCAACTTCGACGTGCTGCGGGCGCTCTTCTCGACCGGCGTGATCCCGCCGCTGGCGACCGTGGGCTTGTGGCTCGTCCTGGTGGGGCTCGGGTTCAAGATCGCGGCCGTGCCGTTCCATCTCTGGGCGCCGGACGTGTACGAAGGCGCGCCCACGCCGGTGGTGGCCTTGCTCTCGGTCGGCTCGAAGATGGCCGGGATGGTCGCGCTCCTCCGGGTGCTCTATGGCGTGTTCTGGGCCGCCGAGAGCGTGTGGGGGAGCATGCTGGCGGTCATGTCCGCCGCCACGCTGCTGTACGGCAACCTGGCCGCCATCCCGCAGACCAACATCAAGCGGCTGCTGGGATATTCCTCAATCGGCCACGCGGGCTACTTGCTGATGGGCCTGTCGACCGCCACGCTGTTCGGGGCGCAAGCGGTCAGCTTTTACCTGCTGGCGTACCTGTTCAGCAACCTGGCGATCTTCTTCGTGATCACGCTGGTGTCGAAGGCCGGCGGCAGCGATGCGCTGGACGAGTACAACGGCCTGTCGCGCCGCTCGCCCCTGCTGGCCGCGGCGATGTTCATCGGGCTGTCGTCGCTGGCCGGGGTGCCGCCGCTGGCGGGCTTCGCGGGCAAATGGTTCGTGCTGCTGGCGACCGTGCAAGACCAGCGCCTGTGGCTCGTGGCTGTCGGAGCGGTGAACGTGGCCATCTCGCTCTACTACTACTTCATGGTCGTCCGGCGCGTCTACCTGCTGGCCCCTCCCACCGCAACCCCGATCCGGGTGGACGGCCTGAACCGGCTGATCCTCTTCTTCCTCCTGGGCGGCATCCTGGTGATCGGAACCGTCCAGGGGCCGTTCCTCGCGCTGCTCTCCCGCGTCGTTACGTTTTAATCGCTCGGGGGCAAGTTCCGCCGCATCGCCTGCCCCCTCACTCACGAAAGGGTATGGTATGCTTTCATCATATATACCCGTATACCCGGAAGGAGGAGCGATGGCGGACGCGCAGATGAATGAACTGCTTCAGACAGCCACGCAGCAGCAAGCGAGCGACCTGCATGTGGCGACCGGATCGCCGCCGATCGTGCGGGTCCACGGCACGCTTCGATCATTGGAGTTGCCGGCGCTGACGGCGGAGGGCGCGCGCGCCCTGATCGCGCAGGTCCTGAGCCCGGCCGACCAGACCACGTGGGACCAGGAACGCGACGTGGACTGCGCCTATGAGCTGCCGGGCGTGGCCCGCTTCCGCGTGAACGCGTTTTGGGAGCGGCAAGGGCCGGGGGCGGCCTTCCGATTAATCCCCTTCCAGATCAAATCCATCAAAGAGCTCGGGATGCCGGAGAGCCTGCTGAAGTTTACGGAGTACCGCAAGGGGCTCTGCCTGGTCACGGGCGCGACCGGCAGCGGGAAATCCAGCACGCTGGCGGCGCTGATTGACCACATCAACCGCAGCCGCGCCGACCACATCCTCACCGTGGAAGATCCCATCGAGTTCGTCCATCAGAACCAGCGGAGCCTGGTGACGCAGCGCGAGGTGGGCTACCACACGCGCTCCTTCGCGGTGGCGCTGCGGGCGGCGCTGCGCGAAGACCCGGACGTCATCCTCGTCGGCGAGATGCGGGACTTGGAAACGATCGAGCTGGCGCTGACCGCGGCGGAAACCGGCCATCTGGTGTTCGGCACGCTGCACACCAACAGCGCGGCTGACTCCATTGACCGGATCATCAACGTATTCCCCGGCAACCAGCAGGCCCAGATCCGCCACATCCTCTCCACCGTCCTGATCGGCGTCATCTCCCAGAACCTGCTCCAGCGGGTGGGCGGGAACGGCCGGGTCGCGGCCGTTGAGACCATGCTGTGCAACCAGTCCATCACCAGCCTGATCCGCGAGGCCAAAACATTCCAGATTCCTTCGATGATCCAGGTGGGACGCAAAGAAGGCATGCAGACCATGGACCAGGCCCTGACCGCCCTGCTCCAGGAGAACAAAGTCCTGCCGGATGAAGCCTACCAGTACGCGCGCGAGAAGGAGCAGGTCGTCAAGCGCTGAGCGGGCTTGACCAGCTCATCCCTTCCAGAAGACAACACCCCGGGAGAGCCGAGCCCTCCCGGGGTGTTTGTGTCACAACCGTGTGCCGCTTACCGCGGCACGGACGCGATCAAGCGCTGGATCTCCTGCGTCGAACCCGTGGCCACCTGGCGTCCCTCCGCATCGGTGACGATCATGCGGCCGTCCGCCAGCGTCTGGACGCGATACCGGACCTGGCCGGAGGCGTCCATCGCCACGGTCATGCCGCCGACCTCCTTGATGACCAGGGCGCCCGTCGGCTGCCCGTGATGCAGCGGCTGGATGGTCACCTGGCGCAGCGATGCGCTGGCCGTGTGCGTCACGATCGCTTCCGTGTCGCCCCGAGCCACTCGCTGAGTCGCCGTCTGCGGAGCGGCGTGCGCCATCGGGTTCTTGCCGGTCCAGAACTCGATGGTGTTGAACACGATGGCATCCCCGGCCACGGCCAGGCTGTAGACCGGCGTGACGGCGAGGATCAGGAACACGATCTCATTCTCCCATTTGTCGCCCACCTGCCCGTTCCAGGTATACAGCTTCCGGGTCAACTGGAACGGCCCGTAACACCCGCTCAGCAAGAGCGCTGACGCGACGATCCCGACTGCCAACCGACCGGTCTTCGACCTCATCCCAAGCCTCCTTGGCTGACTCGGCGATACCCATGCCGCTATCCCTGGGCCATTATACGCCGCCGCGGGGGCGCGGCACCACTGTTCCGCAAGCGTCTCGGCGATCCGGCTGATGACGCGCCGCTCCACCGCCGCGACACACGCTCGAAGAAAGCGGCGGATGCCATCGTAATTGCCAACGAAGATCACTTCAATCAGTTGTTTCCGGCGAGGATTTCAGGCGGCGGAAGTCGTCGAGGGAGAGCTGGACGAACTTCTGGGGCGGATCGGACGGCTTCTTCGACCCCGGGTGGAGCAGCTCGATGATGTCGAGCCACATCCCGTCGCGCGAAGTCGCGGCGATGTCGTGCCGCTGCGTGTCCATCCGGATGGCGTCCTCCGGGCAGACTTCCACGCAATAGCCGCAGTACACGCACTTCCCTAAATCAAGATCGAAGCTCTTCGCCACCTTCTCGATGTTCGGATCCGGGTGCTCGGCCGGGGTAATATAGATGCACTTCGCCGGGCAGACCGTCTCGCAGAGCATGCAGGCGACGCAGCGTGGCGTGCCGTCGTCGCGCTGCATGAGCCGGTGGCGCGTCCGCAGGCGCGGCGACATCTCGCGCTGCTGCTCCGGATACTGGATCGTCACCGACGCGGGAATGTCGCGGAACGCCCCGACGCGGTGCGCGATGTGCAGGAACAGGTTGCGCCAGAAGTGCGTGGAGGTGATCCACAAGCCCAGCGCGATGGACGGCAGGTACGTCTGCTCCCACCACGTCAAGGGCTTGCGCTGATGCGCGCGGCGCAGCCGGTGCAGCAGCTCGGTGCTCAGTTGAGTTGGCATCTCGTCAATGCACCAAGACCCGCAAGAGGCTGGTCAGCCCGATGTTCGCCAGAGAGATGGGAAACAACCCCTTCCACCCCAGCGCCATGAGCTGGTCGTAGCGGAACCGGGGCAGCGTCCAGCGGATCGCCATGAACAGCCAGATAAAGAACGAGACCTTCAGGGTAAACGCCCCCACCCCCAACAACACCACGGTCAACCGCGACAGCTCGATCGCCCCGCCCCACGGGAAGGCGAACCCGTGCGGCCCCAGATAGGGCACCTGCCACCCGCCGAAGAAAATCACCGTCGTCAGCGCGGCCACGAGGACCGTCTCCACAAAATCCGTCAGGAAGAACAGCCCGAACTTCATGCCGCTGTACTCCACGAAATAGCCGATGATCTCCGGCTCGCCTTCGGGTAAATCAAAGGGCACCCGCTTGGTTTCGGCCAACGCCGCCGTCATGAAGACCAGGCACCCCACCGGCTGCACCACCACCCCCCACTGCGGGATCCATCCGAACAGGTAGGTGCCTTGCTGACGGATCAGCTCCTGCAGGTCGAGCGTGCCGAACCAGACCACCACACCGATCAACGACACCCCCAGCGCGATCTCATACGCCAGCATCTGCGATGCCGCGCGCAACCCGCCCAAGGCCGAGAGGTTGGTGCCGGAGCCCATGCCGGCGAGGATCACGCCGTAAACGCCCAGCGATGCCAGGGCCAGCACGTAGAGGAGGGCCGGGTCAATGTGCGCCACCTGCAGATCGACGGTCCGGCCGAAGAGTTGCAGGCTGTCGCCGAACGGGATCGCCGCGAACGCTACCAGCGCGAAGAAGACCGAGATCCATGGCGCGAGGGTGAAGAGGAACGGCGCGCCGCTGGACGGAATGAAATCCTCTTTCGTGAGCAGCTTGATCACGTCCGCCAGCGCGTGCAGCAGCCCCACCCCGCCCAGCTTGCGCAGCACCCAGTTGATCGGCGCCGCCCACCGCCACGGCAGGTAAAAGACCGCCCGGTTCGCGCCCACGCGGTCCTGCATCAGAGCGCTCTGCTTGCGCTCCAGCCACGTCTGGATGCCGGCGAGATTCAGGACGGCAAAGAGCACGATCCCCGCCAGCGCCAATTTGATGAGCAGGTCGGTCCACATCCGCTTAGGCCTTCAGCAGCGCCCCGGCGTCGCCGATGATCTCGTAGGTCAACCCCTTGAAGGCCGGCTCGCGCGCCGCGAGATCGGCGAAGACCGCGGCCGCGTCGGTGAAGCTGACCGGAACCTCGAGGCGGGCCGCCAATTCCGTCCAGATCTGCCAATCCGGCTTGGCCTCGCCCAGCGGCGCAAACGCCGGCCGGATCCGCTGCACGCGGCCCTGGTCGTTGGTGAAGGTGCCGTCTTTCTCCGCATAGACCGCGGCGGGCAGCACCAGATGCGCCGCCTGCACGCTGCCGCCGGCGTTGGAGCCCTGGTAGACGAACAGCTCGACACAGTTTTTGACTTGGTCCGCCGCCGCCTGGCCGTACGCCTCGATCACATCCGGCCCGCAGACGTAGAGCGTCGTCAGCTCGCCTCGCGCGGCCCTCGCAAACAGCCCCGCGGCGTCGAGCGACAACCCCAGGGCCTGCGCCCCGCGCGTGTTGGGCGAGGTGTCGGCCTTCATCAGGAAATCGTCCTGGCGCCCCGGACGCGCGGGGCCCTGCACGGCGACGTTCCGGATCCCCAGCGCCTGGGCCACGCGCTTGGCCACGTAGAGGTCTTCGTTGGTCAATTGGGTGGAGAGGATCACGCCGGCCCGGTCCATCTGCCGGGCCTCCTGCAGCCGGCGCAGCGTCGAGGCCAGCAGGTCCAGCGCGTCGCTCCATGTGGAGGTCTGGTGGCCGTGTCCGTTGCGATGCTGCACGGTCGTGAGGCGCTGCTCATCAATCGCCTTGTACCCGTAGCGCCCCGCGTCGCACATCCACCACTGGTTCACGTCGGCGTTGTAGCGGGGCTTCAACCGCATGACGCGCGCGCCCTGGGCCACGTGCGGCCGCTCCTTCCGTTCGCGGTTGTCATGGATCTCGATATTGCAGCCCATCGAGCAGCCGGGGCAGACGGACTTGGTGGAGCCCAAGTACCAGACGCGGCACTTGAAGCGGAAGTCCCGGTCGGTGAGCGCCCCCACCGGGCAGATGTCCACGGTGCAGCCCGAATAGTCGTTCGTCAGCTCTTTCCCCGGCGCGACCCCGATCTCCGAATGGTCGCCGCGGTTAAAGATGCCCAGCTCGCCGGTCTTGGTGATCTCGTCGCAGAAACGCACGCAGCGCGAGCAGAGGATGCACCGCTCCGCGTCGAGCATCACCGTCGGGCCGATGGGCACCGCCTTGGGCTTTTTCACCTTCTCTTCGTCGAACTTCGGGTTGTAGAGCCCGTAGTTCATGTAGTAGTCCTGCAGCCAGCACTCCCCGGCCTGGTCGCAGACCGGGCAGTCGAGCGGGTGGTTGATTAAGAGGAATTCCAGCACGTCCTGGCGGGCTTTGAGCACTTTATCCGATGTCGTGTGGACCACCATCCCCTCGGCCGCCGGCGTGTAGCAGGCGATCGGCAGCTTGGGGGATTGTTCCACCTCCACCAGGCAGATGCGGCAGTTGCCGGCGATGGAGAGGCCGGGATGATAGCAGTAGAACGGCACCGGGCTGCCCGCCTGCTCGCACGCCTGCAAGACCGTGGCGCCCTCCGGCACCGTGACCGTCTTGCCGTCAATCGTCAGCGTGGGCATGGATTAATGTGCGGCGCTCAGGATCGTCAGCACGATGGCGGCGAGGACGGCCAGGCCGACGGCGGTATAAAACATGCTGAGCCTCCGTAAATTCTTCCGAAGTTTCGCCGCGTCATGAATCGTCACCGTCAGGCCGAAGGGTTTCCACGGCTTCTTCAAAAACCACTGCACCCATCGGTGCGGATGCGCCCACATGAGATAGACGCTGCCGAACCAAAACAGGAAAAAGATTCCGAAAAAGATGAGGAAGCCGGCATCGACGGCCATCATGTCTCGATCTCGCATCGCCCGTGGCGGACGTGATATTCAAACTCCGGACGGAACTTGGTGATATAGCTCTGGATCGGCCAGGCCGCGGCGTCGGCGAACACGCAGATGGTCTTTCCTTCCATGTTGCCTGCCACGGTCAGCAGGTAGTCCAGGTCCTCCTGGCGCCCGTGCCCGTCGGCGATGCGGCTCACCACCTTGTGCAGCCAGCCGGTGCCTTCCCGGCAGGGCGAGCATTGGCCGCACGACTCGTGCGCGAAGAACTTGGAGGCATACCACAGCGCCTTGACCATGCAGGTCGCGTCGTCCATGACGATCACGCCGGCCGAGCCGGCCATCGTCCCGGCCTCGAGCAGCGAGTCGAAATCCATCGGCACGTCAATCTCGTCCGCCCGCAGGATCTTGGCCGAAATCCCGCCCGGCACCACGGCCTTGAGGGCGCGCCCGCCGGGGATGCCGCCCGCGTGGTCGAAGATCAGTTGGCGCAACGTGACCCCGTGCGAGGCTTCGTACAACCCCGGGCGGTTCACGTGGCCGCTGAGGCTGAACAGGCGCGTGCCGCCGGTGCGCCCGAAGCCCAGCTTCGCGAACCATTCCCCGCCCTTGCGCAGCAGCGCCGGCACGCAGGCGAGCGTCTCGACGTTGTTGATCACCGTCGGGCAGCCGAACAACCCTTTGATGGCGGGAAACGGCGGCTTCAGGCGCGGGAAGCCTTTCTTGCCTTCCAGCGATTCCAGGAGCGCGGTCTCTTCGCCGCAGATGTACGCGCCGGCCCCGCGGTGCACCACGATCTCGAAGTCGAAGGCGCTGTTGAAAATCTTCTTGCCGAGAAAGCCGTATTCGGCCGCCTCGCGGATGGCCTGCTGCAGGATCTGCGCCGACCGCACGTATTCGCCGCGCAGGTAGATGTAGGCCTTGCGGCAGCCGGTGGCGTAGCCGGCGATGATCATGCCCTCCAGCAGCCGGTGCGGGTCCCGCTCCACCAGATAGCGGTCCTTGAACGTCCCCGGCTCGCCCTCATCGGCGTTCACGACCAGGAACTTGGGCTGCGTCGTGTCCTTCGGGATAAACGCCCACTTTTTCCCCGTGGGGAAGCCCGCCCCGCCCAGGCCGCGAAGATTCGCTTTCGTCACTTCGGCGATCACCTGGTCCGGCGTCAGCTCGGTGACCGCCTTGCGGGCCATCTGGTAGCCGTCATCGCGGACATAGGTGGCGATCTGTTCGGAGCCCGGCGTGGTGAAGCGGGCGGACAGCACCGGTTCGTTCAAGCCCGGCGCCCCGCGGAACGCCAAGGGGGCTGGGCTGAGCTGATCCGGATGGGCCACCGCCTGCTCGACAATCTCCGGCGTCAACGGGCCGACATAGGTGTCGTTGACCTGCATCATCGGGGCGTGCTCGCACGCGCAGAGGCATTCCACCGTCGAGAGGGTGAACCGACCGTCGGGGGTCGTCTGGCCCGGCGCAATGCCCAGCTTCTTCGAGAGGGCGGCCAGGCTGTGCTCCCCGCCGCGCAGCATGCAGGAGACATTCGCGCAGACCTGCAGGTGATAGGTCCCGACCGGCTGGCGATGATAGAGCGTGTAGAAGGTCACTACTTCGTGCACGTGCGCCACGGAGATGCCGAGCAAATCCGCCACCCAAGCTTCCGCGTCCATCGAGACGAAGCCCAGGCGCTGCTGCACCAGATGCAAGACCGAGAGGATGGCGGCTGGCCTGCGCTCATACCGGGCGACGATCTGCTCGGCCTCCGGCCGCAGCGGCTCAAGCGTCGAAGCCGAGGGAAGGGTGGCGGTGGAGGACATGGGCGTCACCGGTCCAGCTCCCCGCCGATCATGTTGACGGAGCCGAAGGTCGGCACCAGGTCGGCCAGCATGCCGCCGATGAGCAGATCCGGGAGTGCTGCCATGATGGTGAAGCAGGGCGGCCGCACGCGGACCCGGTAGGGCCGGTCGCTGCCGTCGCTGACCACGTAAAATCCCAGCTCGCCGTTGGCCCCCTCGACCGGCGCGTACACTTCGCCTTGAGGCGGCCGGATGCCGTGCCCCATCATCACCAGCTTGAAGTGGTGCATGAGGCCTTCGATGTTGCCGTAGGTATCTTCCTTCGGCGGCAGGACCGCGCGCCGCTCCGGCGCGTTGATGCCGCAGTGGAAGCTCTTGGTGGAGCCGCCCAGCGTCGGGTCGGTCACCACGTTGACGCGTTTCATCCCGCCGGTCTGTCCGAGCTTGGCCAGGTCCACCATCGCCGCGGCCGGGATGGCCTGCCCTCCCCCATCCACCAGGATCGGCCCCGCCGGGATCTGCTTCAGCGCCTGCTCAACGAGGCGCATGCTCTGCTCCATCTCTTCCATGCGCACGAGGTAGCGATCGTAGTTGTCACCGGTGGAGCCGAGCGGCACGTCGAACTGCAGGCGGTCGTACACGAAGTAGGGATAGGCCTTCCGCACGTCGTAGTTGACCCCGGAGCCTCGCAGGAACGGGCCGGTGATGCCGTAGGAGATCGCCAGCTCCTTGGAGATGACGCCGGTGCCCTGCATCCGATCCACGAAAATGCGGTTGCGGGTGAGCAGCTTGTCGCACTCGATGAGCACCCGACGGACTTCCTCGAGGGCCGCGTGCGTGCGCTGCGCGAACCCCTCCGGCAGGTCGGCCTTGACGCCGCCCACGCGCCCGTAGGAGATGGTCAACCGCGCCCCGGCGACGGCCTCGATCAGCTCCCACAGCACTTCCCGCGCCTTGATCATGTAGAGGAACACCGTGAACGCCCCCAGCTCCATCGCCGAGGCGCCCACGCAGGTCAGGTGGTCGGTGATGCGGGAAATTTCGCTCAGGATCACGCGGATGTACTGGCAGCGCTCCGGCGCCTCGATGCCCATCAGCCGCTCGACGGCCCAGCAGTAGCCGAAATTATTGATCAGGGGGGAGACGTAGTTGAGCCGGTCCGTGTAGGGGATGGCGTTGTTGTAGGGCCCCAGCTCGCACATCTTCTCGAAGCCGCGGTGCAGGTAGCCGATTTCCACGTCGGTGGCCAGGAGGCGCTCGCCGTCCAGCTCCGCCGTGATCTGGATGATGCCGTGCATCGCCGGGTGCGACGGCCCGATGTTCAAAAACATGTGCCGCGTCTCCGTCGAGCGGGTGTGCGGTTCAAGCGGCAGGACGTGGGTGTCGCTCATCAGGGGCTAGTTGACCGGGCCGATCAGCGGCTGGCGCTTGTTGACGGGGTAGTCCTTGCGGAGCGGGTGCCCTTCAAACGGCTCATACATGAGGATCCGCTTCAGGTTCGGGTGGCCGGCAAAGCGCACGCCGTACATGTCCCACACTTCGCGCTCGAACCAGTTCGCGGCGCGCCACAGGCCGGTGACGGAGTCCACCACCGCGTCCTGCGCGGTGACCGGCACTTTGAGGCGCAGGCGGTGGCCGTGCGTCAGCGACGAGAAATGATAGACCACCTCGAAGCGGAACTCGTTCGGCACGCCCCGCTCCCACATCTCGGCGGTCGGCGCCGGCTTCATGAAGTACGGCAGCGGCGAGGGCGTTGTGAGCGTCGGCGCGCTGCCCTGGAACGAGCCGAAGGAGAGGTAATCCACGCAGCCCAGGTCCATCAGGAACTCACAGGCCAATTCCGGCGCGTCCCGCAGGGCGGCGCACACCTCCAGCAGCCCCTCGCGCTTGAGGACCACCGTCTGGTCTCCCCGGTAGGCATGGGACGCGATCACCCAGTGAGGAAACCGCTCGTGAACCACTCGCGTGACGTCGGACATGGCTGTGTGTGGTTGTGACTTACAGGTGGGCTCCTGGCTGGTGCAGCACGCGCAATTCCGCCGGGCGCCCTTCCGGCCCGGTGGGCGCGTCGGCCAAGGTGCCCAACTGGATCTTGTCCTGCAGCTTCATCAAGCCGTCCAGCACGTTCTCAGGACGTGGCGGGCAGCCGGGAATGTAGACATCCACCGGGATGATCGTATCAATCCCCATGACGGTGGCGTAGTTGTCGTAGAAGCCGCCGGTGCAGGTGCACACCCCGAAGGCCACGGCCCATTTGGGCTCCATCATCTGGTCATAGATCCGCTTCAGGACCGGCGCCATCTTGTGGCTGATGGTGCCGACGACGAACAGCACGTCCGCCTGGCGCGGGGAGAAGCGCGGGAAGCCGGCGCCGAAGCGGTCCACGTCGTAGTGGGAGCAGGCGGTGGCCATGTACTCCATGCCGCAGCAGGCGGTCACGAACGGATACTGGAAGATGGAGAACTTGCGCGCCCACCCCAGCGCCGCGTCCAGCTTGGTGGTCATCCAGTTGAGCTTGCCGGCGTCTGCCGTCCCCTGCCCCATGTCCCTACTCCCAGTCCAAGGCGCCCTTGCGCCACGCATACGCGAACGCGGCCACGACGATTCCCAGAAACCACGCCATCTCGAACAGGCCGAACCAGCCCAACTCCCGCAGCACGACCCCCCAAGGGAAGAGGAAGATCAGCTCGACGTCAAAGACGACGAACAGCATGCCCAGGACGTAAAAATGCACCGGCATCCGCCCGGCCGGCAGGGCGATGGGATCCACGCCGCATTCAAACGGCTGTGATTTCACCGGGGTGGGCCGGTGCGGTCCCAGGAACCGGTTGGCCACGAGCATGAAGGTGGCCACCAGCCCCGCGAGCACGGCGAAGAACAGGATGGCGAGGTATTCGAGTGCCATGGGGAAACCTGACTTTGTGATTTATTTCACAAACTCGTCTATCTTAACACCGTCGGCTCGTCCTGTCTACCTCTTTCCCTCTTGGGGCGGTGGGGCGCCCGCCTCCGCGTCACCCGTGGCCCCTCGTGGGCTTCCCACCGTGTGTTATACTAAACTATTATGTCGTCGAGCAACGCGTCCACGCCATCTCCGTCGAGCACGGGCCCAGGGCCGACCAGCCTGCAGCGGTTCCTCCGCTACGTGACCCCGTACCGGGGGGTCATCATCGCCGCTGTCGCCTGCGGGGTGGTGCGCTACCTCATCCCCCTGCTCATGCCCTGGACGCTCAAGCTGCTGGTGGACGACTTCTTGGTCCCGGGCAGCGCGCGCCCGCACGCAGAGCTCCACTGGCTCATGGCCGGCCTTTGCGCCGCCTACGCGCTCTACGCCGTCACGAGCTATTACCGTTCGTATCTGTCCGGCTTGGCCGGCCACCGCATCATTTTCGACCTGCGCCAGGAGCTGTACCTCCACGTCCAGCGCATGAGCCTGAGCTTCTTCGACCGGCAGCAGATCGGCGCGGTGGTCGCCCGCATGACGGGAGACATCGCCTCGGCGCAGAACTTCGTCGGCTCGGCGCTGGTGAACACGGCAATGGACCTCTCCTGCGTCATCGTGATCATCGCGCTGCTGTTCGCCGCCCACTGGAAGCTGGCCCTGGTCTCGCTGGCCGTCCTCCCCTTCTATGCCGTCATCAGCGGCGTCCTGACCAAGCGGATCCGCCTCAAGAGCCGGGACATCCACCACCAGCTTCAGGAGATCTCCGGCGACCTGCACGAGCAGTTCGCGGCCATCTCCACGATCCAATCCTTCACCCATGAAGAAACGGAGGCGCGGGAATTCAAGGCGCAAAGCCACCGCTATTTCGACACGGTGATGGAGAGCGTCACCCTGCAATCCATCGCCCTGGGCGCCACCGGGTTCCTGACGGCGCTGGGCCCGATCCTCGTCTTGTGGTTCGGCGCCGTGGAGGTGTGGCGCGGGCAGCTCTCGGTGGGAACCCTGATGGCGTTTTACGCCTACCTGGGGATGCTCTACCAGCCGATCCAGCGGCTCACCGAGCTGAACCTGATCCTGACGAACAGCCTCGCCGCCATGGACCGCATCTTCGAGGTGTTCACCATCTACCCGGACGTGCAGGACCGGCCCGGCGCCGCCGCCGTCTCCCGCGCCCGCGGCGAGATCGTCTTTGAGCGCGTGGCTTTTCAGTATGAGGGGCGCGAGCCGATCCTCACGGACTTTTCCCTGCGCATCCCGTCCGGCACCACCGTCGCGCTCGTCGGGCCCAGCGGCGCGGGTAAATCGACCTTGGTGAAGCTGCTGGCCCGGTTCTACGACGTGAACGGCGGGCGGATCACCCTGGACGGGGCTGACCTGCGCGACATCCGGTTGAAGTCGCTGCGGCAGCAGATCGCCATCGTGACGCAGGACCCCATCCTCTTCAGCGGGACGATCGCCGAGAACCTGCGCTACGGCAACCCGCAGGCCACCGACGAGGAGCTGCGGCAGGCGGCCCGCGAGGCATTCTGCGACACGTTCATCGGGCAGATGCCGAAGGGCTATGAGACCGAGGTGGGAGAGCGCGGGGTCAAGCTGTCCGGCGGGCAAAAACAGCGGCTGGCCATCGCGCGGGCGTTTCTGAAGGGCGCGCCCATCGTGATCCTGGATGAGCCGACCTCCGCCCTGGACGCCGAATCAGAAACGCTGATCAAGCAGGCGCTCATCCGCCTGCTGCAGGGCCGCACCGCGCTGATCATCGCGCACCGGCTCTCGACCATCGAGCACGCGGACCAGGTGGTGGCGATCGAAGGCGGGCGCATCGTCGAGCAGGGCCGGCACGAGGAGCTGCTCGCCAAGCCGCACGGCCTCTATCGCCGTTACGCCAGCCAGCAGATCCTCCGATGATCGGCTTGGGCAGCGCTATGAGGTGTCAGACACTTTTTGAAAAAGTGTCTGACACCTAATAGCGGGGGAGTTCCGGGTCCACCTCGGCCGCCCACGCGTCAATCCCGCCGTGCAGGTGCTTCAGCTTCTTGAATCCGAACCGCTCCAGGATCTTCACCGCCTGCTGGCTGCGCGGCCCGTGGTGGCAATGGACCAGGATGGTGTCCGCCGTGTCCAGCTCGTTGGCTCGCAGCGGCAGCTCCGACAGCGGGATGAGCTTGGAGCCCTCCAAGTGCACGATCTCGTACTCATGCGGCTCGCGCACGTCGAGGATCACGACCTTCGGGTTGTGCTCCAGCAGCGCCTTCGCTTCTTCCGGGTTGACGTCGTACTGCCCGGCTGAGGCCTCCGGCTCGTGGCCGCGGATGCCGCAGAACTGCTCGTAATCAATCAGCGTGGTGATCGTGGGCTGATCTCCGCAGACCGGGCAGCCCAGATCGCGCCGCAGCTTGACCTCGCGAAACGTCATCTTCAGCGCGTTGTAGAGCAGCAGCCGCCCGATGAGCGGCTCGCCCTGCCCGATGATCAGCTTGATCGCCTCCGTCGCCTGGATCACCCCGATGATGCCGGGCAGCACGCCCAGCACCCCGCCCTCGGCGCAGCTCGGCACCATGCCCGGCGGCGGCGGCTCAGGATAGAGGCAGCGGTAGCACGGCCCCTTGAACGGATAGAACACCGTCGCCTGCCCGTCGAACCGGAAGATGGAGCCGTAGATGTTCGGCTTACGCAGGAAGACGCAGGCGTCGTTGACCAGGTAGCGCGTGACGAAATTGTCGGTGCCGTCAATGACCACGTCGTAGGGCTTGATCAGCTCCATCACGTGCTCGCTGGTCAGCCGCAGATTAAAGGTCTTGACGACGACGTCGGGATTGACGGCGTGGATGCGCTCTTTGGCTGACTCCACCTTGAGCCGCCCGACGTCCTCGGTGCGGTGGATGATCTGCCGCTGGAGATTGGTGAAGTCCACCACGTCGAAGTCCACGATCCCCAGCTCCCCGACCCCGGCCGCCGCCAGGTAGAGCCCCAGCGGCGAGCCCAAGCCGCCGGCGCCGATCAAGAGGATCTTGGCCTGGACCAGCTTCTCCTGCCCCTCCACCCCCACCTCCGGCATGATCAGGTGCCGGCTGTACCGCAAGATCTGCTCTTTCGTCAGGGTCGCCATCGGTTCCTCACGTTAAAATGTTAAGACGCGGTCCGCCGTGGCGACGTCCTCCAGCAAGAAGGCTGGGAGGCCGCGCACGTCGTCAATCTCCGCGATGAGCTGCTCGCGCTTCAGGCCGCTCAAGCTGAGCGAGGAGCTGCAGGCATAGAGCTTCACGTCGCCGGAGGCCTTGATCTGGCTCAGCAGCTTCTGCAAATCCGTTAGGTCGTGCTTCTTCAGCCGCTCCAGCATCGCGGCCTCCTGCCCCTGGTACTCCGGGCTCCACGTCCACTGCTTCATCCCGTCCTGCGTCACGCGGAAGAGCGAGGCGTCGCGGAACAGCACGCTCGTCTTGATCTCCGAGTGCACCGACGCCAGGAGCAGTGTCAGCACCTGGATGAAGTTGTTGGTGGTGCCTCCAGAGACGATCACGGCTAGTGATTTCATCGCTTGGCGGGTCCTGCCGCCTGCGGCAGCCCGTCGGCTTCGCTCGCCGGGCGCCCGCCTCCGGCGTCACCCGCCAAACCCATCTTCGTCATAGCGCCGGCTCGTCTCGTTCGGGTACAGGGGCCGAGGGCACGTCCTCCATCGGATGCGGCTCTCCGTCGGTGAGCAGCTCCACGAGCCGCGCGTCGCCGGCGCGGCGGCACCACGCGTTGAACGGCTCCTGCGGCCGGCGCTCCCGCTTGAAGCCCAGCAGCAGCTGCTCCAGCCGCCGGGCGCACTCGGTGGCCGGCACCTTGCGCACGATGGCGTGGTTGAACGACGCCTCCGCGCCCATCTGCCCGCCCACCAAAATGTCATACGCGTCCACCACCTGGCCGTCGCGCTTGGCCTTGGAGCCCATCAAGCCGATGTGGGCGATCTGGTACTGGGCGCAGGCGTTGGGGCAGCCGGTGATGTGTAAACGCAGCGGTTCATCCAGCAGCACCCGATGCTCGAGGTACTCGACGATCTGCCGGGTGCGCGCCTTCGTCTCGGTGATGGCCAGCTTGCAGAACTCCGTCCCCGTGCAGGTGACCGCGCCCCGACTGATGGGGTGCGCGTTCACGGATAACTCGACATCCGCCAGGCCGGCCAGCACGTTCTCGACGCGGGCTTCGGGGATGTGCAGCAACACCAGGTTTTGCCGGCTCGTCACCCGCAGCGGCGTCCCGAAGGACGCGATCGAGAGATCCGCATACCGCTCCGAGAGCTCCGCCGCCCGCTTGAGCTGGGCGCTCGTGATGCGCCCCACCAGGATCGGCACGCCGACGTAGAAATAGCCGTCCTGCTTCTGGGCGTGCACGCCCACGTGGTCCCGGTACCGATCCGGCGCCTCCTGATAGGAGGGCGCGGCCGGCTCCAACGCACGGCCCAACCGCTCCTCCAAGACCTGCCGGAACTTCTCCACCCCCCAGTCATGGATCAGATATTTGAAGCGCGCGTGGTGGCGCTTTTCCCGGTAGACGGGGCTGCCCTGCCAGATGTCGGTGATCGCCTGCAGGATCTCGATCACCTGCTCGGGTCGGACAAACGCATTCAGCCGCTGGGCGAAGAAGGCCTGGGTGGACAATCCCCCGCCCACGCGCACGTCAAATCCCAGCGTCTTCCCCTCCGCCGTCTGCTGTTCGCACCCGACGAAGGAGACGCAATGGATTTCCGGATGCGGGCAGAGCGAACGGCAGCCGGTGACGCACACCTTATATTTCCGGGGGAGGTCGGCGTATTTCAGGTTGCCGGTGAACAGCTCATGGATCTGCTGCGCCACCGGCCCGGCGTCGAGCACCTCGTCCCGGTCCACGCCGGCCACGGGACAGCCCACCACGTTGCGCATCACGTCCCCGCAGGCGCCCTGGGTGGTGATCCCCGCTGCCTTGAGCTCGTCGAGGATCGCCGGCACGTCGCGGAGGTGGCACCAATGGAGCTGGAAATCCTGCCGGGTCGTGATGTCCACGAATCCCTTGTTGCGCCGCTCGGCGATGCGCGCCACAGCCTTGGCCTGCTCGACCGTCACGTAGCCGTTGGGCTGCTTGGTGCGCAGCATGAAATAGCCAGGCTCGTGGCGGTGCGTGTAGAGGCCGTACCACTTGCACAGGAATAGCTCGTCTTCGGACAGCTCGGCGCCGCCGGTGGACGCGCGCCGGATCGTCTCGATGATGGAGAAGGGATTGCCGGCTTGCTGTTTGATCAACTCAGAACGGTTGGGCGCCATGGCGGGAGCAGTGTCTCATATACGAGTTAATCAGTCAAGAACGTATGTAAAAAATAAACTAATACTAAACTAATTTAGTTAACTATATCGACTTGCGCCCCGACGCGGCTCCACCATTCATCCAGCTCCGGGGTGAAATATTTCAGGCGGGTTTTTTTGTACTCTTTCGTGCTGAAGAGATTTTTGTGCGGGAACTGCCCCACCTCCGCTTCCATCTTCACGATCATCTCCATGCAGGCGGAATGGGTCGGGGCGTGCAGCATCGTGAAGAGCGGGTAGGGCCAGTCCGGGTAGACCGGGCGGCGGTAGCAGTGGCTCACCTGGCGGAACCGCGCGAGCTGCTCGCCGATGGCATCCACCTGCGCCTCCGGCACCTGCCAGACCACCATGGCGTTGGCGATGAACCCCGCGCTGCGGTGGTGCAGGATGGCGGCGAAGCGGCGCATGTAGTTGTGCTGCTGCATCTGTGCGGCCCAGGCCAGCAGCTCTGCCTCCGTCATCTCTGCCTGCGCAGCCCAGACGGCGAAGGGCATCTCCACCAGCGGCAGGTCTTCCTGCATCACGCGGATCAGCGCGATGTCGCGCGGCTGAAGCGGCGGTTTCGGCGCGTTGCGGCGCTGCTCGTTGTAGATCTCTTCGTCGCTCTCCATCGTCGGGCCCGTGCCGGTCAAATCCAGCTTCACGCCGATTTTGTAGAGACGCAGCGTGGGTAGGATGATCGTCTGGTCGGCCTTGGTCAGCGCGTGCAGGATGTCCACCGTCTTCTCCAGCGAGTCCGTCGGCGGCACCGCGATGGTAAACCAGATGTTGAAGAGGTCGTTGCGCTTGTAGTTGTGTGACACGCCGGGATGCTGGTTGATGATCTCCGCCGCCTCATCCGCCTGCACCGAGTCCACCTTCATCGCGACCAGGGTGCTGCGGTAGCCGAGGCTGCGGGTGTCGAAGATCGCCGAAAGCTGGCGGATGACTTTATCGCGCTTCAATCGGCTGATGCGCTCGATGCATTCCGTCTCGGAAATGCCGATGTCCTGGCCCAGCCGGGCGTAAGGCCGGTGCTCGACGGGAAATCCCATCTGGACTTTCGTGAGCAGCGCCTTGTCTGTGGCGTCGAAGGTTTGCGTGGCGGTGATCATGAGATGGTGCCGGCAGAAGCCAGGCCGAACTGACCGGCGTACAGCTCCGCCACTTTCGCACGTTCGTCTGCGGTGATGGGAGGCGTCTCTGGAGCGGCGGTGAATTCCTTGAGCAGCGCTTCATTGTAGATATTAGGGAGCACGGACGCCACCGCCGGCTCGGAGAGAATGTATTGAATCGCCGCCTGGCTGAGCGTGCGCCCGGCGCCTTCGGCCAAGAATCCAAGCTGGCGGATTTTTTTCAGCCCATCAATCTGCCACGCGCGCTTCTTGTCTTCGGTGGAGACGCGGTGGAAGCGATGGTCCTGCTCCGTAAAGACGGTGTCTTCCCGCACGGTGCCGTCCAGGAGGCCGGAGGCGTGCGGCACGCGGACCAGGAAGCTGGTCTGATGCTGTCGGCCCAGCGCGAACAACCCCTCGCCCAGTATTTGCTCAAGCAGATTGTAGATGATGTAGACCAAGTCCGCGTGGCGGCGCTCGATAGCATAGCGCCCTTCCTCGATTTGCCGCTCGGCGATGGCGGGGCCGAGCGCCGGGCCCCAGGCGCGGATCTTCCCGTCTCGCTTCAACTCCTCCAGCGTTGAGAAGAGGTCGTCTTGCTGCATCGCATCCAAGCGCGGGTTGTGCAGTTGGTAGAGGTCCACGTGGTCGGTCTGCAGGCGCTTCAGGCTTTCCTCCAGCGCCTTGCGCACGTAGGCCGGGCTCCAATCGTGCGGCAGCTCCTCATGGCCCCGGCGGGAGGTGTTGGTGTAGAAGTCATAGCCGAACTTCGTGCCGATCACGATCTGGTGGCGCTTCGAGCCCAACGCCTCGGCGAGAATCGTCTCGCCCAGACCGTTGCCGTAGGCGTCGGCCGTGTCGAAGAAGGTGATGCCCGCGTCAAATGCCTGCTGGATCAGCCGGACGCCGAAGGCGTGGTCCGTGACCCCCCACCAGCTTGTCGCGACGGTCCACACCCCGAAGCCGACTTCGGAGACCCTCACGTCCGTCGCGCCGATCCGTCGGGTCTTCATCCCCCCACCTGCGGCTGCCACGCTTTTGGCGTGGCACTGCAATCGTCATTCCGATATGGAGATAACATGGTTGTCATGCGCTCAAATTGCATGGGCTGTCTTTGACAGCCCGCCGCAGGTGGGGGGATCATTTGCACACGTTGTAGCAATACCCCACGATCCAATAACTAGCGCCGCCGACTAGGGCGGTGGGCGCGCACCCTCCATAACCAATGAGCGTCGAGACTGCAGGGCAGGATGGCGGAACACATGAACCGCTTGCTGCCAGACTGAAGATTATGTTGCTAGCTGCCCAACCGCACGACACCGTAAAAAACCCACCTCCTCCCGCCGCCGCATCCACGTAGGCCTTGGTGACGACATCCGAGTCGGCCACCGGCGGGGTGGCCACGTTGGTGATGCGGCGTTTGGCGGCATCCGTGTTGGTGAGGGTGACCACATCGTCCAGGCCGGTCGGGCCGGCGACTTTCAGGCGGTAGGCGCCCGGAGTGCTCGTGCCGATGCCGATGTTCCCGTCGGCCTGCACCACGAGGGTCGTCTGCCGGCATTCCTGGGGATCAATCGTGCCATCCCCATCCTCGTTGTACCAGTCATAGCCGGCGGGGCAGGTGCCGCCCACCGGATTCGTCATCGCCCCGGTGATGGTCAGCGGGCCTGTGGGATCGCGCGTGCCCAGGCCCAGCTTGCCGGTTTCATCCAGGACGAAGGGGGTGGGATCATTCGGGGCATCCTCCACCAGGAGGGCCAGACTCGTCGCATCGGTGGCTCGCACGACCTGGAGCCGCGCCTGGGGGGTCCCGGTCGTGCCGATGGCCACATCCCCGCTGGCCCGCAGCTCCTTGTAGACCCCGCGCGGCGAGGGATAAAACGTGGTAAGGGTGAGGTCTTCGGCCAGGGCGTAGACCAGGGTGCCGAGGAGCACGACGAGCACCAACCCTCCGTAGAGACGGGAACGTGTCATTTGACGCACACGGCGCAGGCCTGGCCGGTATCCGCGACCGACTTGCTGGCACACCCGGAGTTGGGGACGCTCACGTTGTTGCCCACGCACTGGAGTTCCGCTACGCCCGCCCCGCCGGCGCTTCCACAGTTGGAGAAGAAGGCATAGACAAATTTCAACGTGCCGGTGTAGGCCAGCGTCCATCCCGTTGGGCAGTCGGTGCCGGCCATATTCACGAAACTCCCGCCGCCACCCCCGGCCGCCGCATCCACATAGGCTTTGGTCACCACGTCCGAGTCAACCAGCGGTGGGGTCGCGACGTTCGTGATCCGCCGCTTGGCGGCATCCGTGTTGGTGAGGGTGACCACATCGTCCAGGCCGGTCGGGCCGGCGA